>CAYPZJ010000430.1:0-4497 GCA_964414635.1 uncultured Spirochaetia bacterium
GGGGTAGAATTGATTGGCAACTTTCCCTGTTCTATTTTAGCTAAATCATTCACATCATCAATTAAGTGCAAAAGATGGTTGGTATTCAGGTGGATGGTTTCCAGCAGTTCTTGATAAGGTTCGGTTAGTTCTGCACCATGTTTGAAGCGTTGTAAATGTCCCAAGATGGCATTAAGTGGAGAGCGTAGCTCATGACTGAGGTTGCGTATGAATGCTGTTTTAACATTACTACTTTGAACAGCATCGGCTTTGGAAACAATCAGTTGGTTTTCCCGCACCTGCCGCGGCTTATGGATTATTAAAAGGATTTCTTCCACGTTCGTCTGTGTATTTACTAAAGGAATAAAAATATGATGCAGTTCCAACACCTGCTGTGTTTTTGTATGAACAGGAATGGTTCCCTCCCAAATTTTTCCTTGCTGGATATATTGTTGGATATTTTGTTGCGAGGTGATATCCGATCGTTCTGCTGGATAATAGGAAAAAATGGATGGTGGGATATTGTTTGAGGTTGAGAACTCAAATAGATCGGTACATGCCTTATTGGTATGTTTTATTACAAAATGAGTATCTAAAAGAATTACCGCATCACTAACGTGATTAAAAACAGGATAAAAATTGGATTCAGAAAGAACAATATGATCCATATTTGTTCTGTTACTCCGTTTCGCACTTAATATGAATACATAACGCCCTCACACTTATATTCTAATAAAATTTACTACAGAAGTAAATTTATTGATAACGATCCCTCTAAAAGTACTTGAAGCCCCAAAGAGGAAGGTTCCCGGGTGGGATCCATTTCGCCATTGCCTTTTTTGGGGATTCTTGTTAGATTCCCACCACCTGCGAGTTCCTAGAGTAAAAGTATGTACTGTTAGAGGAAACACAAAACAGAATTATGGCTAACCCATCGAAATATACACAACTGCATCAAACAAAAAAACGGATCTTTATTCCGTTCTTCATGATCGGGGATCCCGATTATCAAACATCATTGGAGTTGGTGATTGGTGCCTGTAATGCAGGTGCAGACGCAATCGAATTAGGCATCCCCTACACCGATCCTATTGCAGATGGTCCGGTCATTCAACGATCAAATATTCGTGCATTTGAAGCAGGAATAAACCTTTCTAAAGTATTCCGGTTTATTTCGGATGTTCGTTCCCACGTACCCTCCATTCCAATTGGTATCTTAACCTATTATAATCTGATATTTTCCAATGGCGAAAAAGCTATGTTGAAAAGGTTTTCCGAGAGTGGAACAAATAGTCTGGTACTTGCTGATCTTCCCCCTGAAGCTGCGCAGGATGTAATACCCTACATGCATGATGAAGGTTTGGATTCGGTTTTCCTTCTTTCTGCTAATACTGATCCACAGCGATATCCCTTATTTAGCGAGCTTGGTTCTGGTTTTCTTTATTTGGTATCGGTTTTTGGGGTGACAGGAGTGCGGAAAGATTTGAGTCAGGATCTACCTCCTACGATTAATCAATTAAAATCGAGTATGGATTTACCCATTTGTGTTGGTTTCGGTATTTCTTCTCCCTCCCATAGCAAACAGGTTTATGGATCGGGAGCATGGGGAGCTATCGTTGGAAGTGCCATTGTAAAACGTATTGAAGATCATTTATGGGATAAACCCGCGATGATTAAAGAAGTGCTTGGGTTTATTGATTCGATGGTAAAGGTGACCCAGGATGATTGAATATTATTCTGCAGGGGAATCCCACGGTCCCTTGTTAACCGCTATAATAAATGGATTCCCAGCGGGAGTTCCAATTGATATCGATTATATCAATGCTCGTTTAGCCGATCGGATGAAAGGATATGGTCGCGGAGATCGGATGAAAATCGAACGGGATACCTGTGAGATTGTAGGGGGCGTGCGGAATGGTGAGACGATAGGTGCGCCAATCGCCATTCAAATACACAATCGTGATTATGTAAATTGGAAAGAGATCAATCCGGAGCCGATTGTGCGTCCTCGTCCAGGGCATGCGGACTTAGTAGGAGCTATGAAGTATCGCCGACACGATATGCGGGATGTATTGGAACGTTCCAGTGCTCGAGAAACGGCGATACGAGTTGCAGTAGGTGCGTTTTGCCGATTATTACTCCAACATTTTAATATCGATGTGTTTAGTCATGTTACAAAATTGGGTGGGATAACAATTGAACCATTAACCATTCCACCTAATAAAATTGATCAAGCAGTAGCACAATCTGAATTAAATTGTACCGATCCCGAAGCGGAAAAAAAAATGAAAGTGTTCTTAGATGAATGCAAAGCGGAAGGAAACACTGTGGGAGGCGTGTTTCAGGTTATCGCTATTGGCGTTCCCCCTTGTTTGGGCAGTTATGCGTCGAAGGAACAACGATTGGATGCACGATTGGGAGGGGCGCTGCTTTCCATAAATGCAATAAAAGGTGTAGAAATTGGAATGGGGTTTGAATTTGCGAATCATAAAGGATCAGACGTAATGGATGAAATTTTCCATGATGGGGCTCGATTCTATCGGAAAACGAATCATGCAGGGGGTATAGAAGGTGGAATCAGTAATGGTGAGGCTATCATACTTAATGCAGTTATGAAACCTATTCCCACACTAAAGGCACCATTACAGTCCGTAAATGTTAATACTAAGGAACCCTATACGGCGGTGTATGAACGATCGGATGTGTGTGCTTTACCTGCGGCATCACTTGTTGGCAAAGCGATGGTTACGATCGAGCTCGCCTCAGCTTTGACCGATCGGTATGGGGGGGAGACACTTGCCCATATGAAAAGCAACATGGAACACGATCAATTTAATTTTGAATGGTTATCTGGAAAATAGAGGGTGGGAATCATGTCCCATGAATTATCTAATACAATTAAGGTAGCGTTCCCTGCTAATTTATTAATGGGAAAGCATATTCTGATTGATGGGTTGCATGTTCTATTGGAAAAGCGCCAACCGTCGCGTATTGCTATTATTGTGGATGAACAAATCCCTACACTCCATTCTGAATCGTGGAAAACATTATTGGATTTTTTGGGTGCCAATCTGGTTAAAACGCTGGAGGCTACAGAACACAATAAATCGATTGAAACCCTTATGGAATTGGCTCATTGGTTATTAATACATCACGTTGGTCGTAGCGATTTGGTATTGGCAGTTGGGGGGGGGATGATTAGTGATGTCGTAGGTATGGCATCTGCCATATGCAAACGAGGAATCCCATGGGTGATTGTACCAACAACCGTTCTATCGATGGTAGATGCAAGTATTGGTGGAAAAGTTGGTGTTAATACAGAATACGGAAAAAACAGCCTGGGTGCTTTTCATCTGCCGTATTTGGTAGTATCCGATACCCAATTTTTATCAACGCTTCCAAAACGGGAATTCCTTAGTGGGACAACTGAATGCTTAAAATCCTTACTACTCTGTGATGGAGAGTATTATCACGAGCTGGTGGATATTTTTTTGGAATATGATGTACAGGAACTGTTTCGTCATAAATATAACGATCAGAACCTTACGTGGGATGATTTCATGACTCGAATTACGCCATATCTATTCTATGCTCAGCAACAAAAGTGGGAAGTGGTAGAGCAAGATCCCCAGGAAAAGAAAGGAATTCGCCAGGTTTTAAATTATGGTCATACCTTGGGACATGCTCTGGAACTATATAGTCAGTTTACTATCACCCATGGGGAAGCGGTTGCGATTGGGATTCAGTTTGCGAATTTTGTAGCAATGAAACTGGGTATTTTGTCTAGGGCTCAATTTGATCAAATTTTCAATACCTTTCGACAATTGCACTTGTTTCCATCCTTTCACGAATCACCAACTGCAGAAACCTTATTCAGGCTAATGCTACACGATAAAAAGAATAATGCCGATGGGATTCATTTTGTTTTTATACGTAAACCAGGACAGATTGAAGCGCACGACGGATTATATACAACTCCGCTTCAGAGCAATGAGTTATTGCCGCTTCTAAAAGAATATCTTCAGTCCTATTTAGAGCCACAGAATTAATCATGAATGTACCATGTTCTACACCTCCATGTATTGTCGGTTCTCTTATTGAAAATCCGTTAACCATGAGCGCCGATCTAAAAGCATGCATACATACCTATTGTGATATCCTGGAAATCCGGTATGATTATTATCCTGGTATTGCGTTAGAACAAATACGGAGCGAATTTAATCTTCCATTGGTTTTCACATTACGCGAACCGAAGGATCGAGGATTTTTTGAAGGAAGTGTGGAAGAGAAACAAAACTTAATCGTTCAAGCACTCCAATTAGGTTTTAATGCGGTTGATGTGGAGTACGATTACCCCGCTCTTGCTTCATTGGAACCGCATAAAGAAGCATTGATTCTTTCACGCCACGAATGGGAAAAGACGCCTCCGGATTTGGAACAAATAGCCACCGATCTGTGCAACCAACCAGGTTTTATGTATATCAAGTTGGTTACGATGCTTCGTTCCTATGATGATGT
>CAYPZJ010000431.1:0-4497 GCA_964414635.1 uncultured Spirochaetia bacterium
GGTGTCTACTTAATGAAGAATAAAGCAGATGAAATTCTATATGTGGGGAAAGCAATTTCTTTAAAAAAACGGGTAGCCTCCTATTTTAATCATACAAAGAAAGATCCCAAAACGCGTGCGCTGGTTCGAAAAATCCACCATGTTGATTTTATCACCACTTCCAACGAAATCGAAGCACTCATCTTAGAAAATAATCTGATTAAGCAACACCAGCCACGGTTTAATATTGACCTTAAAAACAACGAAAAATATCCGTTTTTAAAGATCACGAAAGAACCTTATCCTCGGCTTATCGTTTCCCGTCGACGGTTCAAAGACGGAGCACGCTATTTTGGTCCATATCCGAATGCGGGCTCTATTCGGCGTCACATTAAGGTTCTCCAACGAATTTTTCCACTTCGACTTTGTGGAAAGAAACTCACCGGCAAAAAAATCGATTCCCCTTGTTTGAACTACCACATGAACCGGTGTTCGGGAGCTTGTCAGGGAACGATAACTCCAGAGGAATATCAGAAGCGATACATTGACCCTATTGTTTTATATTTACGAGGGCAATACCAACAATTAATGCATGAGCTTGAAAAACGAATGGTGGAAGCCTCCAAAAAACTTCGGTTTGAAGAAGCTGCCACATATCGGGACCAACTAAAAACCGTAACGACGATTGCAGAGAAGCAACGTGCGCATTTGGAGCGTGAAACCAATTGTGATGTCGTGGGTTTTTTTCAAACCGATTCCTACAGCTTTCTTGCGATTATGCGGGTTCGAGATGGGAAATTACTTGGGAAAGTTACGTATTCCTACGAACAGGATGATGAACCTGCAATTATTTTGGAACAAGTGCTGCAAGAGCATTATTCCAGGGCATCCGAAATTCCTGCTGAAATCGTGCTCCCTTTTATCCCCGATTTGGAAGATCCGTTTAAACAATTTTTGGAACGAGAGCGGAACGGTTCTGTTCGGTTTACAATCCCCAAATCAGGTCCAAAACACGACCTGCTGACGATGGCATGCGAAAACGCTCGATACACCTTTCAGGAAAAAAAGAAAGTAACTGCCAAAGAATTGGTGCTGATGGATCTAAAAACAGTGCTCCAGCTCCCTACCGAACCACGTCGGATTGAAGCATTTGATGTTTCCAACACGGAAGGATTACTTTCCGTTACAGCTATGGTATGTTTTACCAACGCAATCCCAGACAAAAAAAATTATCGAATTTTCAAAATACGAGGGAAAGACACCCCCGATGATTACGCGATGCTACAAGAAGGGTTAGCACGACACTATCAGCGTGTGCTTAATGAAGACTTACCACGACCCGATCTAATTTTAATTGATGGAGGAAAAGGGCAACTAAACGCTTCAAAAGAGGTGCTGGATGCGTTAGGTTTGGCTATTCCAATTATTAGCCTTGCCAAAAAAGAAGAAGACATCTATGTTCCAAATCAACCAGAACCACTTCCGATACCCAACGATTCCAAACCCGCTCGATTCCTTCAGGAAGTCAGGGATGAAGTTCATCGTTTTGGGATTACGTTTCATCGAAAGATACGAGCCAAACGATTAATGTGGTCTCAATTGGATGAAATTCAGGGGATTGGTGCCGTACGAAAACGAGCACTTTACAAACACTTCCACTCACTGAAAGCGATTCGTCGGGCAACACGGGAAGATTTGCTTGCTGTAGAAAAAATGGATGAGCGAAGCACCCAAGCGGTCTTGGACTTTTTTGCTCAAAAGGAAATACAGTAGGCTGGAGGTGATTCATCGCCTAGGGGAATCGAACCCCTATTGCCGGGATGAAAACCCGGTGTCCTAACCGTTAGACGAAGGCGACACGGTAGATACGAAGTAAGACCACAAATACCCTTTAGGCATCCTATCAGCAGTCTATTTGAGCCGCTTGGGGCTCGAACCCAAGACCCACGCCTTAAAAGGGCGTTGCTCTACCGACTGAGCTAGCGGCTCTCTTCAACCGCAATCTTTAGTTTAATAATTTCCAGCGCAGATGTCAATACAAGAACAAAATAAAAATCAAATCAGTGCTTTTTTTTGATGTATTGGTATCAATCTTGCTTATTGGTTTAATCCGGCTCGCAATTCCTCTTCCTTTTCTTGTAGGGAAGCCAGGCGGGCTTCGATAAGGTGATCGTAACGGTAATCCAAATAAGCGGTGCGATCGTGAATATTAATCGTGTCCCAATTCATTTCCGTTTTTTCATTCACCTCGACAATGCGTGCAACCTCATCCTGTATTGCTGCCATTTGGGGACCATGAAGATACATATCTCGATTTTGGTAGCAGAGTTTGGCGAAGTTTTTCGTCCGGTGCCAATAGTAGCGTGCATTTATATAGCATTCTTTCGCAATTTGATAACCCCGCAGTAAGACTTCTTTGTAATGATGATCATACCAATAAAGTACTTCTTTGTCGAAGCGATGTGCAAAATTCATATATTCTTTAGTAAGTAGAAATGAAAGATGAGTATACATTAAATTCTTATAATGCTCATACTCTAACGGATTATTAATCGTCGCAAGACAATCCACCGGATGATTAAACGGTGATCGCAATGCCCAATGTAAATATCGTATGCGCGTCATCACATTGGTGGTGTTATCGTACAACCCTTGATGATACAGGGTATAAAACTCTTCCAAAGTACGATACACATGTTGATGGGGCCAATTTAGAAAATCATTGAGATTACTAAATCCTGAAGCAGGTAGCAATACGCCGAGCGTAATAAATAGGATAATCACTCGATGTTTCATACGGTAGATCCTCAATTAGGGTTGGGACTATTCTGTGTACTATAATAGCACAAACTAAAAAACAAATGCCGTTCAACACATGAACCCAACCACTATGCTTTCGTATAAATCATCGGTTAATAATCTGGTCCAATAAAGGAAATTCCTTCTAAACGATGCTCTCCATCTACACGAAATAGCGGATCATTTAGAACCCTTCTCTTTTATCAATATTCCATAGGTAGGAACACGTCAGTTATCCAGAAGCAATGAATGATGGACGAAGAAAGTCTTATTCTATCAAGAGATTGCTTCACCGTGTTCGCAATGACTGGCAATGTTTTCCTCAGTAGTGGATTCATCCATGCTTCCTCGCTTTTATCAATTGTTGTGATCAATTGCTGCGTTTTAATTAGAGTGTTAATCCCCCATCGATCCCAATCACTTGCCCATTAATAAAGTTGGATTCATCACTTGCTAAAAATAAATAGGTATTTACTACATCTTCTACTGTACCCAATCTCCCCAGTGGTGTTCGCTCTTTCCCCATGGTGATTACTTCTTCTGGAAGAGAAGCCGTCATTTCCGTCTGAATAAAACCAGGTGCGACTGCATTGCATGTTATATTGCGTTTCCCGAGTTCCTTTGCCCATGTTTTGGTTATCCCAATTAAACCCGCTTTTGTTGCAGAATAATTGGTTTGTCCAAAATTTCCATATACACCAGCAACACTGGAGGTATTGATAATCGTTCCGCTTTTTTGACGCATCATAACCTGGGCAACCGCTTGACCTACTAAAAACACCCCTTTGAGATTAACATTGATGACCGCATCCCATTCTTCTTCCTTCATTCTTATGAGCAAATTATCACGAGTGATTCCCGCATTGTTAATAAGGATATCAATTTTCCCGAAGGTATCTTTGGTCTGCTTTACAAGCGCATCCACATCCTCTTTCTTGGCAACATTCACTATTTTCGTTTCACACACGCCCCCCTTCCCTTCTACTTCGGTCTTCAAGGTTGCTAATCCTTGCTCATCCAGATCGCATGCCATAACCTTTGCACCTTCTGCTGCAAAACGTAAAACTGTGGCTTTTCCTATCCCATTGGCACCCCCGGTTACAATCACAACTTTATCTTGTAAACGCATAGCATCTCCTTTCGTGTGGTGTTAATAGAGATTGGAACACGCGTAATCATTCCAATCGTAACGTGTGTTTCATCCCTTACCGATAATATAATAAATAGATGGGAAGGTTACCAAGTTTGGATAGGTTTGTGTGTGTATGTGATAAAACCCCGTCATCCCATTTAGAATCCACCGATTGAAAAGTAACACAAAGGGACGTAGCTATATGGCAACCCAAATTCATGAAACAATGCCTGATAAAGAAGAACGACTTATTACCCGATATCGAATCATCATTCGTACCATAGGGATAATAACCTTGATCTGTTCGATCTTCTTCGCTGGTTTTTTATTCTATGCGTATATTTATATTGATGAGATTGGACTGTGGACGTTTATTACAACATTTATTTTATCCCTGTTCGGGATCATAAGTGGGATCTATCTAATATTGCTAAACCAATTGGGGCGATTGCTCCTTAAAACCTTATTGATCGTCATATTTATCCATTTTGTGATTTGGGCAATTAGCTCTAACCGCTTTTCACCTGAGTTTCTGGCAATGACATTAATAATTGGAATGGTTTTGTTGGGTTTGCTAGTGGGGGCGT
>CAYPZJ010000432.1:0-4485 GCA_964414635.1 uncultured Spirochaetia bacterium
CTATAGGCGGTATATACAACGCTTGAAGCGGTTTTTAGAGAGCGCGTAATATCAGAGCATAAGATAATAGCGAGCATATGAAAAACGAATCGGATGTCAAGAGTGCATAACCATTCCCAATTTGGTTGACAACCCCAGCCAATCTTTCTATACTGTATTCATGAAGCGAACTCAGTGAATCAAGGATTGTTTGTATGCCTTCAAAACGTCGTGCAAGCCTTATGGGAACCTGGTACCCTGGCGTAGCGCATGAAAATCAAACCATGTTCCAATCATATAAGAAAGCGTATCCTGGACTTCAAAAAGGTGAAATTGGTGGCATTGTTCCCCATGCCGGATGGATGTTTAGTGGGAAACTTGCGTTCTCGGTATTCCAGTCGTATTCAGAGCATAATCCGGATGTGGTAGTGGTTTTTGGTGGGCATTTATTGGACAAGCATCAACCGATTGTATTACATAATAGCAGTTGGGAAACCCCTTTTGGAGAAATGCCTTTTGATGAAGCCATTACATCTCAGCTCCTTCAGAAAACAGACTGTAAAGAGGATACAGGATATTTAGAAGATAACACCATTGAAGTACATATTCCTATGGTGAAATATCTGTTTCCTGAAAGCAAATTGGTTGCAATGCATCTCCCCCCATCACAAACAGCGGCAGACACAGCACTAGCATTAGATCAAATCATAAAGCAGAATAAAAAATCCGTAGTATACTTTGGTTCTACAGATCTCACCCATTATGGACCCCGATTTCGATTCACACCGAAGGGGAAGGGACAGGAAGCGTTAGCATGGGTTCGAGATGAAAACGACAAGAAATTCATTGAATTTGCTCTGGAGCTGAATCTGGATTCCTTAATAAACCATGCGAATCAAAACAAGGCTGCCTGTTCTGCTGGAGCAGCTGCGGGAATCCTTGCCATTGCGAAAAGCCATGGGGTTGAACGAGGGGAGTTGATCGATTATTTTACCTCAAGCGATGTGAATCCGGATGATAATTTTGTTGGGTATGCAGGTATTTTGTATTAAGGAAAACTGCACATGGATCAGCGGATAAGCGATCAATGCACCGAAGCTGCAAATTTTATTCGGGGAGCCTCCCATGTCGTTGCTCTAACAGGGGCTGGCATCTCTGTAGATAGTGGGATTCCCCATTTTCGTGGAAAAGATGGGATTTGGACTCGGTATGATCCCATGGAATATGCGGAGCTCGGAGCCTTTATCCAGAATCCACGAAAAATATGGGGGTTTTTACACGAACTCTACAGTGAATTGGAGGGGAAAGAACCCAATCCAGGTCATATCGGACTTGCCCAGCTCGAGCATATGGGGTATTTGAAAGCGATTATTACACAGAACATAGATATGTTGCATCAACGAGCAGGTAACACCACCGTATTGGAAGTACACGGTTCTGGGAATTTGTATGAATGTTTAGAATGCAACACGGTTTGGGAACGAACGGATCCCACCATCCCCTATGATGGGGAGAAGATTCCTTTGTGTCAAGCGTGTTCCATTCCATTGAAACCTAAAATTGTATTCTTTGGAGAAATGCTGCCGGGGGATGTACTCCAGGCAGCGCATGATCATACCCGGCAAGCCGATGTATTAATCGTAGCAGGGACATCTGCCTCAGTGGTTCCGGTTTCCTCCATTCCGTATTTATTACCGAAATCAGGAAAACTCATTGAAATTAATTTGGAACGAACACCGTTAACGAATAGTCGGACCGATTTATTCATACAAGATTCCACCACAACGGTACTTCCGAAGATTGTTGAATGCTTATCGACTTCAGCATAACCACCACATAGGTGAGCCTCTTTAAAACGGAGAAGTAGCACAATGGACCAAACAGTATCCGAATCAACTCAACAAAAACCCCTGGAAGGTTCTGCTATAGCAACCATTTTATTCGGAATCTTTGGGTTCTTTGGATTAGGTTTGTTGTTTTCTATACCGGGTCTCATAACGGGGCATTATGCATTATGGAAGCTCAATCATTCCGATGCAAAGCGGGGAATTCGTATCTCCAAAATCGGCTTAGCGTTATGCTACCTAACCACCGCTACATCGATTGTAATAATCATTCTTCTTCAGATGGAATGGTTGGGGATTCCCTGGGATAGCTTTACCTATCATATCACTTCTGAGTAATCATGCCCTTTTCATTCATCTATTTCCTGCATCCGTCGTATCATTTCCAATACGGTTCGTTTGGGAACCAATGGAACCATCATCAGATTTATTTGATTACCCAAGGTGACAGCGGTCTTCTTGAATAATTTGCCCATAATCATTGCGTGATAGCCATCTTGGGCGACTTGCTCAGGTGTAAGTGTTGCCTTGGTAAATAATTTGGTTTTTTCAAGCCCTGCTGTTTTCTCAAATGCTGTTTTCGTCGCACCTGGACATAAGATGGTAACTTTAACTTCGGTATGGGCTAATTCCCCAGCTAGTCCGTACGAGAAAGAAAGGACATAGGATTTGGTTGCATAATAAACCGATTGTAACGGTCCTCCAGGGACCAATGCTGCGGTCGATGCAACATTTAATATCCGTCCCCGATTCCGCTGGATCATATCAGGGAGGATCAAATGGGTGAGATGGGTTAGCGCAATCACATTCACCTGAATCATAGACTGCTCTTGTTCCCATGCTCGTTCATGGAAGTACCCGTGTCCTCCAAACCCAGCATTATTAATAAGGATCTCTACCATAATATCGTTTTGTTTGACATAATCGAATATTTTTTGAGGACTGGTAGGTTGATTCAGATCTACGGGAAGAATTCGTACTTGGGTTTTATACTGGGATTCCAGTTCGGTTTTCATTTGATTTAATTTATCCTCCGAGCGTGCAACCAAGATCAGATCTCCATTTAAAGATGCATGTTTGCGTGCCAATGCTTCTCCAATTCCAGATGAAGCACCCGTGATTAAAGCAGTATTATTCATTGAATCCATGATCCGCTCCTTTGATTTAGATGGAAGCAGCATTACAGGTAGGAACGAGGTATTCTGCCCCGAATAGTCCAAACTACTTGCAGGGAGTATAATAGGTTTTCCATTCAATTACAAGAACGGTAAGTGGCTTTTTATTAGCATTTGATAACGGTTTAATCGATATACAAGGGAGTTATGCACGCAGCAAAGGTTATGGGAAGGGACGGCGTAGCATTCTCCCCACACCTTGAACAAGAGCATCGAAGAAATAGCGCCACATCTGATGGGTCGCTCCCCGCTCTCCCAATCGTGCAGCCATAAAACTACTTATCAAGGCTCCGACTGTAGCGAGCACAATCATAACGGACATCCCATAGAACACCCAATCCCCAATATGAAAAACAGGAATCCAATCAACAACCAATCCAGCTGTAAGGGTAGCAAGGATCCCAAATAAACCGGTAGTTATAAAATAGATAGCCAAGAACATGCTTTTTTGATGCGGTTTTCCATATGCGATAGTGTAATTAAACATAGCCAGTCCCAAACCTGAATTACAAATACCCGAAAAAAACTCGCAAATAAACATCCATTCATATGTCCACCCCAAAAATCCATTCGAAGCAACGATATACAGTGGTTGGGTTAAGAACCGTCCAATACACGCTAGAATGAGAACGGGTCGGTTTCCAAATCGATTGATTACCAACCCCCATAAATAGAAAAAAAGAATACTCGTAGCTGTGCTAATCATAAACATTTGTGTTATTTGCTGTTCGGTCATATGGACATATTTAATCGTGAATGGAACCCAAAAGGGACCTGCCAAGCCCACTAGGAAAACCCAGATGACTACAAACATTAGAAACGATCGAAACCCAGCGTTTTCCAGTGACATCTGCACTTGTTTTACTAGCGGTGTATGGGGTTGAGTCGACTCATCATTAGAATATGTGGTAATCATTTTGGGTTGTTTGAAGATCACTACAGTTGAGATCATCCCTGCTATTGCAGCGATAACAAACAAGATGGGATATTCATAAGTAAGAGAAGGATTATCCCCTAAAAATAATCCTGAAAAGAAAAAAGTGAGTAGACGCATGATTTGAAGAATCATGTTGCGTATTCCAAAAAAGCGCCCACGATGTTTTTCGGCAACGCTATCTGCCATCCAGGATGCCCACAGAATTCCAGCGGAAGTATTCGCCATATAAGAAATGGTTAGTAACGCTAAGAAGACACCTTTCTGAAAAAAAGGAATTTGAAAAAATCCTATGTCTAACGTATCAGGTAGGAATGGTACAACCGGTACGATGAACCAGATAAACCGAGCTATAGCAACGAGGAGGATGACTCCATTCCGTTTGTGAATAACCCGAGCCAGCCCACGAGCTACAAAAACCTGAAAGAAAAAAGCAAGATTGGGAATGAGAACTACCAGACTCATTTCAAACGGTGTGAAACCCAATCGGGTATAAAATGCTGCCAAGATCGCTTCAAATGAAATGACAGACCAGATAATGGAAAAAGAACCC
>CAYPZJ010000433.1:0-4453 GCA_964414635.1 uncultured Spirochaetia bacterium
TCATTTTTTTGATGCACTATGGATGCTGGATTACGAAAAACTAACAGGATCCCTGGTAATGCTTAAACTTCTTAAATCACTTGTTGGTGGTATTCCAAGCCAACGATGGGCAGTCGCATTCATATCAATTATAGTACGGGAGGTTAGATCCAGTAAAACGAGTGCATCACCCAGTTCTGCATACAACGTGTACAAAAATGTTTGACTCGACTCCAGTTTCTTTCTGGTCCGAATGATTCTTAAAAGAACAAACGTATTAAAAGCGTATAGAACGAGTAATAGAATGAACGCTAATATTTTGTTTACGGGGAAATCTGGAAAAAGGATGATGATAAGCGTAAGCACAAGCACACTGAAAACTTTGTGTGTAAGCAATAACCCACGTTGAAGTAAAAATACATCCGATATAAATATAAAAATAAACGCTGAAGCTAAATACTCCAGTGAAAACGGATTAACCAGAATCCCCAAATAAAGAAAATGCAGAATAATCAACCAGCTTAGCACATAGAGGATATTTTGGAGTTGATTTTTAATGAATGTTATAAAATATGAAGCAATTACAATCCCGAGTGTTAATCCAGCGATTAAGACCCGAAAGAAAAATGGTTCGTATAAGGTAGGATTGAGTGTGCGAAATACGAAATAGAAAACGATATATGAAATTCCAATAATAAAAAAGCTGATTTGATATAATAATACTGGTTCGTCTCGTATAACCTGCAATTCAGGTAGACCAGGATTATTCGTTTTTTTTTCAGGAGGTTTTGTCAACACGTAACTGCCCACATTCCTTTTTGATATCTTGCAGCATGGATAATTCCCTGGAATTCCAATAGAAACCACGGTCATTATGAATATATTTATACCCGCACGATTAATACGTGGATGCCTTGTAGTGGCGATGTCGAATCCACCAACCCACCCTTTATTCGAGTGCGATATTATTCCAGATAGTCCCGAAGTTTTGTGTCTTCATTTAAGATGTGGTCTGTCAACCAGCTTTTCAGAAATTCTAAGGTTTCCTGGGAAAGGAGCTCCTTGTTATCTCCCGAATCATGCGCTTTTTTAAGGTTTACAACCTTTTCTGCAAGATCCTGATGTAATAGTTTATGTTCGTCCAAATGGGGGTAATTGATTTCACGCATTACGCTTTCTTCAAAAGAAAAATGTATATTCACATAGCTAAATAGACCCAACACCACATTATGCATATGATCGGCACCTTTCCCGTCCTCCCGTGCGAGAATTAAATCGTTAATCATTGCCACCAGTTTTTGGTGTTGATAGTCGATTTTCTCATTTCCCACACTAAACTCAGAACGCCATTGAATCAATTCCATCATAAATCCCTTTTGATTACAGAAATCCTTAAATCAAAATATTTCTGGGTTTTGCCATGTAAAGGAAATCAGCGTACCCTATGTAACACTAATAATATTAATATAATCCCGCTTCTAAAACAAAATCAAAAAAAGTTTCAAACTTGATAAATTCAGGAGGGGTGTTTTCAGCGTAGGTGGAATGGAACTAATCGGAGCTCGGATGGATGCATTCAACCCAAATAAAAAAATAAACGATGTAATTTCTGATGATTTTTTGTAACCATAAGAAAGACATAGGATTTGCTCAAGATAGAAAAACGATTTTGACCAACACTAGATATTCATATTCACAAGGGACGTTCGTCTTGTGTATGTTTCTTAAGAAGAACTAGTCCGCGATGTAAATCGAACCTTAACGTTCTACTGCATGTTCCACCCAGGTCCATACCTGCTAATCTTAATTGAAATCGATTCAATTCTCGATGAAGAGCTTCGATATTTTGCTCCCCAATCCGAAAGAGAAACTCATCCCTATTAAGGGTGGCTCCTCCCGCCGCTTTTAATACAGCTCGTGAAAGACTTCCGCCTAGCTCCTGATATCGTTGTAATAGCATCAAGATACCCGTATCTGCATATGCAAACGGATTTTTCATCGATCCACGCTTGGACATAGGGAGCATGTAATGAAGCAATCCACCGATATGGGATTCCGGATCGAAAATACATAATCCAATACAGGAACCTAACGCATAGGTAATTAATATATCATCTTTGCATGCGGATACTTTCAAATCTGCAACTTCTATCGTTTGTGCCATAGTTTAGTACCAAAATAGATGGTATACAATGTGAGGTCAGCATATCCTAACCGGATACTCCTCACTTTATAGTATATCAACAATATAAGAAAAAAACAATAAATAAGCAAAATTGAGCCAAAAACACAAGATTAACAAATATCCTATGTGCGATGGTTGCGACATAAATACATACTAGGGAACAGGTTACAAGTAGGATTGTTGGAATAACGCGATGGACTTTTTAATATTGGCAAATGTGGATTAACGAACTGCAATGGTTGTATTTTCTGTTTCGAGTTCGCTTGGGATGGTTTCCTCATCTGATTCATTTTCTGAATCACCAGATTCCACTGGATATGCCACCGTTCGATAATTACCAGCATCCATGACCCAAAGCATTTTATTGGAAAACTGCAAATGGGAAGGACGAAAAAACTGATGCGTATCGTTTCCTTCGGTTCCCTCTACGAAAACAGGAGTGGCTTGATCATTAAGCAATACAATCCGACCAAAATTGTGATCACTCACCGCAATCAATCCGGTATCAGAATCCACCGCTAGCTTATAGAATAAACCTGCCATCTTCGTGTCGAACTCTATCTGATGTACTCCCTCTGTTCCATGGATAGGCACACGAATTAATTGACTAGCATAGAGTACATGGATGGCATTAAGCCTATCCGAAACGGTAAAATCCCGAATGCGTTCTTCGGTTGGTAAATCAATGGTTCCCCAATAGGTTCCGGTTTGATTAAATTGATAGATCTTATTTTGGAACCGATCGAATATCCAAAACATTTTGCCGGAAAACACGATTTTTTCAGGTGCCTGTATGGTATCATGTAATGAAGATGCAAGCTCAAACATGGGTTGTAATTCCCCATTCTGTATGGTAAACCGACATACCGTAGCTGATGGCATTAGCAATACAGCGATTGATGTTTCATCCATGGGGGTATGACTTACCGCCACTTGTTCGTTGGGAAGGGTGTAGATATGTTTGGATATGCCATCGGAGGTTTCAATGGTTACATGCATGTTTCCATGCCGATCCGATACAATAGGAAGTCCCTTTACGATTGAAAGATCCAACAAGTAATGGTAATCGGTCTGACGTTGCCCCGAGCCATAGGGAGCGATACGATTAAGAATAAACCCTCGGTTATCAAAAATATAAAGCGATGCATCATTCTTATATCCAACCACCATTTCATTATGTTTATTTACACGTAAATGGGCTGGATACCCACGGAACTGTTGTAAGGGTAGATGTTTTACGGCAGTAAGTCTCCCTCTCATGACATCGTAAAACGTTACTAAACCGCTTCGAGAGTTTACACCAATGAGTTCTTCGTCTGTGGCAGTAAACAGTAAATTATGTTCATTTTGCTCGGGAAGGGTTGTTTTCGCGCGACCTTCCAGATCATGCAGCATGAGATTATGGGTTAGTCCGTCAAACAAACACACGCGTTCATCATCTAACGTAAAGATATCATCCATTTCATTATAATTATTGGATCGAGGAACCCCTGGATTTCCTAATATTGTATCAAGTTGAAGAGAAAAATTCATCCGATATATCGTATGGTCTGGGGTTAACAAATACATATGATTGGTTGCTGCAGTGATTCTATAGGGTTGAAATCGCGCTGGACGTATAAGAAGTGGTTGACGACGATCCCGCTGGTTTTGTGTGTTGGTTAATATTTCACTAAACGTAACGGATTCAATCCATTCTAGATGATTATTAAATACATGAATTCCTTGATATCCGCTATCCAAAATATAGATCCGGTTATCTGGTGCACAGGCAAGATCGATGGGATTCCGTAACACATTATCTGATGCGCCTAACACGGGATATGTATATTGGAAATCCCCACCGCGATTGTACTTCAATAACCGACGGATGGATCGGTCAACAACAACGATTCCGCTATCCTGTGTGATTTCCATTGCTGTAATATCGAAAAAACCAATTTCTTTCTCCACAGCGTAATAAACCGGTTCACCTAAGGTTGTTTGTTCCACTTCCGCATCTTCTCCCTCCGTTTCTTCCTCTGGTAAGGGTTCTGTAATGGGCTCCAATTCTTCCGTTGATTCTACGTCTGGTGTTTCTGGTTCGCTAGGTGTAATCGGTTGATCTGGTACTTCCATTTGGATCTGAGGTTCTATAATGGGTGGTTCTTCGTAGGAATTTTCTCCTGGTAGGAATTGGATGATTTGCTCAATTGGGATGACTACCGAGGAAAATGAATCGCTTAAAAGCATTCCTATAACCTCATCCCTTGCATTGAGTACTGGGGTTCCATTGTATACTTCATTTAC
>CAYPZJ010000434.1:0-4428 GCA_964414635.1 uncultured Spirochaetia bacterium
TGATTGTGGGGCTACCAATGTGCGTACCATGGCAGTTTCCAGTTTTGGGACTATTCTTGCATCGGAAAGCGAACCCAATCATTCGGTGGAACAACAACCCGGATCGGATCTTCGGATCTGGGATGTTGAGGAAATTTGGGATAAAATGGTTCGAACCTGTAGGAATGTAGTCCAGCAGATCCCACCAAAGGATATCGTTGGGGTGACCGTTACTACATTTGGGGTGGATGGAGCACCCATGAAAAAAACGGGGGAATTGCTCTATCCCGTTATATCCTGGCAATGTAATCGTACTCTTTCTATTATGGATCGGGTAGCTAATTATATTCCCATTGAAACGCTCTATCCATTAAATGGACTCCAACCCATGCATATTAACACATTTTTCAAACTGTTGTGGTTGAGGGAACAGGAACCCAGTTGTTTGGATCAGATGGATTATTGGGTATTTATTTCTTCTATTTTTCTACATCGTCTTTCTGGAGTATGGGTTACGGATAGTTCCATGGCAGGAACGTCGATGCTAACGGAGTTGGCTTCCCGCGGTTTTTCTTCTCAGATTTTAGACACAGTAGGAATCCATGCAGATGCCTTTCCTACATTTGTGGAACCAGGAACTCAGGTGGGGACGCTCCTTCCTACATGTGCATCCCATTTAGGACTACCAGAAGACATCCCAGTCATTGCAACCGGACACGATACCCAATTTGCCATATTTGGTTCGGGTGCGGGTGTTAATGAACCGGTCTTGTCATCAGGAACGTGGGAAATCCTAATGGTACGATCCCCGGAAGTGAAAGCACCGCTATCTGCTTTGGAACAGGGAGTAACCATAGAATACGATGCATTACCTGGTTATTATAATCCTGGATTGCAATGGATTGGTTCGGGTGCGTTGGAATGGGTGAAACGGTTATTCTATTCTAATGAGACCAAGGAAAAAGCACAAGTTTATGAAACAATGATTCAGGAAGCTGAAGCAGAACCGGTGGGGTGTAATGGTGTATTTTGTCATCCCAATTTAGTACCGGGTAGCGGTCCATCTCGTCCCTATCATACCCATGGTACGTATTTTGGGTTAACCATGCATACTTCGAGAGGGCAAATGTATCGTGCTATGCTTGAAGCACTTACTACTCAACTTAATCAATCCCTACATATTTTAGAGGAATTAGGTAATTTCAAAACGAAGAATCTAATCTGTGTAGGTGGAGGTGCTAAAAATCGATTATGGAATAGGTTACGAGCTAGTGTAACAGGTATCCCGGTTAGAATCATTGAGCAAACAGAAACAACGGTGTTGGGTGCCTCCTTATTTGTATTCTCAGGTGCGGGTGTATTTTCCTCTCCCGAAGATGCAAAATCACAGATCAACTATACGGGTGAGCTGATTCAACCGGATTCATCCCTTTATGATGCATATGAACCCATTCGTAACCGATTTGCAAATCTTGCAGAACAATTATCCCCATTCTACAAACCATAGTTTTGATTTGTATTATCCGAAACCGTGTTGATACTAACTTGATGTGTTCATCACATGAAAATGCTGCGTGAGATAGATGTTGCATCCTAAATTACCTGAAGGCGTTTAGGGTACGGGATGCGTAGGAAGTTGGACCGAAAAAAAACTGACCATATCTTTGGGTAGATAATCGTTTCCACTGGCATAATACCCCCGTTTTACAATTAGCATGGTTTTAAATTGGGGAGAAACATTCAAATGTTCACATGGGAATCGGAGGATGGTACCATCTGGGAAGATGAGCGTGTTTATATAAATTGGAAAATGGGCAAATTTTTCATCGTATTGAAGAAAGGGAGGGGCTTCATACGGTTCCATAAGTTCTCGATAACTCATATCGGATGTTCCGGTGTGAATAAATCGTATTAAATTATTTGCATGGCGTTGATAGGCTGCGATAGATGGAGATTCCATCAACGGTGTGGTTGTATGGGGGACATCTCCTGGAACGGGCATATCAGGTATGTGAGAGGAATCCCTCTTTTCTGGGACGACGAATTCTGGGATCAAGACGGGTAAATATCGAGTACCAAAAGGTGGATTGATAGGGAATTCCATACGTTGATAGGTGATAAGCTGATGTTGTAAAGCATATCGTTGCCCTACGGCATACATCAGCCGTTTAATACCGGTTTGGGGATAATATTCGGTTTGCAGATGGAAACCATAGGTAAGTAAATCGTTGGTATCGACGATAATCCCTTTTCGATCGAATAGGATCCGTTGTTTGCCTACATCAACCACACGCATAAGAACATCATTGGCAGAATCCAACTTTAGATACACACTTAAGCCGCTTTCCGGGTCGAGCATATAAGAACCAATAGGACCATAAATCCGAATATCGTGCCAATCATCTCCTTCGGATCGTTTATTAAACTTGATGTGGGTTGCTGCGTCTCGTCGTTCGGGATATAACGGTTCGCTACTTCGCCGGTATAAATATACGAGGGAGTCTTCCCGAGGGAAGTACTGGACATCAATCACATCCCGTGCAACTTTTTCCACATATCGTCCGTTTAAATCCACTAAATAAAGATACTTCAGTCGATGGATATCCTGTTCAATATCACGAGCAGGATGATAGATCGAATAGGAGGATGGGATGGGAGTTACCGAACGAGCCCAGTGCTGCCGATAAATCAGTGCAGTAACAGCATGGAATTTAGGTATATAGCGGATGTAGGGCTGATAATACGGACGGTCATCGGGTCGGGTAGCATCGAACGCATGCGCAACTTCTGAAAGATATAATTGGAAAGTTAGCTCTGGATACGTTTGGATATCAGCTACGTACAAGTTACCTCGTAGTGGATCCACATATTTGAGCACCCATAACTTTCCCTCTTCTGGAATATATCCAAACGAGGAAATTTCATCCCAAAGCGGAGTATCGGTGGGATGAATTTCTGGATATCGCATGTCAACAATATACAGGCTCCCTACAAATGAATGAGTATGATTTCCGCGTCGGAGTACGAATAATTTCTGGTCTTCTTCTATATATTGATAATCCAGAACAAGTGTGTAAAGTTGCTGCGTGGTTTTATTAATTAAATCGAATGCATATAAGGTATTTTCATCAGACAGGTATATGATCTTGTTTATATCAGGAAGCAGTGCCATTGCTTTATTTGAATCGATGAGCTGTTCAATCAATCGGAAATGCTGATTGGTATCTATTAAATATGCGTATAATGCTTGATCCTGGGTTGTATATATCATAACTCGTAAGTCAGGATACCATTGGTACGGCTTTCCTATCCTACGGATGTGTTCCACATTATTTTGTAAATGCTCTGTAATTAAAGTAAAGGATGGATCCAATACATCAGGTACATTTGTTGTTTGGAGCGTCACGAAATAGAATTGATTGTCATATTGGAGAAACAAATGGGTTGCATCAATAAACATACTAGTGATAGGGAATACATGTTCGGGAGTTGTATCCGTGTAAGTATGGGATAGATTTTTATATCCCTTCGCCAGGATTTGTATTTCATTAAGCGGTTCCAATGGGGGTTCATTTTGCACCTGGGGTGTCGTAACTGTTTCGGATCGTCCCCTGGCTAAATCGGGACCAGCAAAGACCTTTGAATCAAGAAGCACTAGCACGACTACAAGAGGAATAAGAATAAGCGCAGGTAAGGATAAATTAGCACGCACGATGTGGTTCTCCCAAGTCTGTAAGAATCTCGCGACATCGGAAATCATCGGCATAACCTGTTAAAATTCAAGGATTTCTTATTATGATTGCCCACTAAACGTGGCACCTATATCCTTTTTTTTTGTATATTATGCAAACTTGGTACGGTTTTTGATCATTATTTCCCAATTAGCATCCTATGATGGGTTTTGCCGATTGGGAAACCATATAAAGATGCGTGTTCCGTGCGTCATTGCAACAAGTTTGGAGGTATCATATGTTATATGCTAACACACAATTGTCTACCGTTCCACCAAGGATTAATCCTAATTATAAACCGATTGTAGAACCGTACTTTAGTTCTATTTCTTTTGATGCACTTATTGAGATGTTTGTGCTTTTAGATCGGACTGATTTATCGGTGTATGGTCCCTTCCAGTGTTATCAATCCGAGAAGCTGGCGAATTTTGCGTTGCGATTGAAATACCGTGCTTCCGAGTTCCATGGTTTCTTTGTGTTGTCGTGTGATGTCGGTGCTACGGTTGAGCTTATGGATTTGATGATGGAGAATTTTCTGTTTCCTTTTCGTGACTTTCGAATGGTGGAAGCGTGCCTGATTAAGAGTATGCAGCTTTTTCAACATGCTATGCAAACATTGCTTGGATCGTCCTCGATCGAATTTGATGACCCAGAAATTTTACCTTCTGATTGTACATCCCTTCGTCATAAACGAGAAGGGTATATGCAGAAATGGAAT
>CAYPZJ010000435.1:0-4410 GCA_964414635.1 uncultured Spirochaetia bacterium
ACGCGATTATTATAAACGCCGTCAGGAACCACGGAAGTATATTTTAATTCCCGAAAGTGCTCATGGAACAAATCCTGCGAGTGCTGCGTTTTCGGGATTTGAAGTGAAAGTAGTTAAAACGACCAAACAGGGTGTAACGGATTTAAAGGATCTCCAAGCGAATATTGATAAATACGGTAGAGATATTGCTTGTTTTATGATGACCAATCCAAATACGTTGGGATTGTTTGAGGATGATATTCTGGAAATATCCTCGATGATGCGGAAAAATGGTACGTTATTGTATTATGACGGGGCGAATTTGAATGCGATTGTTGGGAAGGTCAAACCGGGGGATATGGGATTTGATATTATTCATCTAAATCTACATAAAACCTTTTCCACCCCGCATGGAGGCGGAGGTCCTGGGTCCGGTCCCGTTTGTGTAACAGAAGATTTAGAAAACTATCTTCCCAATCCCTATGTGATTAAAAAAGGCGAACAGTATCAGCTTGCTTCAAACCATGAAACCAGCATCGGACGTGTCCGCGCGTATTACGGGAATGCTTTGGTCGTGTTACGAGCCTATACGTATATTTTAGCACAAGGGAAAACCTATTTACCAAAGGTTGCAGAAACGGCAGTACTCAATGCAAATTATGTAAAAGAAAAGATTAAAAAGCACTATCCGTTAGCGGTGGATCGACCTTGTATGCATGAATTTGTCTGTACATTGGCGACCAACTATTTTCGGGATAAAGATGTAAAAACCATGGATCTAGCCAAACGGCTTATTGATTATGGGATCCATCCTCCAACAGTATACTTCCCTATAAATATTAGTGAAGCGCTGATGATTGAACCGACGGAAACGGAAACGAAAGCGACCTTGGATCGTTTTATAGAAGTGATGGGGAAAATATTTAATGAGATTGAAACCGATCCGGACACGGTTCGGAACGCACCTTTAACCCGAAAAGGGGGGCGAATGGATGAAGTCAAAGCGGTGAAAGAGCCCAAGTTGGTTGAGCAAGTAACATAGCTTTCGTATCCATTTCACCCTAGAATTCACGTGTTTCGGGAGAATATTGATCGGATTTTTATGTAAGAATGGGGTTCCAAGAATTCTACTACGATGGAAACCGAACTGGGTTGGATTGTTTTTTAAAGGATTGAACCGGCAGACCCAAATATATAGAGGGCGTTTAGGGGAAGGGAAAAAAAATAAAAAAGGCTCAAGTTTTTTGGAAAGTAGCCGATACGCAAAATGTTTTATTGTAAGTGAGGGGAACTTATGGCATCTAACACGTTACACATTGGGAAAAAAAATTTTAAACCAGACACCTACATCACCATTGAAAACAAGATGGACAAAGAAGAATTCTATATCATTCGAGATGGCTCGGTAAAAACGGAGCAGCAAACGGATGAAGGGGAGCCTATCGAGGAGATCCTGGAACAGGGGGATTATTTTGGGATCATATCCTGTATGTCGGGGCATCCTCGTACGGAATCCGTTGTTTCGTTAGATAATGTGGATCTGTTTGTGGTTGCGAAAGAGATGTTTGGGCCGTTTATCCAAAAGCATCCGAAAGCCGCTATAAAAATGCTTCATAAAATGAGCAAACAGCTTCGGGAGTACGATGAAGAGCTATCCCAACGGACGGATGGGGATTCGACCGCTGTTCCGGAGGAATCGGAAGAAGATGCGGGGGAAGGATTAATCGAAGTCGCCAATTACTATTACGATAAAAAACGTTTCAACCAGGCATTATACGCCTATGTGCGTTATGTGGAATACCATAAGGACGGGCAACACTTTGATGTTTCCAAACAGCGAATTGCAGAACTCTCGGAATTAGCGCAGGATGCGCTGAATAAACAAAACGACGAAAAAGGGCTTGCGCGAACCTATAAGAATGATACCTTTTTATTTTGTGAACATGAACCGGGTGATGAATTATTTATTATTCAGGAAGGGAAGGTAAAAATAACCAAAGTAGAGGGGGGACAGGAAGCATTGCTTGCTGTGGTAGAAGCAGGAGCACCAATTGGAGAGATGGCTATTTTAGAAAATAAACCCCGCTCTGCTAGTGCCATTGCATTTGGGGAAGTAAAAGCGCTTGCGGTGAATCAGGACAATTTTGAAGCCATGGTTCAAAGTCAACCCCAAATGGGATCTAAAATTGTAACCACCCTTTCTGAACGAATCTGGGCAACCTATCGTCATTTATCATCCTTGCGAATTGCTGATCCTCTGGCTCGGTTGTGGGATGTCTTGCTCTTCCATTGTCAGAGACATCGTATTCCCATTAAAAAAGGGAAGTCCCATACGTTTGCATTTGGTCCGAAAGAACTGATTGAATATGCGATGCTTCCACAGGATAAAGGAAAACTCTATTTCAAAGAAATGTATGAAAACAAGAAATTGGTTTTAGAAGATAATAATATTAAAATTGAAGATTTGGAAGCATTACAACAAGAAGTAGATTTCTACCGTAACAAAATGAATCGGGAACAAAAAATTGCAAAGCGTAAAAAAGCGTAATTTGTACAATTTTCTCTCCTTTTTTGTTTTTCATGAATCCCATCTATTCTACCATCTATTCTAATAGAGAACCCTCTCCAGTGTGATTAAAAGGACTTGTCCATTTTTATTTGGTTGTTGACTTTTAGAAAAGCTATTATATTACTTCGTAGTATTTTGGGGATAAAAGGAAGTGTTTATGAAAAGATTACTTATTATTTTGTTTTGTATGGGATTGGTTATTCCTGTTTTAGCACAGGAAGCACCTGCTGAAGAAGGGGAAGAGGAAGAGAATTTCTCAAATTATGTAAAACAACAGGTCTATATTCTTGATTTCGTAAATATTGCGGATAACCCAGATTACGATTACCTATCCCAGTCTATTCCCAACTCCATAGAAGTTGCCCTTATGAATACGGGACAATTTACGATGATTTCACGGGATGACTTTAGTGAGTTTGTGGAAGCGGAAGGTGTTCCTCGATCCGATTTGTATAAGGAAAATCAGGGGATCTTACTTACCAAGAAAAAGGAAGGGGATGTCGCTGTAATTGGAACCTTTGAAATTTCTGGGGAAGACATTCGCATTCTTGTTAAAGCCATTCGCGTCTCCACTGGAGAAATTCCGGTTGTGCGTAATTTTACAGGAAATGTGAGCATCGATTTATTCTCAACAATTGATAACATTGCCCAGGAATTGGCATTGGATATGCAGAAACAATTCCCACCCGAACCGCCGTCGGTTGTATTCCAAACATTTGAATACACGTTTGAATTACCCGAAGATCTCCGAGATCAGAATCCTGAATCCGTACGGATTCAGGGGGATTTCAATAACTGGATCCCTGATCCGATGAAAAAAAATGACGATGGAATTTGGATATACACCACCGAAATCAATCCTGTGGCGGGGGAATACAAATACAAGTACATCCTGGATGGGACGGAGATTGAAGAAACCTTGAAGCGGAAATTCAAATTACAAGATGGGGAACTGCGAGTGGATGAAAGTTTGTTCCAACCTCGGTTATCCATTATGGGTGGTTTGCCGTTGCCTAATGCAATGTCTGGAAGTCTGACAATGCGGGTACGCCCTAGTATGGCATACATTGCGCTTCGGTATAAAATGACGATGCATTTTCTTCAAAAATATCTGTTTGCTTTTGCTGAAGCAGGATATTTCAGCTACCGGGAGCAGGATGCATGGAAGAACCCTGTGATTGAAGATTATGACATCACTTTTCACAACATTCCCCTGTTATTGGGTGCTGGATATCGATTCCGTATGCCTTTTATGAAACGATTAGCAGTGATTCCTATGATTGCATTTGGTTCTACCATACAAATTATTCCCATTGAGGGTTCCGATGAAAGCTTCGGTCCTGAAACCAACACCATGCCAACCGGAAAAATAGCAGTGGATGTGGATTTTCAAATCAACGATGTAGTGAATGTATTTGGTGAAGCAGCACTCTTACCCCAGTTTACCGTCTTGACCTCAGGAAATATCGATGCCATTTGGATTTGGCAATTTAATGCAGGTGTAACAATGAACCTGTTCTAATTAGATTGCAATAATTTATTGGAGTAGGTGCAAAATTAACCCTACAGGTTGGATTGGTAGGGACAATCCTCCGCGATTGGTCCCTTATAAATTTACGTATATTTTTTAATTAGAGATGGATAAAGGCTTCTCACAAGAATAAATATACCAAAATTAGGTTGTCCTCAATACGAACGTAGTGAAGCTATATCTGCTTTGAAAAGAGATTGCTTCGGCTCTTCGTTTCTAGCAATGACCAAAACTAGGTCAATTATTTTTTATGAAATCCAAATTCCTTACTGAGGCTAATACCATGTTGTATTTATATTTGAATTAGATAATTTATTCTGAGTAGGGGTAA
>CAYPZJ010000436.1:0-4406 GCA_964414635.1 uncultured Spirochaetia bacterium
AGATACCGCGCGCTTGATACATCCTACCAATGCAAAAAGACAACGCGTAGAATTCTAATATAAGAAAGATTAATTTTATCGTAAAGGACAAATTTAACAAAAAAGCATTTTCCACTACCTAACCTGGTACAGAGAAAACGATTTTGATAAACGGATGGTGAATGGTTCCATGGATTTGCTTTTTTTGGAACGAATACCCATTCGAAATCGGAATTTATTACCTCCCATTCTTTTGATAACGGCATTACATTATAATTATCGCAAGTGGATGCTCACGATATGTGAGAATCGATGCTTGGTTCACAATTTTGTAACCGAAGGTTAGAGCATCTAAATCCCCTGCTAGGCAACGTGCTAGCGATTGATTACAAACTTATTCTTGCGATAAATGTGCAGAAGGTTGACTTCCTATACGTGTCTGTACTATATTTGAAAAACGGAGCATAAGGATAGATAGCTCCGTTTTGGGGAGGCTACAGGAATGAAACGATCTTTAATCCACTATCTACTAAGCCTGAGTATTTTTTCGCTGTTTATATTCGGTATTCCTATGTGCGAGCATATCGAAGTAGTGATGCATGAGGCAACTCCAGGCACCTATGTAACCGGTGTGATACTGGATAAAATGGGTGGAGCTCCCGTGTCGTATGCAACGGTGGAAGTAGAAAATTCCAATATTCCATCGGTGGTAGCTGGAGAAGATGGACGGTACGAAATTCCGGTTCCAGCGGGAGTTTATTTCAGCATAATAGCGAAAAAAGAGGGGCGAGCCTACTCCAAAATCCAGGATTTGGGTAAGTTGGAAGAGGGAGAGATTCTCGAAGATGTCAATATTATATTAGCGGAAGTATATAACCTCGTTCCATACAACGATCCCGATATTGGAACCAGTTATAATTTGCTGGGTGCACCGATGATTGAGGTAGATGGTCTTGAAATGGGTGATGTTATTGCATTTAATGAAAAACGCGATATCCGAATACGAGTTCGTGCACCAAATCCACTTGCTCAAACCCAGCATGTTGGTGCTCCACTGCGCTGTTTTTTAGGTAGAAAGTGGTTGCCAATGGGATTTGGAGCGATTGCGGTTTCCAGATCTGATCAATTGCGTTTTATTTGGGATTCTGCAAATCGTACAGTAGGTGAGACGTATTTCCATATTGTTGCTATGGATATGAATCACAACCGAGTGGAAAAAACAATCCCTATCCAGATTCTTCCTGAATTAGAAGATCCATCTCGTGTACCTGCCAAAGTAAATACAGAAAAAGTATCCATCTCAGGAATTACGTTTGGCGATCGTTTGGAATATTATCAACGTATGGGAGCGGATGCGGTAGGTGGAGGGTATATTCAAAACCCAATTGGAAAGCAATATACGAAATACGTCCGCATTTTTTGGGAAAAGATTGTTGAATGTAAAGGTTATAAAGTATACCGAAGCGATACGGGTCCCGATGGAACTTATACTAGAATTGCGGAGTATCCCCAATCGCCACATGTAGCCAAAGATATCTGTTCAGGAAATGGGAGGTATCCACATTTAGGGGACAACCGTCCCAATTGTGAAACCCGTTTACAAACGGTGGATATGGATCCTACATTAACAATTGGGAAAACGTATTGGTATCGAATTTCTGCATACAATGCTTATGGAGAAGGTCCTATGACGGATCCCAAACCTATAGAATTACTAGAACCATACTGGGTTACGCTCATAGGTCCTGGTGGAAATGGACAACAGGGTGAAATGGAAGATGGACTACCCCAATCCATCGAGGTGGTAACGAGTTTGAAACCCATATTTGAATGGGAAGTAACGCCATGTCCTGGAGCGGATATTCGTCAGGATTATTTATTGGTTTTCCCAGCCACAAGCTGGTTCCACACGGGTTCGTGGGGAGAGTTTATGCCTGAATTTGAACCAAATACCCGATTTAATTACTCCCCTGACTGGTCTCGTCCTCGTAATTATGCATTGTTTGAAGCGGATCCCGTTCGAGAATTGCGAATGCTTCGGGGATTCGGAACACGAACGAATGGGGACACCTACTTATCCAATCATCCTGTTGCTCGCTGGCAGGATATGGATTTGCGCTTATCTGTTCAGCCATTGGAAGCAGGGACTGCTTATTTGTGGAGTATTAATAAGAGTGTCGCGAAAAAAGCGATACCCGTAACGTATTACGAAGATGATGGTGTAACCATTGATCAGGTTACGTACGATGGTACCTGCAATGCGTATTCGTTTTCCGCTGGGTATCAGATGTTTGGAGATGAACATCAAGCGTGGAATGGTCCCTTTTATTTTGCGACCGATGCGGGTGGCAAACCTGTGCCTCCCACATTTGTATCAAATCCGATTCCTGGTGATGCAAATGCACTGATTTATCTCCGACAGTTTGGAGGGCAGTTTGATGATATTGAGACCACGTATCCCTCATCGGATGAGAAAGGTGAGATGATTCTATTATGGTATGGAGGATTTCTATTTAATGGACAGTGTGTTGTTGACCCACAGCTAAAAGGGTACTATGTATATATTAATGAAGGGGCTCCCTGTCCTAATATAAGTACCTGTCCCAAACTTTTCAACCCTGCGGGTGGATCTGTCGATTTCTATTTATTTACAACAGATGGTGTGATTATTCCTGATGGACCCAATATTTCCCTGACCCCAACAAAAATTACAGGAGAACCCGGGGCTATTTA
This sequence comes from uncultured Spirochaetia bacterium, assembly GCA_964414635.1. Classification (GTDB taxonomy): domain Bacteria; phylum Spirochaetota; class UBA6919; order CAYPZJ01; family CAYPZJ01; genus CAYPZJ01. Next base: position 2,713 of record CAYPZJ010000436.1, read on the forward strand.
TTATGTCCAAATAACCAGTGTAAGTGTAGATGGGATAAAAAGTGATCCAACGGATGTCTATCCATTTCAGATCCCCGGACAGTTTGAGCGCCCAGAGGATCGCCCCCCAACCATTGATAATCTTAAAGTGATTCAAGTAACCAGTGATGCAATTACCATCGAGTGGAATCCTATTGATCGGTTTAAATATCCGATATTTGGTGGGTACTACGGAATTACCATAGCGACTTCTTCCGATGGGCAAAACTACATCCCGTTTTATGTGTTTGATGACGATGGAAATCGGGAGGATCTTACTGAAGGAACCCTGGCAGCTTTTACGGATAAAACACGATATACCATCGATTTAGAGGAGCACTTTGAAGATTATAGCGGACGCACGTTCTTTATCAGGGTATTTGGTATTGATACCAATATGAATCCTAATGGACACATGGATAAAGAAGGGGCTCGAGATGGTGTGGATGAGGATTTATCCTGGCTGATGAGTAATCCGCAGGTTTCTGCAACCACATTTTAAATCAACAGGTATGAACAATGACGTTGTCATTGATAACTAAAAAAAAGGTGGTCATTATGAAATATGTACTAATACCTATAATAGTTAGCATAGCCCTTTTGGGTTTGTTATGTTGTTGGGGATGTAATTTCAATGAATTGGATCCCGATGAAGTGTATGAGAAGGATTATTCGGAGATCTATCCCTCGAATAATTCTAGCTATGGGGTTGTTAATTTTTTAGATCCCCAAGCAACAGAAGCCGATTATCTTCCTAATTCAATTATTGTTCGTTCTATTGGGAAAGATACGGCATGGGTTGCCGCTGGTGTTTGTGGGGGAACGGTTGAAGATTCGTTTGAAATGATGGGAGATACGTATTCCAATATTCGAATTCCTAATGGAATGACCGTAAACGAAGCGTTATCTTTTTATTCGGAACATCCTGCTATTCGCTATGCGGAACCGAATTATATCTATCAACCCTTTTTCATTCCAAACGATCCCATGTATTCTATCGAACAATGGGGACCTCAAATGACGAATTGTCCCAAAGCATGGGAGATAGAACAAGGGAGTGATGAAATAGTCTATGCAGTAATCGATTCGGGTGTGGATTATCATCAGGAATTCCGCAACCGCATGATTCAAGGATATGATTGTGTAAATTATATACCCTTGGCTCCTTTTCAATCGTCGGATGGTATGGGACATGGTTCACATGTTGCAGGAATTGGAGCTGCCCAAGGAAACGATCGCCGAGGAATGGCTGGTGTGGCATGGAATGTGAAGATTATGCCGTTGAAGGTTTGCGATGTAGGCTGTCCAGGCTATGCAATTACACGAGGAATTCGATATGCAGCAGAAAACCAAGTGGGAGAGGATGGTGTTCATCGAAAAATGGTAATCAATATGAGTTTGGGAGGACCCTTTTTCTCTGATGCGAATGCAGATGCGGTCAGCTATGCTTTGAATAAAGATGTAGTGATTATTGCTGCTTCTGGGAATTCCAGTAAGTACGAACGGAATTATCCCGCTGGATATTCGGGTGTAGTAGGAATTGGGTGTCTTCAGTCTCGGGATGAAGTGGTCTGGTTTACAAGTAAAGGAATGTCGTTGGACTTGGTTGCCCCTGGGACCGACATTGTTTCCGTAGCTGCAAAGACGTTTAATGGGTATGTGTATATGAGTGGAAC
>CAYPZJ010000437.1:0-4404 GCA_964414635.1 uncultured Spirochaetia bacterium
GGTATAATCTAAAACATAAAATCTATAAAAACCCAGAGATGAAATCGCACCCAAGCTGTTCGTGAAATTTGCTTTTTAGGTAAAATGCGTTATCTTATATTATGCTAAGTAGGTGCCCTTTTTCTTACGAAGGCCGGATCAATTACAAGAGAGGAACACCAGCTTACAGCGGAAATACTATAACCCTTTTGATTCCCACACAGTGGAACTCTTCAAGGAGTCTATTTATGAGATCGTTCCTGATTACCCTAATTATTACGGTTGTGCTTTTTTTAGGTGTTTCAACTACATTTGCAGATGAATCTGAAGATTCTACAATATATACCGACATCACATTTAATTTGGATGATTCTGATTACCGTATTGCTCAAACAGATGATGAAGTGGATGGGGATTCGAGGAGATCAAGTCGGCGTGATCGTCGCTCATCAAGGCGAGGTGGGGATTCGGATGAAGAAGAAACTACCGATGAACCGGAGCAACCAGAGGAAGAACCTGTAGTTGAACAGGAAGAAGAACCCGTTGAAGATGCAACCCAACCGGAAGACGTTGAAGCGGAAGAAACAGAAGAAGCAGAAGAGACGGAAACACCCCAACCGGAAGAAACAAGACCTGCTCCTCGCCCTGAACCCGAACCGATGGACGATCCTGAACCAAGGGAACAACCTACTCGTGCACCATCACCACCAAGCGGGTCAGGAAGCGCTACAAGTACCACTACCAGTCAGGTGGAAGAGGATCCTTCCGAGCCGATTGCTATGCCAGAGGAGGAACCCATCGTTCCTATTGAAGAACGCCCTCATGGACCGCAACGCATGCTTATTGGCGCTAAGCTTGGTGTAGGACCCAGCCTTTTCACTAAGATATTGGACACAGACGGATCGGATTATCATCGTCGGAATAATTATGTAAATATGACGTATGGTCTTTCTTATAACTATGTGATACTTCCTTTTCTAACGGGTCAATTAGATGTGGTTTTAGCTCATGCTGCATTCGATTTCCAAACTCAAAGTCCTATTACGACCAATATTGGTGGATATGTACTTAACAAAATCGAATTGATAAATATGAGAATTCCACTGATGGCGAAATTCTACCCATTTACACTTATGGGAAAGGACAAACTGGATTTTTTATATGTATCATTGGGAGCTGTGTTTAACATTAATTTAGTCACAAACTTTTATCGAGGTGGTTATAAACTAAATGTGGACGATCCCGAGCGAAATCCTGATGGAAAGTATTCGGATGTTATTGGACGATTTTGGATGGGAGGACAAGTCCAATTGGGAGCAGAATTCCGGTTGGATGAATACATGCGCTTGGATATCCATGCTACCTACGAACCAGGGATCGCTAATATAAACGCGGGGCTTCCTCTAGAAGACGTTGCTGGAGATTATTCCATTATTCCTCTTACATCAGAACCAATTCGATTGCATCACGTTTGGGTTTCCGCAGGGCTTTTGATTTCCTTGAATCTTTTTATGGATAAACGTGGCGGTGATTCAGAGTATTTTTCTCTAGTAAAACCCAAAGAAGTAGAAGAGGATTAATAAATCATTTTGAACAGTTTCCCCGATACACCACATAAACGGCGAGTAATCTTAGATTAGGATACGAATCAACACCGGAATAATGGTTATATCTCTATACTCAGGACCACGTTGCTAGCACGTTAGGATCATGCTGAGCTTGAGTATGCGATATCTAGTATATAGTGGAGGCTTCGAGTCTCGATTCATTGTTTTTTTCGTTTAACAAAATGAAATCCAATTCCACACACGGATGAATAGGAGAATCGAAACATTAAGGGAGCATTATGAAACAGGTTATACACATACTTTTAGTTGGCTTCGCACTTTTATTATTGCTCAATTGTCAGGAAGAAATCGAGAGAATTCCTGTCGCCCCATTTATTCCGTTGGATAGTAATGGCTATGTTTGGTATTACGAGGAATATCAAGGTGGTAATCTTGTTGTACAAGAATATTATGATTTTCGAGCGGATCAGCGGTTTGAAATCAAAGAACGAGTTGTCGATATTTTAGGAAACATTACGGAAAACATTTATCGCGGCAGTTTTATTATGGTACCCTCATACTGTCTGATGTACCTATACATGGACTATATAAATAAAGCAGGTACTGAGGCGCTTTTCACGGAAATGGAGTCACGGGAGTTTACTTATTATTATGATGGTTCTGTTTTCGTTCGAAACGGTTTTTGCCAAATTGATAATACAGAAAAAACTCCACCGACACCCTTAGAAGATAAAAAGATTGTTCCTTTTAATATTAACAAAGGATATACCTTTGTCAAAGAGGTTATTCAGGACAGGAAGCAAACCGTACCGGTTTTGTTATCAAGCACAACACCAGAGGATTACAAATTCGAGGATTTTGATAGCTATATGCCATTAACAGTGTTTGTTTCTACATTCCGTCCAATTGTCTATCCTATATTGGATCATGAAAATATCGAAGAATACCAGGAAGTTGGTTATTGGAGGCGTATAGACAACATTTATCGCTACATAGACGGGAGAGGATGTGAAAGTCGCACCAATTATTGGATTAATTCAGAAAACTCTCAGTTTTTTATCTTCGGTTATCCCGAGCCATTTGAATATACACAAGGAAGCATATCGCGAAATCATATATATACGGCTCTTCCTCCTTGTGAGAATCACTCTGTTTACGCCTATGAATTAAAATATGAGGAACATCCAGATAATCATACTTCGTGGGAATGGGATCGTGGATATGTAAAACTCGATGGGAAATATTCCTATCTTCAAATGCAAGAAAATCAAATGTATTTTATTAACAGTATTGACGGGACATCCCGTGTTTATCATCCCCGATCAAAATCCACGTTGGATTTTTAAAGGAAATGGATTTGTTATGAGATTAGTACAATTATCAGTAATGCTTACATTCCTACTTCTTGCTGGGGTAATCATGATTCAGTGCTTTGGTGCTAATACAATATTCTACACCGAACCCATGAAACTAAGCCCAAAAGCAGATGACATTGATTCTGGAGAGAACACTGATACACTTGATCGACTCTGGTTGTATATTCGATATCGGGAATACCAGGATCAAGCACAATGCAAAGAAATCGAAGCCTATCAATTCGATCCTACTTCCGGACCAAATGCAGGTACCTACGAATACATAAGGAAAAAATTGCTTTCTGGTGGGAAGTACTCAATTATTACGATGAAGGGAAACTACGAAGAAGATTATAAAGGACATACGATTACCTTATACGAGACGGAAGGTTTGGTTGAGAAGCGGGATCGGGATGGAGATGTTTCTACTGAAGAGGTTGAAGAAGACGACCTCGAGGTTTTTGAATCGACGATAACGTATGACCACACTCAATTAGCAATGAATCCGTTCTGTCGATATGATGACGATGGAACCGTTTATAACGGTGACTTTGTCATGGTTGATACATTGGTGGAAGGGAGTCTGTCGGAAGGCGGAAAGCCACATGGCTATTGGAAATCCTTTGATCGACGGTATGAAAATTTAGGATTAGATAATCCCGATCGAGACGATCAGTACTGGGTATCGAACGAGGTGATTTCAGAACTTGAATTGGGGGGAGCAACAGTAGGACAAAACTATAGTTGGTATACGTATCAAACGACGGAAATCTCCCATGATTATGATTTTCATGCAAGACTAACCGGATATCGTGCAAAGAGCATGAATTCATGTATCGAAAATTGGGAGAATGAGGATCGCACACTTTTCTATAACTATTATGAAAAAACTGATCTGGCTCCAGAAGATGATCCTCCCTATGAATTTAATATACTTGTGGATGAGGAAGATATAGACGAAAATGACAAAATCCGATTACTTGTTTTGCTTGATGAGTGTTGTACCGAGTTGTTTATTGAAAGTCAGAATGAAACACAGTCTATCTGTGTGAATCGGTATGAGTATGTGGAACAGGATTCCGAATCTCCTGAGATTTGGCATTACAATGAAGGTATTATTGAGCTTCCCGATCATAGGAACCAACCAGGACTTGTAACCTGTAATAGTTGCTTTTACTTTCCCCAAGCCACCAAGCGATTCGAACCTTATGATGGCGTAACTTTCGATGATATTTTGAAAAATTATTGTGGAGAAGAATCGAGTGCGGAATAAATCGATGTTATTCATCCTCCGTTAAACGATAGCCAATGCCCCGCACAGTTTGGATATGCTTGCCTAAATCCTTTAATTTCTTTCGTATCGAATTAATATGGACATCAATGTTTCGTTCTTCTAAATAGGTATTATACCCTTTTACAGCATCTAGTATTTGTTTACGAGTATGAACCATACCAATATTACGAATTAGATAAGCTAAAATATTATATTCTGTTAGCGTAAG
>CAYPZJ010000438.1:0-4404 GCA_964414635.1 uncultured Spirochaetia bacterium
CCTTATTGGTTTTATCTACTAAGGGGATCCCAACTCCTGAATAATAAAAGATAAACGAACCATTTGGATCGATTTCCTTTAGTCGGAGTTCATTCAGCGCATCTGATATGCTTTTCCGATTCGCATTGTAACTCTTTAATAGATACAGATTTTCTTTTGGAACCTGATTTTTAAGAAGTGCATCATAAAATCCTTGTGCATCATCTTGTGCAAATTCTAAATGGGGAAGCCCTGAATCCTCAAAATCGTTGATTCCTATCATTAATGCATAGGTCCCTGCTGGAGAAGTGAAGTCAGTTTTAAGTAGTGGATCCGAACAGGATAAAACCATGCTTACTATAAGTATCATGCAACCGTATGCCATCCATCGTACATACATAGGTAACTCCTTCATTGGTGTTCATTGTGTTCTTTATTTTATTTCGGTTTATATAATCCCACCTAGTATGAAACCAGTTGGGTTATTTAAAGTGATAATACATAATTATGGGATTCATCCCTCTGGTCAGGGGGATTATTCTTTCTGTGGATGACGTTTCGTATCCTACGATGGAACTACAACACCCTTTCCCATACTATTCAATCCCATAGCCAGCTTCTCTTTTACCGTTTGATGAACGGATTAAACATATGCTTTAGATTACTACTCAGAGGGCTACGGAAATTAACCTGTTCCTCAACTACGTAAGCTCGCTTGGCTTGTGATTCGTGGTAAATCCGAACAAGTACTTCAGCAATAATACCCATCATAATCAATTGTACGGCAAGGATAATAAACATAACCATTATAATCAAAATCAAATTGGGATCGACAATCGCATTATTATAAAACGCAATTTTTGCAACCAGGATGTATACCGCACAGATAAAGGCGATAAAAAAACCTAACATTCCCAATCCCCCAAAAAAATAAATAGGTTTTGTTGAAAAGGACCCTAAAAATTTGATTGTAATCAAATCCAATAGTACTTTAAATGTACGATTGATCCCATATTTCGACGCCCCTTTTGTACGCGGACGGTGGTTGACTTCGATCTCGGTTACACGTGCACCATTCCAGGATGCAAAAATGGGGATAAACCGATGCATTTCACCATATAAGTGGACATGTTCCATTACTTTTTTGCGATAAGCTTTCAACGTACATCCATAATCATGTAGGTGAACATTTGATACCATAGAAATGATTTTATTAGCGATTTTGGAGGGCAACTTGCGAGAGATAGCACGATCTTTTCGATCCTTGCGCCACCCAGATACCACGTCGTATCCTTCATCAATTTTTTCTATCAACCTGGGAATGTCTGCGGGATCGTTTTGCATATCCCCATCCATAGGGATCATAACTTCATTGCTGGCCGAATCAAACCCAGCCTGCATTGCCGCTGTTTGTCCCGCGTTAAACTTAAACTTAATCAATCGCAACGCAGTGTCTTCTTTGGCAAGCTCTTCCATAAGCGAATAAGTATGATCTTTACTTCCATCATCAATAAAAATCATCTCATACGGTAAGGTTAGTTTATCCAGCTCCGCTTTAATATTGTGGTATACATCTACAACATTTTCCTCTTCATTATAAAACGGAACAATGATCGAAATACTGCGTGTTTTTGACATGGTAAGCTATCCGTAGGTGTATCATCAGCTGATTTAGAATATCAAGTGGCCCCCCCACTCGAACATGTATAAGCAAGTATAATAAAAAAATGTATGCTTACAAAGCTTACTCTCATTGTAATAACGAAAACGCCAAACAGAAACAACGATGAAAGTCGTATGCACCGTACCGCATCTACTTATTTTTTTGTGAGAACCTCCGATATGATGGGTAGCCATAAAATTCCATGGCAGATGAAGGGGACATCCAATCATGAATATGCTGGATATAAATTTGAAAGCGTTTACCCAGGATCCGGACTCGCTAAAAGAACAGCTCCAAAAACAGGAGGTTCCACTCCCATACGAGATCATCCCATCCAAACAGGGGGGTGTCACCTTTGCTTTAGGAATCGAAGACAACAAAAAAAAATTGATTCATTCCAAGTATGATCCTGTGAAAGAAGCATCACGCGCTATCCCTACCAACCGTGAGCGGGACCCCGATATTGTGATTCTTGGTGGATTTGGATTTGGTTATCAAGCGGAAGCGGTGTTACAAGCATATCCAAAAGCGCAGGTTGTGGCATGGGAAAAAGAAGTGGGGCTGTTTCGTTTAGCATTGGAAGCACGTGATTTACGTTCCCTACTAACCAATCCGCGCTTTCAGATTATTGCAGGGGAGGATTTTGGTGTTCTGATTGAGTTACTAAAAACCTATCAGACACGAAATATTTCATTAATTAATCACCGTCCCTTATTTGAAATTTTTTCCGAGTACTATACCGATCTTCGAGAGCGGATCTATGCGTATCTAAACTCTCGGGATATTAATGTAAATACACTTAATCGCTTTCAGAAACTTTGGACCCGAAATTTGCTGAATAACCTAACCGAATTTGTAGGAAATCGAGGTATTGCTCCTCTCGCAAAGCAATTTCAAGGCGTACCCTGTGTGATTGTAGCAGGGGGACCCTCGCTCAATAAAAACATCAAATTGCTTAGCCAGGTTCAGAACCGAGGATTGATTATTGCGTGTAATACGGTTTTGCAACCTTTGTTGCGAAATCAAATTGAACCCGATCTGGTCATCGCAGTTGATCCACAGGATATCTTAGAGAAATATTTTCGGAATACCAAGCTGGACAAAGCGTATGTGGTTTGTGAACCATCGGTTTCAAATAAGATTGTGCGTAAATTTCCAGGAAAAATTGTGATGGTTTCTTCGTTGTTTTCCTTGGCAAAATGGTTGGAGCAATTCGGACCTACTAAAGGGGAGATTGAGATAGGAGGATCGGTTGCAACAGGGGCTTATGGTTTAGCACAGATTATGGGATGCGATCCAATTGTGTTTGTAGGACAGGATCTAGCATATACAAATAACAAATTCCATACAAAAGGTACTTTTTTTGAACAGGGGTGGATCTATGAAACAACTCGATTTTGTACACTCACCACCACCTATTTTGACCTGATGAAACGCGTGGAACCTTTTGAAACCGAGGGATATTACGAAGGGGAACGGGTATTAACCGATCGAAAATTCGAAATGTTTAAATGGTGGTTTGAATCACGGTTCGGAAAAACCGATCGAACTATTGTGGATGCAACGGAAGGAGGTTGTTCCAAAAAGCATTGTAAGAAAATGACTTTCCAGGAGGCTTTGGATACTTACTTTACGACACCTTTGGAATTTGAACTTGAAACGATACTTGGAAGCACCCAGGATGAATGGGATCAGCATCGAGTGGTTGAGGAGCTTCAATTAATTATCCAGGAATTGGATGCACTCATCCGTCGCTCTGAACGGGCAAAGCAACTTGCACACGATTTGTATCGTATCTTGTACAATCATCATGTAAAAGGGCGGGATAAACCACAACGGGTAAATCGAATTCTGGAAGAATTGGATGAGTTGGATCAGAATATGATTCCGCAGCGATCCGTTATGGAATTTATCAGCTTAACGATTCAAAAAATCATCCATGCCATACAAGATGATACGGATCAAGATTTTTCGGAGATCGAACGAGCCCATGAACCGCTTATGGTAGCACGTCGTTCCATCATGCTGTATGAAGAACTGTATGAATCCGCTACATATAATAGTTATATTTTTAATAAGGTTGTCGGCAAACTCCATATCCTGTTGGAGTCATCCTGATGCGGGTCGTACTTGTTCACCCTCAAATCCCTCCCAATACTGGGAATATTGCCCGGTTGTGTGCAGCCACAGAAACACCCCTTCACTTAATTAAACCGTTGGGATTCCATATAGATGATAGATCTGTTAAACGTGCAGGTCTGGATTATTGGGATTATGTGGATCTCACCGTGTGGGAATCCTTAGATGTATTTATGGATGCTACACCCAATTCCCAAAAACTTTTTCTAACCAGGCATACAGGAATGATCTACACTAACCATCATTTCTCTGCTGATCACTATTTATTGTTTGGAAGTGAAACGGAAGGACTCCCCAAACCATTGCTACATACACACCCGAATCAATGTTTAACAATCCCCATGTGGGGTAAAGTCCGATCCCTTAACTTAGCAACCAGCGTGGGTATCGTGCTTTATGAAGCCTTTCGTCAGGTTGGTTATCCTATGTTAAAGGGTTGATCTAAATAACCATTTTTCCCCATTGTTTTTACTCATCCCAATGTTCAATAGCATAAACTTCGCCACCTGTGGGGAAGGAAGTATTTTGTGTGAAATTGATGCCATCCGGACTAGACCACAACCCATTGGCACCAGCCCAATCCGCTCCAACCCATAGCTTCCCATCATAAGCTCCCACTGCAC
>CAYPZJ010000439.1:0-4398 GCA_964414635.1 uncultured Spirochaetia bacterium
AGTTACTGCATCTGATATCCGTGATCTGGCGGGTAATGTAATCTGTACAGATGCAAGAGAAGTTTCCTTTATTGGTTCAAACGCACTGGATTTAACACCACCTTATATCGCTGCATGCGAAGCGCTTGATAGCACAACGGTCCAGGTTACGTTTTCGGAACCAATCCAGCATACAGAACCCATGCAAACGGAAGATTTAGAAGAACCTTTAAATTATGATATTTTTGGTTCCCCTGATTTGGTTATCACCTCGGTAGTGGTGGCGGATAGCAGTTATCAGAAGGCTATTATTACTACCGAACCAATGCTGGCCCAAAATTATACCCTTCAAGTATATAATGTTAAGGATAATGCGGGAAATACCATTGGTCCTCCGAGTTCTAAAACCTTTCAGGGTATTGTAGGTGAAGATAATTCCCCACCCTACCTTGTCAGTGCAAAAGCGATTACCAACACATCGGTTATTGTTCGTTTTAATGAACCCGTTACCCAAGCCACCGCGGAAAGTCTTTCCAATTATTCCATCGGTGGTTTAACTATTATTTCTGCTACCCAATTCACCGTTAATCCAGCAAAGGTGACGTTAGAAACTTCCAGTCAGGAAGATATTTTCTACACCCTTCAAGTTGAAAATATGCAGGATGCAGCGGGAAACACGATGACCGGTTTACAAAACCGTCCGTTCTTTGGTGATAAACAGCCTTGTATTTTACTAGTAGAACCTATCGATGATCAAACTACGAAAGTTACCTTTACAGAAAATGTGATCCCGCCATCCGCTACCGAATCGACCAACTATTCGGAAGTAGGTGGTACATTTACTGTTGGAGATGCTTTTTTTGATCCAGGAGATTCATCCATTATCTGGTTGGATCATTCCAGTTATATTGGTCAACCTAATCTCACACTGGAAGTGGAGGGTGTGCAGGATGCAAATGGAAATATCATTGACCAAAGCGATCCAAGCTGTTCGTCCTATTCCTATTTAGGAGACGGAACGACCGACACCATACCGCCTAATTTTCTCACTGTAGATGTATTATCTTCTACCCAATTGCTATTGGGATTTGATGAGCGGTTGGATGAAACCAGTGCAGAAACACTCACCAATTATTCGCTGGATCCTTATGTAGATGTACTTGGTGCAGAATTAGATACATCGAAATTCTATGTAACCCTTACTGTGGGATACTTAGATACTATCGAATATGAACTGGAAGTGATATTAGTAGAAGACATATTCAATAACCCGATGATTTTACAATCAAAGACATTTCAGGGAGATCAACCACCGTGTATTTCTCAGGTGACAGCCACTCTTAATAAGTATGTCACTGTAGAATTCAATGAAGCCGTTGAAGAAACAACCGCAGAAACAGTGGGGAATTATGCCGTGAATTGTGAGGATGGCTTATGTGAGGATACTGGGGAACATGATAAACCGATTAGTATTGTAAGTGCAACCCGGGACCCCGTTGATAACCGAAAGGTTACGTTGGAAACAACCTCCCAAGGGGAAGTTACTCTGTATACCCTAACGATCAGTAATGTGGAAGATATGACAGGGAATGCGATTCCTACTATCTGCAATGAACGGGATTTTCTGGGAAGTACCGATTATAATCCCCCACGAATAACATCCGTGGAATATGTGGATAACAAACAGATGAGAATTGTTTTTAATGAAGAGATTCAGGATATTGGTACAACGGATGATTACTTTGCCAGTGAATATCTTCCAGTGCTTGGAGTTGCCTATGATTCGGGTGATCCAACCAATAAAACAATCCTGTTGGATACCAGTTACCAATCCAATCGTGATAATCCTGCTTGGACATATACGGTGAATGTTTTCTCCGGAGTACTGGATACGGATGGATACAGTTGTACTACGCCTTTCAATGTGGGAACGTACACAATCAATCCACCTCATAACAATCCACCTTCATCGGATGACTGGGATCCAGCATACTTCCGAAATTTTCGTAATACACCCCATAATTTATCTAGCTATACAGGAGCTAACAATGGGTGGGAAATTCAAACGTATTCGGGTGCAACAGGCTGTCACTGGTATTACGATACAGGATGGCACGGTGTACAAGAGAATAGCAATTGTGGAGATACTATAGATGGATCTGCCTATGAAGTGGGAGCATATCTAGGGTCTCATTTCCTTCTTCGGGAAGATGATTCCAGTCAACCGTTCGTGTATGCTAACAATTATTGGTTTGATGTGGGAGTGCAAGCCAGCGATGGTGGGAGCTCCATGATTGGGTTAGTATTTCGATATAACACTGCTGCAACGACGACTGCCACACAATATTATCGCTTTGTTTGGTTTAACAGTCGTAGTGGAGGAATATCCGAAGCCAGATTGGAACGAGTTAATGGGGATACCGCTACAACCAATGTAACGACGTATGGAACTCCAACCGACATGGGTGAATATCTAATTAATGAGAAACTGTATACATTCCGGGTGGAAGTCGTAGGAGATCATGCTTGGGGGTATATTGATGGAGAATTAGTTGCCGATGCCGATATGGATCCTCCATCAGGTGAATTAAGCTATGGAGGAAGTGTAGGTGTAATTGTAGCATTTCACAATCTTTCTCGATTCACCTTTATGGATTTTCACAATTTACCCTAGTACGATAGCCCACGGGCTATCCTGCTGAATGTGTTTCGGTATTGGTTGCTAGATTTAACTCGTGTATGAGATGGCATTTGAACAGCACCTTTCAAATTTCAGTTATGCAGTTTGATTATCCGATAATTATGGTAGTTGTACTTAATCCTTTGGGAACTGCTACAGCTTTTCATTCCTTAGGAATATGTTGATTGTACAATGAAAAGAGGATTCCATGCAAACGCTATTCCGAATTATCCTGCTTACAACCCTATTAAGTTTGGCTATTACAGGATTAACCACCTGTACGGATTATCCAGCTTTTCCAACACTCTCCGAAGAAGTATTATTAGTCTATCCAGAGAATGATGCTGTGATTACGGAGAATCCTCCCACTTTTCAATGGTCAGCATGGGAAAGTGTGGAACAATATGAGCTGGTAATTTTCAGTTATCCTGTTTCCGATGGAGTGGTTGATACCTCTGTGAATGCTCGAGAAGGGGTTGTAATCAATGGGGATTTTGATATTTCTGGTGACACAGTGAGTTATCAAGTCAAAGGAATCCTACCCCATAGCTACATCTATCGGTGGTACGTGCGTGCTCGAACCGCTACACGATATTACGAGAGTGAAACCTTTTCGTTTACGATTGAAGATGTCATTCCACCTACAGTATGGGTAACTTCGCCCTTAGAAGGATCGGAAATAAGTGGAGAAGTACTTATTTCTGGAACAGCCTCGGATAATGATCGGATCGAACAAGTAGAGATTCGATTGGATGGTAGTGATTGGATTATTGCTACCGGTCGGAATCAGTTCGCCTACACCTGGGACACCACATATGAGTTTGTAGGGGAGCATTTGATTGAAGTGCGCAGCTTGGATGGGAATGAAATGTACTCAGAAATTGCAGAAATTCGAGTATATAACAACGAATTTGAAGATACATTTGAAGATGATGAATTAGCACCTGCGTGGACGGAAAAGCATTTTGATGAGACAGGCGAGATTGATATTGCTGGTGCTGCGCTTCAGATTAACAATGGTTCAGCTGGAGCCATTTGGTCGACACCCGATCAGGTAAGTGGTGTCTATATGCAAATCCCCGAAGAGAACTTTACTGCGCTTATTAATGTGAGAGCAGTAACCGTATATAAAAATACAGGTATTCTGGGTTTATGGCTTGACGCGGAACTTCCCAATTCAGAACGGTATCTTATCCAATCAGACTCCCAATCAGCCCTGCCACCAAAACAGGGTTACGAACGCTGGGGGATATCTAGTCGTACTTCAACAGGGGGATCGGTAGCCTGGGATAATTTAGCAACTGCTGTAGAGTTGATTTATGACTTCTATATACGGGTTATCCATACCAATGGAACATATTCCTTTTCGTATTCTTTAGATGGTGAAACATTCTCCAGTTTTCTGGGTGCTAATCCCGTCATTCCCTCTGCACCTTTGAAACATCTTATGTTATTATCTGCGGGGGATTCAGGAAATGTGGATGTGATTTTTAACTCCGTAAAGGTAAGTCTGAATCAATAGTGGGTTTTTCCACCAATAGCTATCTTATCACACAGTAATTCCTATGACAACCTTAGCAATACTAGGGTTAATCTGATATAAATCTTCCTGTATTTTAACCCCATTTTGAACATAATTTATGGAACGTGGTAAATCCCTTCAATCCATTGCCCGGTCTCAAAAGGGTGCGAATTTAAAAAATGGTAGATTCCTGTTGATGATTAAATGCTGTTCCATC
>CAYPZJ010000440.1:0-4368 GCA_964414635.1 uncultured Spirochaetia bacterium
ACACTTCTGCATGAATTACTTGATCAACTAGAAACGGTTTATACATATCTCGAAAAGAATCCCCAATTAAGAAGGGAACTCGCAGATCGGATCACATTCCTACAACAGCAGGATGTGAATTAGCTGGCATCGCTTTAATAAATGTGTTAGGGGGTTTTTCGTTTATGGAAATGCCACCATATTTTTCCCACCAGAAGTGAGCCGATTATTCCGGTGATGATTGGTTGCCATATTCCAAACTGCTTTCCGAGTATATCATTCAATACGCCCATGGTAGTGGAGAATAATATGGCTCCCGCGGTAGCGCTGGCAAACATTAGTGCCAATTGAATATCCCGATTACGCTGACTCCTTCGGGTAGATAATGAAACGAGTGTTGGGTATAAAAAGGAGAAAGCAAATCCATTAAGCCAAATACCAAGGTATACGAAAATCATATACGGGGTTAGGATGGATATGAGCATTCCCAACACACCAATAAACAATCCTAAAAACATCATCCCCTCTTTAATATGGCGGTATAACAGACTTGCAAGCCATCGTCCAATCATAAGCCAAACAAGCCAACCGCTCAAACCAATACGACTGTAAAAAATATCATTATTCCAAATATGCTCCAAATAGCCTACCAGCCAGGTCATATACGGAGCATCTGTACCGGTGTAGAAAAAAATGGCTACCATAAACAATGGAAATCGGGAATGTTGAAACAAACCCCGACTTTCGGTTACGATAGAATGGAAATTATTCCTTGCGTGGGATCGTGAACGGGAAAGGGAATCCAGGGTATTGTGTTTTGGGAGAATCACAAATGTTAAAAACAACATAATCAAGGGGAGAACCGATGCAAAAATGTATACATAGCGCCAATCAAGAACGGAAAGGATGAAGGAAGCATATAGCGGACAAAGCAAGGCACCCATACCAAAAAAAATGTGGAGCTGATTCATGGCTTTGGTACTTTCTCCTCCACGACTGGTCATTACTAATGCGTTGCACACCGCATAAAATATATTCGCGGTAAACCCTACCATACAGCCAGTAATAAGTGTCCATGTAAGCGAATGGGAGAGGGAGTAAAGATTGATCGCTATGATATAACCAATGAGTCCTGCTTGTAGAAGCCGACGCTTTGTAATCACCCGAGTTAACGCTCCATAGACTAACGCCGCTATTCCTGCTGCCAGCATTTCGACAAATACAACCAATGCTCCGTGTGAATTAGTGAGCTGGAGATCTTGAAGCATACGGTCAAGAAACGAGGCTCTGCTCATCACAACAAATCCGTAGATAAGAAAGAGAACAAACGAGAAGATTAAGAGGGTTCGATCGTTGTTGGGAAACTTCCCAGCTCGTTTGGGAGGCTTCATTTACGTTGATTCCAATACTGATAGAAATCGACGACAAGATACATTGAACCGGTAAGTACTACAAATGCATGCGGATTTTGATGGATCTGGTCATCGACATAGCTAAATGCGTCCACGGAATTATGGATGCATTTCACATGATATATCCCACTGGATCGTTCTTGCCATAGCTCCATAAGCTTATCCGCGCTAATGGCTTGGGCATTGTTATCATTTTCGGTTTGATATTCTGTAAAAATAACCTGGACTTCGATCTGCTGTTCCTTGTGTAACTGTACGATTTTGTCATGAAGCATGTGGAGTAACGTAATAATCGATTTTTGACGGGTGATGGAAACGATAAAAACTAAATCCCGATTATACGGAATGAGTTTCAGTAATTGTAATAACGATTGTTCTGTATGGGATCCATCAATCAGTGCTTTCCAAGGTTTTTTTATACGTTCGCATCTACCTAGAAGCTTGGTTTGGAAGAAAATATTGCTCCAATTGATTTCATGAAACGGTACCGCCATTTGTTGGGGGTATTTATTCGCAAGATATCGTATGGTTTCTATAACCAAGGTAAGATTTTCCTGCTGGAAAGTTGGAATTGGTTTTGAAGCTATGATTTCATAGGGTTGTACGTTAGCAATAACAAGAGGAGCATTGTTCTCCTTTGCGGAAAGAAGAATCAACCGAGTAACACGCGGATCTTTTTGGTAGGTAATGACGGGGACGCGAGGATAGATAATGCCTGTTTTATGCCAACACAGGCGATTGGGATATTCTCCAAGGATTGATTCATGCTCTCGTACAATAGGCGATATAATACTTAGGTTGGGACTAACTAAATTCACCGCATCAAATCGTCCCCCGATTCCGATTTCCATGATTGCCCACTCAATCCCTTCTCTGGCGAAAGCATAGTAACTTAACAGGGTTCGCTTTTCAAATGAACTCAGGGTTTTATACACCATAGCTGGTGTTTTTTCCTCAATCTCATCAATATATTGTGAATACAACTCCGGTTCGATCGGTGTATTGTTGATCTGAATGCTTTCACGCGGGTCTTTGATCCAAGGACTGGTAAACGTCCCTACTCGAAATCCTAACGTCGTAAGTGTTTTACCCAAAAGTAGAGTGATACTTCCTTTCCCAATGCTCCCCGCTACCATAATAACTTTCATGGAGCGCTTGGGATCTTTCATTTCAGGAAGGATCTCAAGCAGACATTTTTGGGTAATCTGTCTCCCTTTTTTATAAAGTTCTACTCGTCTCAATGGTATGCTCAATTCCGTAACATGCTGGTTTCAAAATAAAAAAATACGAGTATATTTCAAAATCGGGGGATTTGTTATTAACAGGTCAACTAACAAAAAATGGAGAATCTACTCTAACCGTCATTCCACCAAAAACAGATTACCGGTTGCAGCCCACTGACCACTGACTTCTGATCGCCAATTTCCCCTCCCTTCATTCGATACAGAATCTTATCGGATTATCTGCTCCCACCATGATTGATCCCCATAATCCTCCCAATCATCCAGCCGTGCTAGCTTTCGGATTATTTCCGAGGAATCATGCTCATCTCCACTCCAAATCGTTGAAAATTTAACTTTGCGATAAACGATCTGTCCCAGGCTGTTTTTGGTAACCATAGTAATAACCTGATCCTGATCCTCTTGACGGATGGCGACATCATGTTTATTTAAGATACTTTCTAATCTCATTACGAACCTCCCAGATGGTTGAGCGAATTTGACATTGCAGAAACTAATGATAATGAGACATGCGAACGGATGCGTGACTCATCTTAGGATTTATAAACCGTATTAATGGTTAGGCAATAGTTTTACAACGCCATACTTTGCTTGGTGCCTGCGTTTGAAATACGCGATACAAAAAGAATAGGTACGAATACCGTCTGCATGGGGTAGTGGATAGTACATGGACCCATTTTTTTTGCTAGAAATTCTCAACTATGACAATTTTTCTTATTAATGACATGCATATGCTACTCCTTTCATACTTCATCTTTAACGCCGTATTTTTTTAGTTTTCGATAAAGTGTTTTTACCCCTATTTTTAGTTCAGCAGCAGTTTTGGGAATATTTTGTTTGTTTTTCTTGAAAATATCGATTATCAGGGCGCGTTCGAATTTTTCAAGATTCTTTCGCAGGGATAGGTTGTGTGTATATGTATGGATGATTCCCGCGTCGTCCTGGGTGGAACTAGCAATTCCTCCTGAATACTCCAGGATTTGTGATTTGGAAAAGACCACCGATCGTTCAATCGTATTTTCCAATTCCCGTACATTCCCTTTCCACTCATGTGATAGGAGGAAATTGGACAAGGTTTCTGAAATCCCCTGGATATTCTTGTGATAGAGATGATTATATTTTTTAATGAAGTGCATTGCTAGTAATAGAATATCTTCCATCCGTTCACGTAAGGGTGGTAAGTGTATGGGGATTACATTGGGCGGTAGAAAAGATCTTCTCGAAATTGTTTTTCCTTAATAAGTTGTTCTAAATTACGGTTGGTTGCGGCGAGCAGCCGAAAATCTACTTTGATTGGTGCATTCCCTCCAAGTCGGGTAATGATACGATCTTGCAACGCGCGTAATAATTTAACTTGTAAATTGGTTGAAAGTTCGCCAATTTCATCCAGGAAAACCGTTCCTCCATTGGCATATTCAAATTTCCCGATTTTACGTTTCGCAGCACCTGTAAACGCTCCAGGTTCATAACCGAATAATTCGCTTTCAATAAGATTTTCAGGTAAGGCACCGCAATTTATCGGCAAAAAAGCATTTTCTTTTCGATGGCTATGTTGATGAATGGCTTGTGCAACAAGCTCCTTACCTGTACCAGTTTCACCTGTAATGAGCACGCTCGCTTCGGTTTGTCCTGCATCTTTAATAACCTCGAATACCCGTTTCATCTTCGAACTTCGTCCAATTATGTTTGCAAAGGAATGATCATCAAATTTGTTTTCCGCCAGAATACGCTCTAGA
>CAYPZJ010000441.1:0-4362 GCA_964414635.1 uncultured Spirochaetia bacterium
AGCATCACATTGCTGATGTAGCCGTATTATATTGCTACTATGAGGCTGATAAGCACAATGTATGGATCTGGTTCCTATAAAAGGGTATATACAATCGGCGTGTCCCGATTGGGAAGGAGAGATGACGATCAAAGGCACGCTACTTGTTACCAATTTAAGTAATAAACCGTATTCGTTTATGTATAAATCGGAGCCAAATACCGAACCAAAAGCATTAGGAACAATTCCCCCAGGGCAGAAACACGTGTTTGAACCTACCATTACATCATAAAATGAGATGGAGTAAAATCTTATGGTACCAGAAAACTGGAATTTCATTCATGTAACCGATATTCATTTAGGTTCCCCGCGATCCTTTCGATTTGCACCGGCATTTATTGAAAATTGGAATACCGCACGGGATCAAATTATCCAGGATAAACCGGATTTGTTGCTTGTGGGTGGGGATTTGACCCGGGATGGAAACATCCACCGATTTGAGCTGGAAATGGCAAAAATGGAATTGGATTCCCTGCCCTTCCCATATTATGCTATTCCTGGGAATATGGATACCGGAAATAAGCATACCCAACATCCCGGCCCCTCCCGTGTAAAAGATATCAGTCAGTTTAATATCACATCAGAACAGTTAAAACAGTATCAGCATGTATTTGGGGAATGGTATTGGACATTCGTCCACCATCAAGTGCGATTTAGCGGTTTTTGTGATATGGTATTGGGTTCGGGGTTACCTGAGGAAGAAGCCCTTTGGAATTGGCTTCATTCACTCAAACGCCATCCTCAGACTCCGTATCATGTATGGATTATGCATTATCCACCATTTGTTGTATCTCCGGAGGAAGCTACCTATGATCCGAATGATCCGGCTAATTATTTACATTGGTATTTTGGGTTAGATCCTTCAATTCGGAATCGTCTTTTTGACATTTTTAAACAAACAGGAACAACACATGTACTAGCAGGACATGTTCACTGTCGAAAACATTTTGAGTATGAAGGTATCTCATTTGATATTGGTCCTTCAACTGCTTTTCCCCAATGGGGGGATCAATGGGCTGATGGAGATGACCGGCTGGGGTTTTTAAAGTTTGAGGTGCGTTTGGATGGCTTACATCGGTATTTTATTCCTTTGAAACATCTATCTAATAAGGAAGGATATGGTCCTGGAGGGCACGTTCCTCCAGAAGATCGTGATTATTCGCTCGCCTGGGAAAAACAGACTTAGCGTTTGGAAGGGGGCAGTCCTGGGATGAATGATGGTGTTTTTTTTGCATATTCCCCGAAAGCGTTCCCATATCGTTTAGCAAGATAAGCATCCAGTTGAGGGATATGCATGGTGTAAAACATAGATGCCATCGCGATTGGTATCAGCAATGTGATGGGATTCCCTGCGATTATACAAAGTCCTACTGTAAACACAACATCTCCAAAATAATTTATATGCATCGAATAATGGAATAATCCTTGTGTGTATAGTTTACCTTTATGATTAGGATTTTTCTTCCATTGGTGACGTTGTAATTCTGAAGCGGTGTTTAAAAACGATCCTACCAGGAACAATACTCCTCCAATAATTAAAGTCACCCAATTATTCCACCATTTATATAACCACCCAAAGGATAATCCTACAAAAATGATGATTATCCAAATCCCTACTACCAATGCTTCTTCCAAGGGGACATGACGGCGTAGAAATATCAAGGTTCCCAAAATAAGACGAAGCAAATAGATTACAAAACAAGCGTACAACACCCAACGGGTTAGGTATTCTATATAAGAAGACACCGGTATTTCAATCCCAGCCCATCCATAAACAATAGGGTTCCACAGCAAGAATGCAGATGCAGCTAATCCAGTTAGAATAAGGAGTAGAAGAATAAAACGTGGGAACCTGCTTGTTTCTTGTGTGCCATGCATAGGCTTCTCCTTAAGTATTCATAGGCTGAGTTTAGCAAAAAAATTTGTAAAAAGCAAAAGCATAAATATCCGGCGATAAAATATAAACCGGGTGCATATTCAAAATAATGCAGAAAACAATCAAACTACCTCACAAAGATTATATACTTGAGCGTTTCAGTTTTGACATGGGTGTCTGTGGCGCGAAGCGCCACAGACACCCCGAAAAATGTCAAACCACTTTCAAGTGGGTATATCCCGTTTGCATTACGTTGGAATTCGTATAATAGATGTATTGCGTTGAATAAATTGAGAAGGGAGTATATATTTAAGCTATGAACGGAGTATTCAATACCGAATATCGTATGAGAAATGTAACCTGTCCCCGAATTTGTTTAGGAATTTGGTTTATTGGATTTTTATTGCTTTTTGTACTTTCCAATTGTTTCGCGCCGCAACCGATAACAGAAATACGCGAACGTCCTTCAACCCCAAGTGCTGTTGGATATTATAGTTATGTATGCGGACATATGGATCTGTTCCAAAAGGATCGATTTTATATACCTTGCTGGTGTGCAATACTATGCTTCCGGGCGGATGAAGATTATCGTAAGCACGTCTGGCAATGGAGGATGGAATTTGACAACAACCCTTATAGGGGACAAAAGATCATGTTTTTCTATTCAGAACAAAATCATTTTGATTTTTTTTCGTATTCAGGTTCCTGCTCCGAAACCAATCCGTTCGCAGGATCATCCATCCGAGTACAAATGATATGGGACGATGGTATTGTTTCGGACTGGACAGATGGTTGGATACCAAGTAAAACGATTGAAGGAAGAATATATAATCCTCCTTTATATGATTGCAACACGCTTTTAGGTGAAATCTAAAAAAAAGTAGAGGTGAATTCAGCCATAACCCCCCCAAAATGGATTGGTTAAACACGATATTTTCGTTTGATGCAACAAAAATATTTATGATACTTAATCAATCATTTATTCAATGATTTTATTCAACGGGAATTCTACAATTCCTACGGCACCTAGTTTTTTTAAACTGGGTACAATTTCCCGTACTCGATGTTCATGGATAATGGTATTGATCGCATACCAATTTTTTTCTGCAAGGGGTGAAACGGTAGGGGAAGCTATTGCCGGGAGTTGATCCAAAACAGCGTTCAATTTATCAGCAGGAACATCCATCATAAGTCCTACTTTCCCATAACAGTTTAGCACAGATTGGAGCAAGAGGTTCAGGTTATTTATCTTTTCGGTTTTCCAGGGATCATGGGGATAAATCGTTTTATTTGCAATAAAACGGGTGGTGGTTTGCAGTATCTCCGCGATAATCACCAGATTATTTTCCCGTAGAGATCGCCCTGTTTCAGTAATTTCCACGATAGCATCTGCTAAATCGGGAGGTTTGACTTCGGTAGCACCCCAAGAAAATTCGACGGTTGCGGTAACCCCGTGTTGTTGAAGGAATTGTTCGGTGATCCGAACTGCTTCGGTAGCAATGGTTTTTCCTTGTAAATCTGCCACGGTTTTAATTAGTGAATTTTCTGGAACCGCTATAACCCATCGTAAAGGTTTATAATCCTGCTTTCCATAGATTAATTCAGCCACTTCAATCACATCAGCTTGGTTTTCAACAATCCAATCGTATCCAGTCAAACCGGCGTCAAGCAATCCACGTTCCACATACCGTGCCATCTCCTGGGCTCGAATGAGGATACAACTAATCTCTTCATCATCAATGCTTGGATAATACGATCGGTTACTTTTTTGAATGGTGTATCCTGCTTTTTTAAACAGGTTGATTGTAGCTTCTTCCAAACTTCCCTTGGGGATCCCCAGTTTTAAATGGTTTTTCATAGTTTCCTTAGCCCGGTTTATTTCTTATAAACAGAATTGGGGTCGAATACTTTTTCTTCATTCGTTTCCAGATTTGCTTCTTCCAACGTAGTACCTTTTATTTTGCGATAGAAACAGGATTCATAGCCCACATGACAGGCAGCGCCTCCTTTCTGTTCCACTTTAATAAGCAGGGTATCTTCATCGCAATCTACAAAAATTTCTTTCACTTCTTGTGTATGCCCGCTTTCTTCGCCCTTCATCCAAAGTTTGTTGCGACTCCGTGAGTAATAATGCACCTTGCCAGTTTCTATCGTATGTCGAAAGGCTTCTTCGTTGGTGAATCCAAGCATCAGGACTTTATTAGTTTTATAATCTTGTGTGATTAGGGGGATTAAGCCATTTAGTTTTGAAAAATCAAGTTGGATCATGCTAGTTCCTTTCGTATGCATGTTGAACACATAGTGTCGAGGGGTAATATAATGAAGTTACCGAGTTGTAGTCAATCAGAAAGATTAAAAACTGACAGGGGACTAGATAATGTCATCGAATATTATTAACTGATATTACGCGCTCTCTAAAAACCGCTTCAAGCGTTGTATATACCGCC
>CAYPZJ010000442.1:0-4336 GCA_964414635.1 uncultured Spirochaetia bacterium
GGTGGGTTCGGAGAATATGAAGACACGTTCAGTACTCCTGAACAACTACAAGAATCATTCGATGAACAATACAACCATCTAGCAAAGAAAGCAGAAGGGGTGCACGCCTCCCCAGGACTCAAAGAGTGCATTCTCGATGCGGACTTAGCGGGGATTCTTGCCCATGAGGCAATTGGTCATACAACCGAAGCCGATTTGGTCTTAAGTGGTTCGATAGCAGCGGATTATCTAAATAAAGATGTGGCTAGTCCCCTTGTAACGTTAGTCGATTTTGCTTCCAAAGCAGAAGATCAATTGTGTCCCTATCCCCTATTTGTAGATGATGAAGGAGTTCAAGCAGAGGATACCATCATTATTGAAAACGGAATCCTGAAAGGATATATGCATAACAAAGAAAGTGCCCAGCATTTTGGAATTCAACCTACCGGGAATGCACGAGCTTTTCAATATTCTGATGAGCCGCTCATCCGTATGCGTAACACCGCCATTTTACCAGGTACGGATCGTCTAGACGATATGATTGCTTCGGTGGATGATGGGTATTATCTGGTCAAAGCCAATAATGGGCAAGCAGATTCTACAAGTGAGTTTATGTTTGGTATTCCACTAGGGTATGAGATAAAAAAAGGAAAACTGGGACGCGCATTAAAAGATACCACCATTTCGGGGGTTGCCTTTGATGTATTGAAAACAATAAGTATGGTTTCCTCGGATATGGTCTGGTCTTGTTCGGGGATGTGTGGGAAGAAACAACCCATTCCCGTGGGTATGGGGGGACCTGCTGTTAAATGTAAATTAAACATAGGAGGAAGGTAATGGAGGATATTCAAACACTTATGGATTATTGCCTCAATGAAATGAAAAAGCAGGGGGCTGAAAAAGCAGCGTGTGAAATCATTGACTCCAAAAAAGATGAATTAAACATTGAACGAAACGATATTTCTTTATTCCGAACGGTATACGATGCAAAAGTACGACTCAGTGCAATACTTGGAAATCGAAAAGGAAGTACATCCATAAATAAACTGGAACGAGCATCCATCGATCAGGCGATCAAACAGGTTATCGAATTGGCGCAGTCTTCAGAACCCGATGAAGCAAACGATATTGCAGAAAAACAACCCTCCAAGACCTTCCAAACAGGACCATTGGAAAAAGATACCGATGGTATGTATTCGCAATTGGCAGATTTTCTAAAGTATTGCAAATCAACCTATCCGACCCTTATGTTGAATGAGGGTGCGACGGACTACACTCGGCAGGATCGCTATTTTGCGAATTCCAATGGGGTTTTCTTTACTCATGAGCATGGTGCCTATCATTTTTCAACGTTGTTTACGTCAAAGGAAAACCAACATAGTTCTTCGTTTAACCATTGTAGTCTGGCGATGAAAGAGGTTGCCACCCCCTTAATAAAACAAGGGAGCCTGGATACCATTTTAGAACAGAATACACGCCAAGTTCAAACCATACCTGTGATGGATAACTTTATGGGCGATGTAATAATTACACCCGAATGTCTCGGTGCGTTTTTGTCATTTATTACGTATCGCTCTTTGGGAGATCATGGTCTCATCACTGGAAGTTCCATATTCAAAGATAAATTGGAAAAACAAATCACCGATCCCGCACTCACGGTTTATGCGAACCCGACTTCCGATCAACTCGTTGAAGGATACCAGTACACATCAGATGGGTATGCAGCAAAAGATATGACAGTGATTGATAATGGTGTTTTGAAAACCTTTCTCTTAACTTTGTATGGGGCACGGAAAACTGGACGTGAGCGTTCCATGAATTTGGGAGATGGATTTGTTGTGGAAGCAGGTAATCAACCGTATGAATCCATGATTCGAGAGATTAAACGAGGGATTTTATTATGTCGATTTTCGGGAGGCGCTCCCAATGACAATGGTGATTTTTCTGGCATAGCAAAAAACAGCTTTATGATTGAAGATGGGACCATAACAAAACCTATTTCTGAAACCATGATTAGCGGTAACATTGTTCAGATGTTTAATCATATCAAGGGGATCTCCACAGAACGAGTGAATGATGGGTATTGTCTTTTCCCATGGATCCACGTGGACGGTGTTACGATTTCCGGTAAATAACATGCACATACGTTTCGTGTGAATTGAAGTTGGACTGCCCAATGCCTGCTCCCAATCGTTCCTTTTTAAAATCCTGGTGGATTTGGATATTCATTTTAATAGTCGGATTCCTGTGGGTTTTTCTCTTTCATAATCCTTCCCAAACAATCCATACTCATTTATCAAGCCTGTTTTCCTCCCAATCGATGGATAGCTCGACCTCCAGTATTATCAGTGGGGACAACGCCTCCCTACACCGCTCTATGATGGGTTATTCTGAAACACATGACGTTGAATAAATGTGTAAAGCTGCTGTGATTCATCTGCAGGAAACCAGTAGACATCTTCCATAGGACGAAAGAGTGTAAGCTGCCGTTTAGCAAATCGACGCGTATCCCGTTTGAATAATTCCACTGTTTTTTCATAGGACCATTCGCCCCTGAGATATAAATAAAAATGACGATATCCAATCGCTTTCATAGGGACATGGTCAAGGGTCAACCCCTGGTCTATTAAATCACGGACTTCGTCTATCAATCCAGCAGCAATCATCGCATCACACCGGGTTTCAATACGTTTGTAAAGAACGGAACGTTCCATTTTCAAACCTAATTTTAGAAATGTATACACTGGGGATTGGGTTTGATTCCAAAAATAGGACAGCGGTTTACCCGTGGTATCATACACTTCTAATGCTCTAATAATTCGTTGCCGGTCTTGGGGCTTAATTTTCCCAGCTGCATAGGGATCTACCTGCGTAAGCCGTTCATACAGCGGTTCTAACCCATACTGTTGAATTTCTTTTTCCATTTCTTTCCGATACGCAGGTTGGCTTGTTGGACCTTGAAACATTCCCTGAAATAATGCTTTGAAATATAAACCGGTTCCTCCGACTAAAAATGGAATACGACCCCGCTGTTGAATTTGCTGGATGATTCGGTGTGCTTGCTGAATAACATCGTATACATTCACAGTGTCAAAGGGTGAATAGCAATCGATCAGATGATGGGGAACGCGTGCTTGTTGATCAGGTGTAGGCTTCGCTGTTCCGATATCCATCCCCCGATATAATTGCATGGAATCTAAATTGATTATTTCTCCACATCCCTCTGCAAGATTTAATACCAAGTCTGTTTTCCCTATACCAGTTGGTCCTAGCAAACAAATGGGGTTTTTCGGGTTTGTACCATTCATTTCTTGAAACCTACCTTCTATTTCATTATAATATACTGACATGTATCCTCAAACCGAGTCGGTTTGATTTTTTTTGCGTTGACCTATGGCTTCAATAAACGATGAACCGATATAAATCACACAACGGTGAATCGATAAGCATAAGCAAGCGGAATGCCATACTCGTTTATGTGAATAGGTATGCGCAACTCGTGGGATAATGTACTCCGATTGATTTGGAGTAACCAAGGTTTGGTACATTCTTCTTGATTGGTAGATACTTCAGATCAACCTTTCACTGCCGAATCTTACAAGTTTGAGTGTGTAAGTAGAGATGTAAAAACACAGATGCTCGTAACAATCATCATTCTGGTTTTAATCAACGCGATTCTGGCTCAATTGGGGCAATTCCTTTTAAAATTAGGAATGAATAAAATTGGATTTATTCGAATACGAGATTTGCGGAAATTAAAAACCATCCTAAGTAAAATCCTCCATTCCTGGAAGGTTATGGTGGGGTTGGTATTATTCATCTCTGCTATTATTGTCTGGTTTTTTGTGATTGCGCGAGAGGAATTATCCTTCGTACAACCGCTTAATAGTATTGGATACATCATTATATTAATTATTTCTACCCTATATTTCAAAGAACCTTTAACAGCCAATCGCTTATTGGGAACACTCGTAATTCTAGGTGGAATTGTCATCATTGTGTCTGAAAAGACCATGCCGTTAGATTCGTTCCTCCCCCTTAGTGACATACCTTCATTTAATAAAGTGTGGGAGGTGATATGGGGATAAAATCAGCTATTGTCCCTATGTCTATTTCCGTCCTGATTATCTTTTTTGATGCGTTTCTTGCTGCGATGGGGCAAATTTGTTTTAAAATTGCGGTGAATACAATCTTTCTGGCAAATCCACCTATTGAAGGTTTCGCTACGCAACTACCCATTATTCTTGCTTCCCCGTATTTATATATTGGCTTAATAAGCTACGGCTTGTCTGTTTTTGTATGGCTTATCATTCTTTCCAGAGAAGACTTGGGACTTGCTTTCCCTTTGTTAAGTATT
>CAYPZJ010000443.1:0-4336 GCA_964414635.1 uncultured Spirochaetia bacterium
TTCTGCACGGCTTCGTTCATGGCTGTTTCAGGGAATATCTCCCCGTCTTTTTGCAGCCACAGAAAGTCGTCCTTCTGATTAAATTTTTTTTTTGCATCCCGCGCTGGTAGCCGCCTTTCGTAATTGCTCTTCTGAAACACCCGCCGTATCTACCAGTTTGCCACCGTATTGATTAATAAGATCCACATAAGCAGGTACTACCGATGAAGCTCCATGAAGCACTATCGGGAAACCAGGTATGCGCCGTTCCACTTCTTCTAGGATATCAAAGCGTAAGGGAGGGACTTCTTCACCGGGTTTCACCTTAAACTTATACGCACCATGCGAGGTTCCAATGGAAATCGCCAGAGAATCTACACTCGTTCGTTTTACAAACTCTTCAACTTCCTCAGGATCAGTATAGGTAGATTTTTCTGCCACGACTTCATCCTCGATCCCTGCTAAGACTCCCAATTCAGCTTCCACCGAGACATCATACTGATGGGCATATTCGACCACTTGATTTGTAATTCGGATATTCTCATCAAATGATTCATGTGACATATCAATCATAACGGATGAAAATCCCGATTCAATACAAGATTTTGCAAGTTCAAAGCTATCCCCATGATCCAGATGCAGCGCTACCGGAATGGAACTCCCCATTTCTTTCAGCATCTCCATCGCTCCCCGTGCCAGCCATTGCAATAACGTTGAATTTGCATAATTCCGTGCACCTTTTGAGACTTGCAAAATAACCGGGGATTTGCTTTCAGAACAGCCGGTTAGAATCGCCTGGAGTTGTTCAAGGTTGTTAAAATTATAAGCGGGAATGGCATACTTCCCTTCCATCGCTTTTTTAAACATCTCATTCGTATTTGATAATCCCAATTCTTTGTAACTTACCATAGTATTCTCCCTTTTTATTTTTTGAAACTACATGTCAAATTCATACTACGTACCCTGGATCAAAGAGTGGGGAACCTCATTTGGAAGTATGGTGTTGCTTACTTTGAATATGCCTACCGATGCGGATTCCCTAGATTCAGCTCTTTATCTGGTGAAATAAAGAGTCATGCATCCTATCTAAAGGATAATAAAAAAAACAAAATTCCCCGAATGAATTCGATCAGATTTGATTTTTCTCTCTCCAGAAGGTAAAGATAAAGCTTACACCTTTTGATTAGTCATGATAAAAATACTTCTTGCAATTGCTCAATTACCAAAACGTTAGAAGAAATTCATCACACCTTGATAGATGCCAGAGATAACCCACACATCATACAAGGCATGGCTCCACGCTGCCACACCAAAACCACGTAGAAAAAATAGAGCACAGAAAAGCATTCCAGCAAAAAACCGAAATAAAAAGGAGGACAGCGTGAAAGGATCCCCAAGGGACCCCATATAATGTACAGCTGAGAATAACAGGGAAGTCCCAATAGCTACAACGAAAAATAACAGAATGCGATGGTTTCCAAATCGCTTGATTCGTGTCAGCAAAGCGAACAACCCGCCAAACAGAATCACACGGAAAAATAACTCTTCAAAAAAACCTGCTCCAAACGAGGTTACAATAGCCCCGCCATCATTGCCACCCACACTCATAAGAAAACCACCCACAAGATTAATTACAGGGGCAAGGATCCATGAATATACCAAGGCTTCCGCAAGGCTAATGACCCAGTAGGCTCGTTGGATGGGGTGTTTTTCACTACTACGGTTTCGTTGGAGTAAAATAAACAAAAAAGTCAGAATATAGATTACTGCAACTGCTAATAATGTCCAATTGTGGAATAGATTCATCAAAAATGCAAGAATCCATACTTCTGCTGCGTTTCGAATTTCAGCACCAGTAATTAGAGTACCAATCTCATAAATCAGGAATAGCGGAATGGTAATGATGAAACCGAAATAAGCTGTTTTTGTTATATTAAAATATCCCTGTTTCTTTGCGGATTTTACGGTAATCGTGCTTTCTTCCATGGCTAATATGTCCTATTATAGTGGTGCCGTTTTAATGTATATATGGAGTTAAGTTGGGGATGATTCCCATAATAGCGTTCCATTCGATCCTTTTTCAGATCCATCCCAACATTCATACATTCTAAATTTAGGAGAATCTGCTGAGAAATCAAGGAACAATGAAGGGGTAGGAGTTCAATAAATGATTTTCGTAGCGATTCGTTCCAACCCATTTATCATCAACATGTCATTCTGAACTTGTTTCAGAATCTATTGTGATCAACCAAGATGCTGAAATAAATTCAGCATGACCGGGTTTGTCGACACGTGGTTCAAAGAGGAAAAATATTATCAAACCGGTCCCATCGGGTAAGGTGGGATACAGCATTGTCGTGCATAATTGTTGAGAATCAAAATTCATCCAAAAAATTGTAAGGGTGGGTTGTCGTTTAATGTAGGCTCCGACTTATTTTTGCGCAATACCCCACGGATTTTCAAGAATAATAAACCCGAAACAAAAATCGACCCTTTTGCAGATTGACGATTGTGTTATCAAACCATTATTTTTAAGCTATGAAAACACATACCCTATTTCCAAACGCTTTGTTTGCAACCTACTTAATGCTTTTATTCCTTATGCTAACAAATCTGTTTATCCTAACAGGATGCGACAAACAGGTCGATATTGGTTCCTTTGAACAGGGGACAATCCCGATTGGATTACCCTTGGAGTTTTCTTTAGGTGTCGCATCTCCATTGGAAGGATTTTTACAGATGGATGTAGCGGGCTTAACGTTACACTTCGCTGAGATTCGTTTGGATGGGGGATTAAACGCACATAATGTTGGTTGGGAGAAAGAAAACGAGGATCTTCCTGCATTATTTGCTGAACAGGCATGGAACCGCACAATGATTCCAGTGTTTACCTATTATGAATTGCTGCAATCGAATCAGGGCGGGGGCGGCACGTCTGCTGAAAAGTATCACCACAGCCTTAACGATCCTGATCTATTAGTAAAATATTTTGATAACCTTATCCTTCTTTTTGATAAAATCAATAATCCAACAAACCGAGCAATCGTTCATATCGAACCCGATCTGTGGCACCTCATGCAAACCTATTATACAAACGGAAACGATAGTATGCTTTTAGTGCAAACAGCACTCCAGGAGACGGGCTACCCTGGTTTAACCGCAGAATATTCCAATACGCTTCGTGGTTTTTGTCAATTTGTTAAGGTTCTCCAATTGCAGCATGCACCAAATGTGTATTTAGCGATGCCTGTCAGTCACGATATCCATGAGGTAGATTTGGGAACAACAACTAGTCAGGTAGATATTGCATTCCATGCCTCCCGAGTGGCTGCCTTTATTGAATCCAGTGGGGTACGATGGGATATCTTATTTTATAATCCAGCTGGGGCTGATGCTGGATATTATGAAGTGGTAGACGATAATTCATCTTACTGGTGGGATGAAACAAATACGTCTCAACCCTCGTTTCAACGGATTATCGACTGGCACTATTATGTAGCAGGATTGACGTCGCTGCGAATACTCTGGTGGAATGTACCCTTTGGAAATCGGCACTACAAAAGCTGCAATAACACTCCCAAACATTACATGGATAACCGAGCAGAGTATTTCTTAGGGGAACGACTTCATTTAGCGGAGCTCATAGAGAATGGAACTATTGGGATGATTTTTGGTAGAGGGAATGATCAGTGTACGAATTGGCTTGATTCGTCTGGGGATGGTATCACCAATGACTCCAGTACGTTACCCAATCATCAGAATGTGGAAGCCACCTCCGTTGCAGATGATGGCGGATATTTCAAAGAACGGGCTGCCGCTTACCTACAAAACCCGATCGCATTGGAATAACGCCTGTTACATACATACACCACCTGAACAACCTCCCGAATATTGACTCCCAGTACCGATCGGCACTACCGTATCGGGCATGAGTAAATCCCGATACTTCCGTTCGACTACATCAAAGCTGACATTAAACGTGAAAAGGATTGTCCAACGGTTTACGCGTATCAATTGGGCTACATCCTCTCTCGAATGAATATTATGTCCGGTAAGATTCATAAAACTACCCGAAATGGAAAAGGCGATCTGATCGATGGGAAGTACCGTTACTCCTAATGATGCATTGTGGATAAACCGATACGAATGCTCACGCTCTCGGATGTTTTTGTAGTCAATGGTATATCCTAACGTCGCTTTTACTTTTTCATTGGGAAGGGGCGCATATTCAATCAATCCTTGCCCCAAAAACCCGATTGCGTTTTGTAGATAATCGTTGGAGCCACGAAGGACAAATCCACCCTTCGCCATTAATCGAAGCGTACTTGCTCCAATCATCCCATCATAGTACCAGCCT
>CAYPZJ010000444.1:0-4335 GCA_964414635.1 uncultured Spirochaetia bacterium
GCTGGTCGTAGTCGAGCTAAAAGCTCCACCGATGTTTGACGAGGAGACTCATCCTTATTAAATACAATCGGATCGCCTTTCCGCTGAGGAACTTCCACAGGGAAAATCTCTTCATCAAATTTGCCATCGGCTTGCGCTTTCAACGCTTTTTCCTGGCTTGAAACCGCATACTGATCCATTTCCTCTCGTGTTATCCCCGCCTTTTTAGCAGTAAGTTCTGCAGCATTTCCCATATGCCAGTTTTTAAATGAACACCACAGCCCATCATGAACCATCATATCTTTCATTTTAAGATCCCCAAATTTTGCTCCAGAGCGAATTTTGGAATCCATAAAATATGGCGCGTTAGTCATGCTCTCGAATCCACCAGCCACAATACAATCACAATCACCTGCACGAATGGATTGAGCAGCCAACATAATGGATTTTAATCCCGAGCCGCATACTTTATTTACCGTTAGTGCTGGTATCTGCTCAGGTATTCCACCTTTGATCGCAGCTTGGCGTGCTGGGGCTTGCCCAATTCCACCCTGCAACACACATCCCATAATTACATCATCTACCGTGTCGACTTCTATTCCAGCGCGTTTTACCGCTTCTTTAATCGCCAGCCCTCCTAAATCGGTTGCTGAGAACCCCGAAAGGGATTTCAAAAAATCAGCTATAGCCGTTCGAGTTGCTGAAACAATAAATGCATCATTTGCCATAGTATACCTCCTGAAGTTTCACTAAGCTAATAAATCTCCAGCCAAGAGGAAAACCTGCTTGATCCAGGACATCTATATCAGGACATCTATATATAGAAAAGAAATTCCAATGGTTTTCGGTTTATTAAACGGACTCGTCTTTAATCCTGATTTGTCAACGTAAGATTCTCCCAATCTGTAGCCGTATTAATCATATCTAATACAGTTTGAGCGTTTATGGGTTCGGGTGTTGCATTTTCAGGCATGAGATCGGTTTCCATAACTACCTTTTTCCCCGCTTCCAATTCTATTTCCTGCCATCGAGCATAGTTTGGGGTGTTAAAACAGGACGCTTTACCATTCAAGGTAACCATATAGCGATCCCGCACATTAAGATATACTGCACTATTTCCTGTTCCACGAACACCACTACTGATGATCGGTCCTAAAATCATAATACGATCCCCTTCGCGGGATCCGGTAAATTCTTTCGCGAAAAAATATCCTTCCCCACTATCCATGTATGCTCTAATGTTGTTTTGTCGTATCATTTCAATACGTAAAAATGTATTGGGAAACAACCGAAAAACCGCATTATCTCGATATCCTCGAATTTCCACATAGCCATTTGCCCCTGTGGTGATAAATGTTTGATCCACCACATAAAAATCTATCATGTTGTCAGAGGTCACCTTTTGGATTTCTCCTAATTTATACCCCCCATTTTCTTCCTTCTCATACGATTGAAAATACACATCCCCAGAAACAAAGGTAATTTCCATCTCTGTAAATTGGGTTGATTGTGCGAAAACTGAGGAGGCTATCAAACAGAACCATCCAATAAACAGTATGTAGCTTAAAAAACGAATTATGCTATACATAATCTTCTCCTATTTCATTATGATGACGATGACTGCTTATTATGGGGTAGCAAGAAAATGCATGGTCCTAGCTAACCAAACACTTCACATCTTCGCTACCTTTAGCAAAGCATCATACAATTTGGTCGTTAATCTTGGATTCCAATCTTAGAAATCAAATCCATTACATATTCCACATCCCCTTCTGCATTGTAATACTCAATTTTTGTTACAACCACTGAATTCTTATAATGGATCATAAAAACATCTTTCCCATCGTTGACCATAATACGCCCAATGAGCGTTTCATCTTCGATTGTTCGGCGTTCACGAAAAACCACTTTGTCGGTATCCTCAGGATCATAAAAAAACTTCTCGTAAAAGCCATCCCCTTTATAGGTAATCACGATGGGATGGGCTTCATCACCTTCTGTGACAACCCCTTCTGATTCAGGAGCGCTGGCTTTCGTATCCCCGCCCCCACATGCAGCCATTATACCAAGAGTAAAAAGAATTGAGATAAGAAGAGAAGCCCTTAGGGCTACCAAGTTGATGGGACTCATATCCATCCTCCTTTACTTATTTTAACATCTTCCCGCTTTTTTTAGTCTTTATGAATGCTCTAGTGTATCAGTCCATGGATCCAAGCATTCTCTTATTAAAACATAGTGTAACACATTGCCCATTAAACGTCAATGTCATTCGTATGCTAAAATTCAATACACGCGTGCTTCGGTTATAGAAATCGATGCGTATGATACTAAACTTGCTTTTCGCAGATTCATACTACCAATAGATCCAGAACGGTATTACAACCCGATCTGTTTATGTTATTATGCGAGTCAAATGGAAGATGTCCCATCATGCGAAAAGAAACGGGCTGACTTTAACTATTTTTTGTAAGTATTCCAGTGTAACAAATTAGGTAAATGTGCGTTTTTCTTATTTTTGGTTTGCTTTCGGGTGGCATACGGTTCTATCAATAAACGCCATAAAAAATGGAACAAATTGTGATTATTTGGATTTGTCAAAAATATCAACAGCGTTATTATTAAAATGCAACAACGCTACTTGACATAGAAGAGGTCATTATGGATCAAGTCAACCGAATGAAGATCGTTGTTTTTATCTGTTTATGCGTGCTTTTTCTTGTTCCTTTTATGAATTGGGCTGATTCGGATAAAACCATGGATAATACATTGGACTCAGAAACGATAATAGAAGAAGAAAAGGATGAACCAGACTGGGAGCATATGGATCCTGCGTTTAATCTCGCCATAGGAACAACAGGCGGAATCTTATTTCCCTTAGGTAGCTATATAGATCAAATTGAACCTTACGCCCTATCCAACCTACATTTGTATTGGAATTTGAAATCGGTAAATCACTTTCTTCTACGATTTGACCTGGATTTCTATCCTATGATTGTGGAGATTCCTATTTCTAATCTGGTGCTCAATTTTGGAGCGGCAGTGTGCCCTACCCTGCATTTCAATTTCCATAAGGGATTCTCATTCGTAACATCTGTAGGAATCGGTACGGCATTCGCATACGGAACATCCAATCCTCTGGATATGGGGCAGTTTGTGATTTATCCCTATATGAAAACCGATGCGGGTATTGAATATGAGCTGGAACGAATTCCACTATATTTTTATCTCTCTGGGCAGGTTATCTGGACAATTGATTTACAGCGGTCGCTTGCAAGTATGGGAATCATCGCAGGGATTGGATTCCGTATTTTTGATCAATCAATCCTTGCACAGCGTCGACAAGGAATACAAGTCGAATCAATAGAGTTGAAATCCTTGTATGGTGCTCTGTATGCAAAATATAACGAGCTACCCATCGGTTCTATTACCATAAAAAATTCTACCGAACGTTCGCTAGAACATATCAACGTGGATTTTTTTGTTTCGACTTATATGGATAATCCCAAAACGAGCCAATCGATACCCGAGCTGAAAGCTGGTCAATCACTTGAAGTAGATCTGTTTGCAGTATTTAATCAGAAAGTATTGGGCATAACCGAGGACAACCTGGTTCTTTCTAAAATAACCGTGCACTATGAAGATCGAGGGAAGGACAAAGAGTTGGTTCTATCAAAGGAAGTCTTGCTTCATAACCGCAATGCGATGACATGGACTGATTTTAAAAAATTGGGTTCTTTTGTCACCTTGAATGATGAACCGGTCCGCGCTTTTGCCAGGGGTGTCAAAAACCTTCTTCAAACGTTAAAACCAACGATTCAAGAAAGTGTGGTGGCAGCGGCGGAAATCTATACCGCATTGACACAATATGGTATCCAATATATTGCGGATCCAAATACGCCATTTGCCAAATTTAGTCAGAATGCTGAAATGATTGATACCATTAATTATCCTCGAGAAACGTTATTATATAAAAGTGGTGATTGTGATGATCTAACCTTATTGTATTGTGCACTGTTATAAAACATTGGAATCAGCACGGCGTTTGTTATTGTTCCTGGACACATTTTTATGTTGTTTAATACTGGAGTTCCTGTATCCCAATACACAAGCATTCATCAATCCATACGAAAGATGTATGTCATTGAGGATGAAATCTGGCTTCCCGTAGAAACAACTTCCATTGGTAATTATGATTTTTACGAAGCGTGGGAACTGGGTATTCAACAGATCCAACGGTGGGAAGGCACTAATGGCCTTGAAATTATCCCAACCCGTCAAACCCAACAGGTGTATCCCCCGGTTTCTTTGCTTCCTACAGATTTTCTACCAATCCTTCCAAATCAAAACCTTCTTGTA
>CAYPZJ010000445.1:0-4335 GCA_964414635.1 uncultured Spirochaetia bacterium
CCCCCATTTCTGCATCTGAACTTCATTTTCCAATAGCAACCTGTGGTACTCTGCATATTCTACCCAATATTTCTTCCTATGTTGGTGGTGATATTTCTGGTGTAATTATAGCTCAGGAGCTTTGGGATGCTGAAAACCCTTTCATTGCCTTGGATTTGGGCACTAATGGAGAGATTGTGTTGGGACAGGAAGGTAAATTATATTG
Source organism: uncultured Spirochaetia bacterium (assembly GCA_964414635.1). GTDB lineage: Bacteria > Spirochaetota > UBA6919 > CAYPZJ01 > CAYPZJ01 > CAYPZJ01. The sequence continues at coordinate 206 of CAYPZJ010000445.1, forward strand.
TTGTTCAACGGCGGCTGGTCCTGCTTTTGAGGGTGGAAATATTCGTCAAGGGATGCGTGCAGTTAAAGGTGCTGTAGATTGGGTTGGTTTAATTGATGGGGATATCGCATATCGTACAATTGACAACGCTACTCCAAAAGGATTATGTGGAAGTGGGTTAATCGATGCTATTGGTGTGTTACTTACTTGCGGAGTTATTGATTCTACAGGTCGTTTTTTCCAAGATGGTCATAATAATATTATAAGCAAGAGATTTCATCAAATAGGAGAAGATCTTCTGTTCAATATTACTGATGTAGATAATCCGGTGTATATTTCTCAGTCGGATGTACGGCAAGTACAAATGGCAAAAGGTGCGGTTGCAGCTGGAATACAAATACTACTTGAGGAAGCCAACCTTCCACTGGAAGCGGTGGATCGTTTTTATCTTGCTGGTGCATTTGGAAATTTTATCGATCGGGAAAACGCTGTAACGATCGGGATTTTTCCAAAAATTCCATATCAAAAGATTGTTCCAATTGGTAATGCAGCACTCAATGGTGCGAAAAATTATTTGCTCTCAGAAACAATACGCCAGAAAATCCAATCACACTTTGATTCCATCACTTATATTGAATTGGGTACCAAGCCTCAATTTCAAATGGTTTATATTGAGCAGATGAACTTTGCTTGACCTAGCATAATTCTATTCTTTTTTTTTGACAGTTTGTCGCGGGTAGTCTACTTTATTATCAGGAGGTCTGTATGTTTCACTCGAGCCGGTATTTATTTTTTAGTACAATTCTTTTAATCTACTCATTATTACTCGGTGCATGCTACCATAATAATCATGAGTTCATACCTGAAATAGAATCCTACACGAAAATTGTGGTTCCCCAAGGTGAAATTCGTTCGCATGATTGTACACCTGCTATCGAACAAACACGTCTCCAAACAGAATGCACCGATCGGAATGGGTGTGTGTTAAGTATTGACCTAACTGATAATCAACCCAATCCCTGCCGGAATACATTGAATCTGGCATATTCTGAAGTAAATATTGAAGAAAGTCCTGTTGGTGCCTTATTTAGCTCAAATCAATTCATTCGTTTAACTGACGGTCCACTCCTTGCAGAAGGTTCGGTTTATATTCTGGCACATTATCCTGAGGTACAAGGGGATGCACAATTTTTATGGGCTTTTGGCAATCCAATAGAGAATAGTGGTGCCAATAAGGCTGGAGGATACTTTGATAATCGACGCGGTGTGTTGATGGGATTTGCCATGTGGAATGATCCAACGGGATGCAGAGGCTCGGGTATTGGCGGACATGGTGGTATGGGTGCATATAGTACCCAAGGTAGCTTTAGCTTGGATACAAATGATTACTTTTTGGCACGGTATGAATGGATAGCAGTAACGAATGAACCTACTCGCATCCATCATATTATGAGTGATCTCTCCCCTTCGCTTGATAATGATTATTATAATATTGTACAAGCAGAATTAGCCGAACGGGAGATTCCATATGATCCGTCTTCTGCTGCATTAGGATGTGATGGATATGTAAAACTTGATGGTGTAAGTCTTGAATATATGCTCTTCGGAACCGCCCCCAATGATGGTTTAGGATATAATTATGGCTTTAATGGGCGTATTCTAAAAATTTTCGTCTTCAATCAGAAACATAATTTTACACTTTAGAACCAGCTATTGAGTTCCAGTGAATAACCAAGCGAATGTAAAAAATCATTTAGCATGGACCAATTCAGCAGGTGGATTAGTGACAGACCTATCTTCCAGGTTATTGCAGTATAAATTCCTGCAGCAACATCATCCATAACGACAGCAGTAGCCTTCCATGGTAGGTTTTCAAGTTTCCTTATTGGAAAAGGTTTTGCAATATCAAAGAATCTAAAAATAAAAAATAATGCAAGAACATCTAACCAATGGGGTTCAACAACAAGTAACGTGGCAATGAAAAAGCCTGCAAATTCATCAATAGTTCCTTCGCCAGGATCGGCAGGTTTTTTGTTCTTCGGATTTGGGATAATTTTATATTTGAGGGTCCAATAAAATAGGGTTATTGCTAAGCCAGTTACAACGATTACGAAAATCACATAAGCAATGATATTCATGTAGAACTGTAAAACAATCACAATAACCAAATAATATACCAGTGCAGCCCCAAGAGTACCCCAGGTTCCCGGTATTTTTGGAAGCAATCCAAATCCAAACCCAGTTACAAAGAAAGCGATGATACTATTTCGTATTGGTGATTCGTTTATGTTTATTCGTTTCATTTTTCACCACATTTACAAAGTAGAATTATTCTGCTTTTATCGCATGAGTTATAATAATACAACTTTAGGGTAGTTCCAAATGAATACAGAATATCCACCTATCAAAGAAGGTTCGATTATTGATTCCCACGTTCATATTGCTGGTGGTGATACCGAGAAAACGGGATGTTATCTTTCAAAACAAATGCGTCATTCCGTAGCGTTTAAGCTCAATCTTTTTCTAAATGGGATTTCAGAAAAACAATTTAATATGGAAGGATCAACGTTATTTATTAAGCGTATTTGCAGTAATCTTGAAAAAAGCGTATGGGTAAAAAAGAACATTATCTTGTCATTTGATGGGGTTCATCATCCCAATGGATATTTCGATGAAGAACGTACGCACTTTTTTGTTCCGGATAGGTATGTTTTAGATCTCGCTTCACAGCATAGTAATATATGGGCAGGAATTTCAATTCATCCGTATTCTAAAAATTGTATTCAGCGGCTTGAACAGGGCAAAGAACAAGGTGCAAAACTTATTAAATGGATTCCAGGTGCGCAATGTATTGATCCAATGGATCGTCAGCTGGATTCATTTTACAAACGAGTAGCAAAGTTGAATATTCCCATGCTAGTGCATACGGGATATGAACATACAATACCAGTCTATACACAAAAATTTGCCAATCCGATTTTCTTACGTCGGATGTTGGATCATGGTGTGTATGTTATTGCTGCTCATGGAGGCACTCGGCATTATCCATGGGAACCGTGCTTTTTTAGTGAATTCGTACAATTACTTGATTCGTATCCCAATTTATTTGGTGACACTGCTGCCCTTTTTATGCCCTTCGCGAGGTATGTCCTTTATCAACTCATTAAATCGCCGCGACTGGCTCATCGGTTTTTCTTTGGAACAGATTTTCCGGTACCGCTTTTTTCTACTGGACTATGGAGTCACATAAGCAAAAAGGCTAAACCACTGTTTTCTAAAAATCAAACCGTATTGGATCGAGCATTTCTATTAATGTGGGCTTTAGGGTTGGATGTTCATTTTTTTGAACGTGCTACTTCTTTTTTTATAGATCCACAATCCTCTACTTCAGAGATTTGATTCCTTCCCCGAAAATAATAAAAGAGGACCCCAAATTTCAGTACCAGTACTGAAAAATGGACCATCATATTTTCTATTTTCGTTTTATATTCACATAGCACATCGCTTCTCAGTTATTAGAATTAGCTTCTGGGAGAATAGAATTTTTTCCCCGTTCGATTTTCATTTAGTTTTCCTTCTGAAAAAATGTACCACTATTCATAGTATACAAATACATTTTTCATCGATGTATCGAATAGCTATTCCCTATTCGTAAAGCTAATTTTTTTCAGAAATGACTCGATATTTTCAAGACGTAGAGATTACCTGATTTCATAATCTCTTCGGAATAGGGGGAATCATGATTCTTAAAGAGTTGATCGTTGTTGTTTCTTTATCGTTGGTTGCAGTTGTCCTACTGGCTCAAGCTCGTAGTGGCTATAATTATCAATCTCCTCCAATACAAGCTGCTCAAACATCGGAAGTTGAAGAACACCAATTGGATTCGGATGATGAGTGGGAAGTAAATGATTCTCATAATATAAATGAAAAATATCAATCCTGGGAGCAAACGTTGCTTTTTGGAATAAGCAGTCAGCGCCTTCAAACGATAAAAGCTATTAAGGATACTGAAAATCCAGTATATTTTCCGCTTTTAGTACAACAGTTTGATATGGAACACGATACAGAAATTCTACTTGCTCTCATTATTGCGGTACAGGAATTAAAAGTGCCTACTATTGAAGCAACGCTATTTACATATTGTAGTCATG
>CAYPZJ010000446.1:0-4327 GCA_964414635.1 uncultured Spirochaetia bacterium
ACGCCATGCGGGTGGTGAGGCAGGAGGATTCCTACCTCACCGTATTCAGAAAACGAAGATCTAGTTATTGTCTGGTTCCGGAGTAGGAACGATTTCTTCCAATGTCTTTTCGACATCTTCGATCGATTCCTCGATTACTGGTTCCAGCTCTTCGATTTTTTCGGAAGTTTTTTCCAATTCATTCTCGGCAGCTTGTACCTGCTGATCAATTTGGGAAAGCACATCATTGACCCGTTCGCTGTTTTTTTGGAAGGTTGCTTGCACCACTTGGTTCATTTCATCTAATTCTTCCAGTGTCGCATTTAGATTATAATCCTCATTTAGTTTTTTGAGGATCAACGCTTTTTGCTCTTCCACCGTTTTGGTTAAGAAATCTTGAAATTCCTCTGTAAGTTCTTTTGAGGCTTCCACTGATTTGTCAAACAATTCCTGCTGGCGTTCGGACAGGTCTTCTCGCAATATTTCTCCTAACTGCTGTTGAGCTTGATTTACTGTTTCTTCGGAAATCTGATTTTCAGCAGCATCTGCCTCATCCCCTTCGGGAACGGGTTGATCTGCTTCTGTAGGTTGTTTGGTCTCATCGGCAGTTTCACCTGATTTTGCTTCGGACTGATCCTGTGATGTATTGGATTGTTGGCAGGCTGTCAATGCGAACAATACAATTGTTACAAGTACTAAAAATCTCATTGAATTCTGCTCATTCTATTTCCTTACGCTATTGTAACGCATAAGGAGGTAGTCTAATGCAACAACATAATGAATCAATGCGGGAAGAGCAACTATGTATTAATTTTGGAAAAAGAATATGGATTATTCGAGCAATTTAAACACCACCGCAGCCAGAAACCCACCCAATGTGCTAAGCCCTACCACATTGGGTCCTCCCAAATGTACTGCTTCAGGGATCATGGTCTGTGCGATCATTGTAAGCATCGCACCAGCCGCTAATCCTTCAATAAAAACCAACCAGGTATGATCCAATGTTGATCCAATTTCATAGCCTAATACCGCTCCCAGCGCAGTGGCAAGTAAAATAGACCCCCAAAGCACGATGATACGAAGCGGTTTCCATCCTTGCTCTCGCATTCCAACACTACTTGAAAGGGCTTCTGGAAAATTCGAAAGAAATAACCCCGCAATAAGGGTGTAGGGAATCACATCCAGTAAACCCGGATCACCACCAGCAGCAAGCTTACTTGCAAGTAACACAAATAAACCACTGCCAATTACAAGGCTTTCAGGAATTCCATCCAATAAAATTCCCAACCAAATAGCAAGCGGAGCCCCCGAATGTTCTTCGGCAAGTCTTTTTCGTTGAGATGACGTTGGAACCGGTACCCCACGGCTTAATGCACCCAATGCATCTTTCGTCCATTCTTCATCTTGCTCCTGTTTCACTCGTTCACGCTCTCGAACTCGTTTCAATCGACTGGAAGCCAATTGTGATGTAAGGGATTCAAACTCGGGGAGTTTGGATCGCATTCGTTCAAAATCTTCTTTTAATAATACAAGAACATGCGTTTCCTTTACTGCTTTTGCATGGGTAGTCCGAGGAGCGCCTGTAAGCAGTCCAATTTCTCCAAATACATCTCCATCATATACCGAAGCGATGTGTGGATTTTGGAGGTCGGACAGCGCTACTTCACCTTTATCCACAAAAAACATCCGATCACTTGCATCCCCTTGTTTGAATATAAGTTCATCGGGATGAAAAACATCTGGTTTTACTAAGTCAACAAGGGTTTGAATATGGCTTGGTGGGATAGATCGAAGAAATCCGATTTTACTAAGTCGTTCCACTAAACGTTGATTACGATTTTTCTGACGAGTACTCATAAATGTAAGTAAGGTCGCCGTTTTTCGCAGGTATCCGCCTTTTGCATTCACCAGCTGGTCTAAGATAACAAAAAGCAAGCCTCCCCCGATACACCCGAGAATTAAAAAGAAAAAAGGTTCAACTGGGGAAGTGTGATGGGGATCGGTTGATCCTTGTACAAGGGCAATAGCCGTTGGCGCCACGAGTTCTATTGTTAAAGCAGCTAATAACGCACCTGCTCCAAATGCAGTGAAGGATGCAGTGAGTGTTTTTTGGGGTTTCCAAAATATCCCTAAAACCGATCCTAACACAAGTGAAACCGCACTCAATGCACCTAAAACAAAAGCCCAGATATAATACTCCATGGTTACTCCTTATTGGTTCATACGTAAAGGAGGCATTGCCACGTTGGTAAGAACCGATTTGGGTTATGTATCTGTAACAACGTAATAGATATCCGCTAATTGGCGGTATCGCTCTTGATAATCCAAACCGTATCCGATCAGGAATCGATCTTCCACTTCACGACCTACAAAATCCGCATCAATGGCTGCTTTGCGTTTACTTTTTTTATCTAATAAAACGGCGATGGAAACAGAGTGGGGCTGATTTGCTTGAATTCGGGTCTTAAGAAATTCAGTCGTAAACCCCGTATCAATGATCTCATCCACAATGATGATATCTTTATTTCGTAACGTAATTTCAATATCCTTGGTTAACTCAATATGCCCAGCGCTTTCCATCGCGTCCCCATAGCTGCGAAGTCGCACGAAATCCATTTCCACCGGCACTTCCAGATGCCGTATTAAATCGGATGCAAAAATGAATGCACCACGGAGAATGATAATCAACGTGATTTGTTCTGAATGCTTATACCGCTCATTAATCTGCTGGGATACGGATCGAACACATTGTTGTATCTCATCGGATTTCATAAACATTCGCAACCGATCTTCGTGGGAAGCCGATAATGCTTGTGCAATAGGTGGAATCGTGTCACTATTCATACGGTTTCTTGGTTAGTTCAGGTTTTTTAAATACACTTCAATAGAATTTTTGTCTTCTTCGGTAAGGGTTATGGAAGCTGCTTTTGATGTTTCCTGAATCTGTTTTGGTGTACGAGCCCCTACAATTGCTGCCGTTACAGCAGGATGATGTAATGTCCATGCGATAGCAATCTGTCCAACCGTAGCGTTATGACTGTTTGCAATATCTTGTAGTTGTTCCACCAATTTCAGATGCTTGCTCAATTTCGGTTCTGTAAAATTAGGGTGATTCTTGCGCCAATCATCGTTCGCAAGGCGATTTGGGTCGAATCTGCCCGATAATAAGCCCGATGCCATCGGACTGTAAACGATCACACCAATTCCCATTTCCCTGCAAAAGGGTAAGATTTCCGCTTCTATTTCCCTGCTAATCATATTATAAGGAGGCTGGAGCGAATCCACATGGGCTAATTTCATAGCTCGTTTCATCAGAGGCACATCATGATTACTCAGTCCGAGGTAGCGGATTTTCCCTTCCTCTTTCAACCGAAGCATAACTTCCCAGGAATCCTCGATGGGTGTATCGGTATCTGGCCAATGAAATTGATATAGATCGATTACATCGATATCCAACCGGCGGAGGCTATCTTCTATTTCTTTGCGAATGCTTTTCGGATCGAGGATTCGACTAACATCCCCTTGTTCATCCCATCGTAATCCGCATTTTGTAGCAATGAATAATTGATCTCGAATTCCCTTGATGGCTTTCCCGACAATCTCTTCGGAATGCCCCATCCCATAGACAGCAGCCGTATCCAACCAATTGATCCCTAAATCTAAAATGCTACGGATGGTATCAACGGATGCTTGGTCATCTTGGGGTCCCCATCCAAATTTCCACGGTCCGCCAATTGCCCATGCCCCCAATCCAATGGTGGTTAGTTCAGGTCCTTGGTTACCTAACGAACGTTTTTCCATACTTGTTCCTCCCAAGAGAGTTTTCCCTTTCTACGTGATAAAGATAATCAAGTTCTGGAATTAATAAACCTCAACAATCCCCTCTTACGAATGCATTATTCGTTGGGAAATTAGTTCTGGAATGGGATATCCTTTGCGCTTTAACCCTTAACCTAGTCCCCATTTTTCCAATACCAGGGGTTTTTATTTTTTTGAACAATAGATTTGTCGTTTCGGACGAGTGTAAATCAATACGATAAATACAACCCCAATTTGAATGGCGTCAGTGGGATAATTTGCTTGATGTATAGTTCCAATCCCGATATCATGGAGGCTCTTTAACATGTATGTATAATAACACCGATACGTACCCATAGAACCTATCAGTAGCTGAGACGGTGCGTAAGTCGTGGTGTTCTTAGGTCCTTGGAGCATCCTATTAAATTAGTAATGGATAAAAACAAACAAATTTAACTAATTGTAGAACAATCCCAAACAATTTTCTATGCTCTTAGATTTATAAATATTCTATGTTTCTGCTCTAGCTATTTACCTTTGACGTAGTAGG
>CAYPZJ010000447.1:0-4322 GCA_964414635.1 uncultured Spirochaetia bacterium
TTGCACTCCTGGCAGGAAAGTAGGTCTGCAAATCCAGATCTTCATAATCCTGACTTAGATATACTCTTAAAAATAGATAAACAGGATTTACTTGTTCCGTTTTTGTTTCTTGATTTCCATTTTAATGAAACCCATCAAGATGCATTTTACTTGCAATGGCAAGAACATAATCAGCAGCAGATCCGAGCGTATGTGGAACAAATCCTTCTTTATCCCATTCCCAAACCAAAACCGGTTGACTCAACTGATGTGGGGGAAGATGAAACCTTGGAACCTCCCGAGGTGCCGTTACATCATTAATATGCTACCTGGAGTATGCCGGTAAAACGTTGACTCGTAGATAATCCGGGTAGAACTTCGTGATACAGAGGTGTTTAATGGATACCGAAATCAAACCGATTCAAAACAAAATTCGTATGGTTACTGCCACATCGTTATTTGATGGGCATGATGCCGCTATTAATCTGTTTCGCCGTCTTATCCAACAATCTGGAGCAGAGGTGATTCATCTGGGACATAATCGATCGGTTCAAGAAATTGTTGATGCCGCCGTCCAGGAAGATGCAAACGGGATTGCGATTAGCTCCTATCAAGGGGGGCACATCGAATTTTTCAAATACATGATTGATTTACTGAAAGAAAAGCAAGCGTCTCATATCCAGGTCTTCGGAGGTGGCGGTGGTGTAATTATTCCAGATGAGATCAAAGAGTTAGAAGCCTATGGGGTGAAGAAAATCTATTCGCCACAAGATGGACAGACTATGGGGTTGTACGGTATTATTAATCACATGATGGCTTGTATCGATCATCCGGTTCACTATAATATGGATAACGGACACCCTAATCGTTTAACTACCGAACATATCAATGACATTGCACGAATAATTTCGGTGATTGAAACACCTTCTGAACAATCCAATCCCAATTTGGATGCATTACACCGTTGGTTGCAGGAGCAAATTGTCAAAGATGATATCCCTGTGGTGGGTATAACAGGAACGGGGGGAGCTGGTAAGAGTTCTATTACCGATGAACTCATTCGTTTTTTTATCTCGGATCATCCTGACAAAAAAATTGCTGTGTTTTGTATTGATCCGTCCCGTCGCAAAACGGGGGGGGCTCTGTTAGGCGATCGCATTCGATTAAATGCGATTAATCATCCAAATATTTATGTCCGTTCACTCGCCACACGTACCTCCCAATCGGAATTATCTAATTCCATTAAAGAAGCCATATTGGTGGCAAAAGCTGCTCAGTTTGACTTAATCATTGTAGAAACGAGTGGAATTGGACAGGGAGATAGCGCCATTGTAGATGTAACGGATGTTTCGTTGTATGTTATGACACCGGATTACGGTGCTCGAACCCAATTGGAAAAAATAGATATGCTGGATTATGCTGATTTGATTATCCTGAATAAATTCGATCGGCGTGGAGCCGAGGATGCTCTGCGGGATATTCGGAAAGAAGTGAATCATAAACGAAATCCCGGGCATGGAGTGAATCCTGAACAATTGCCTGTTTTTCCTACCATGGCACATCGCTTCTATGAAGAAGGAGTAATAAACGTCTATCAATATTTTATCCAACTGCTAAATGAACGAAAGCAAGCCGGTTTCAAAACCAATTTATCCCACCGAAAAGATGAAGGAGACCATCTGAAACGAAGTTTAATCCCCAGTGATCGAACCCGCTATTTAAGTGATATTGCTAACACCGTACGGAATTATGCTGATGAGTCGGTTGATCTGATTGAACAGGCGAATAAAGCCCAGTATCTCAAAGAATCTGCATCCATTGCAGCAGAACAAGGGGATGCAGATACCGCGCAAAAACTGGAAGTGTTGTTTAAGGCTCAATATAAAGAGCTTCCGGAAGAAATTCAAACATACATTGAAAACTGGGATACACAACGCCAACGTTACCATCAGGATGAATTAGTTTTTGAAGTGCGTGGTAAAGAGATTCGTAACAGTTTGGTTCGAGAAAGCCTTGCGCATACAAAAATTCCCAAGATTGCATTCCCCACAACAGATAATTGGGGTGAGATCATCCGATTTATGCGAAGTGAAAACATACCCGGCTCATTCCCCTATACCGGAGGAGTATTCCCATTAAAGCGTGTGGATGAGGATCCTAAGCGTCAATTTGCAGGAGAAGGTACTCCTGATCGAACCAATCGGCGCTTCCATTATTTGTGTAAAAACGATCCGTACATTCGGTTGAGTACAGCATTTGATAGTGTAACATTATATGGGGAAGATCCAGATGAGCGTCCGGATATCTATGGAAAAGTGGGTGAAAGTGGAGTAAGTGTATGTTCCCTGGATGATGTCAAGAGGCTTTATGCGGGGTTTGAATTATGCCATCCAAACACCAGCGTTTCCATGACGATTAATGGACCTGCACCCATGATGCTGGCTATGTTTCTAAACACCGCTATTGATCAACAGCTGGACAAATTTAAAGAGGAGCATGGTCGGGAACCAAATACAGAACAAACGGCAGAGATTCGCAAACAAACACTTTCCGTTGTACGTGGAACGGTACAGGCGGATATCCTCAAAGAGGATCAAGCCCAAAATACGTGTATTTTTTCTACTGAGTTTGCACTGCGGATGATGGGAGACATTCAACAGTATTTCATTGATCAAAATGTACGTAATTTTTATTCCGTTAGTATCAGTGGGTACCATATTGCAGAAGCTGGTGCCAATCCAATTTCCCAGCTAGCGTTTACCATGGCGAATGGATTCACCTATGTGGAATATTATCTTTCACGAGGGATGCATATAGATTCCTTCGCTCCTAATTTATCTTTCTTTTTTAGTAACGGGTTAGATCCGGAGTACTCGGTACTTGGTCGGGTGGCACGACGTATTTGGTCTATTGCAATAAAATACTTATATGGTGGTAATGAACGGAGTCAAAAGCTGAAATATCATATTCAAACCAGTGGGCGTTCGCTTCATGCTCAGGAAATCTCGTTTAACGATATCCGCACGACCTTACAAGCACTAAGTGCGATCTATGATAATTGTAATTCGCTGCATACCAATTCCTACGACGAAGCCATCACCACACCTACGGAAGAATCCGTACGTCGAGCCATGGCAATTCAGATGATTATTAATCGGGAGTATGGTCCTGCTAAAAATGAAAACCCGTATCAGGGGTCCTATTTTTATGAATGGCTGACAGACGAAACCGAACGAGCAGTGTTAGCAGAATTCGACCGAATTTCTGATCGGGGTGGCGTACTGGGAGCAATGGAAACCCAATATCAGCGTGGGAAAATCCAAGAAGAATCCATGCATTATGAGATGCTAAAAAATACAGGAGAATATCCCATTATTGGGGTTAATACGTATGTGGATGAGCGGTTTCAGGAAGATCCGTTAAACGACCCATCCAAATTAACCCGAGCTACAAAAGAAGAAAAAGAAACGCAAATACGAAACCTGCGATCGTTCCAAAAAGAACACAACGCTACTTCTGAAGAAGCGTTGAAACGGCTCCAGCAAACGGCTGTGCAGGGGGGTAATATATTTGCGGAACTCATGGAAACGGTGCGTCATGCCTCCCTTGGACAAATATCCCAAGCGTTATATGAAGTAGGGGGCAAATACCGACGGAATATGTAATATGCATGAATTAGCAATCGCCCATTCTTTATTAGAAGTAATTTTGAATCAAGCTGAAAAGCATGATGCAAAAAAAATAAAAACTATCCGGCTTAAAATTGGAGATATGGCAGGAGTTTTGGTGGAATCATTGGAAATGGGGTTTTTTATTAGTTCCCAGGATACTATCGCGGAGGGTGCTACCATTGAAGTGGAACGAGTTCCGCTTATTGTTAAATGCAACCATTGTGGGATTGAGCAACGGATTAAGGAATATACCTTCCGATGTCAGAAATGCTTTTCCGACCAAGTAACCATCATATCAGGTAGGGAATTACTTATCGATTCCATTGATGTAGATGATTAGCCGGAAATAGTTCACTTCGATCCATATAAATCCAAAGCCTAAATAAGGAGCGACAATCATGTCGAGAATAGAAATTAACACAAATATTCTTGCTTCCAGCGAAAAATCGGCGGAAGAGAATCAAAACCTATTTACCCAACACAAATTATATGTACCCAATTTAATGGGTGGACCGGGCTGTGGTAAAACGACGTTGCTTGAAAAATCATTAAGCATCCTAAATAAAGAGTATCCGATTGGTGTCATTGAAGGAGATATTACCACCGATCGAGATAAAGAGCGCATTGAGGCATTAGGAATCCAAGCCCATCAGATCCATACGGAAGGCGCAT
>CAYPZJ010000448.1:0-4311 GCA_964414635.1 uncultured Spirochaetia bacterium
ACGCCTTCTATCCAAATTCCGGAACTTTTTTTAAAAGTGTGCGTAACATCAGTTAATAAATCACATTAAATCTCGTTGCTTTCCCTTCGCTATGCATGATTTATGCGTCTGATTCGTCTTGTACTGAACCGGAGTTTATTCCATATACGGATATTTATAATCATGGGGAGGATCAAAATTTTCTTTGACAGCACGTACACTGACCCAGCGGAATAAATTCTGACTGGATCCCGCTTTATCATTTGTTCCTGATTTACGAGCACCCCCAAAAGGCTGCTGCCCAACCACAGCACCCGTGGGTTTATCATTAATATAAAAATTACCCGCACAGTTACGGAGGTAAGATGAGATTTCGATAATATCTTTCCGGTTCCGAGCAAATACAGCACCCGTTAAGGCGTAAATACTTGTCTGATCAAGGATTTTCAGGGTCTCCTCCATCTTGTTATCTTCATAAATATAAATACTCAATACCGGACCAAAAATCTCCTCTTCCATCGTTTTAAAATGGGGATTTTCCGTAAGGATCACCGTCGGTTCAATGAAAAATCCTTTGCTGTCATCGCAATCCCCCCCAATCAAAATCTTTGCATCATGGGAATCTTTGGCATAATCGATATACCCTTTAATGGTTTCAAAGGCATTGCGATCAATCACCGCCCCCATAAAGTTTTTGAAATCCCGCGGATCACCCATTTTTATATCTTTAATCATAGCAAGTAATTTATCTTGGAATTCTGCCCAAATCGAGCGTGGAATATATGCTCGGCTAGCTGCGGAGCATTTCTGTCCTTGATATTCATAAGCTCCCCGTACGCATCCGGTTACCAATGCATCGATATCGACAATGGGATGGGCGAAAATAAAATCTTTGCCTCCGGTTTCTCCCACAATTCGAGGATAGGATTTATACCGTTCGATATTGCTCCCCACGGTTTTCCACATTCCCTGAAACACTTCTGTAGAACCCGTAAAATGGATTCCCGCGAGATTGGGATGATTTAACGCTGCATTCCCGATTGTAGCGCCACTCCCCGGTACCATATTAATAACTCCCTCCGGTAATCCCGCTTCATTAAGGATTTGAAGGATGTAATGAGCGTTTAATACAGCAGAACTGGCAGGTTTCCAGACCACTGTATTTCCCATCATCGCAGGTGCGGTGGGAAGATTGCCCGCAATGGAAGTAAAATTAAAGGGTGTCACCGCAAAAACAAATCCCTCCAACGCTCGATATTCCAACCAATTCCAGGTGGAACGCGGCGAGATCGGCTGCTCTGCGTAGATGTGTTGCATATAAGTCGCATTGAACCGCCAAAAATCGATTAGCTCACAAGCAGCATCAATTTCAGCTTGGTGAACGGTTTTACTCTGTCCCAACATGGTAACCGCATTTAAAAGCGCTCGACGCTGTCCTGCCAAAAGCTCCGCTGCCTTCAAAAAAATTGAAATCCGTTCTTCCCATGGTGTCCCGCTCCATTCCTCCCAATTGTCACGACAGGCTTCGATTGCCATGTTTACATGTTCTGCAGAGGCTTTATGATACGTACCCAACAACAACGAATGATCATGTGGAGCTCGAATTTCTACGACATCTCCCGTGCGAATTTCTTTCCCGTTGATTACCACCGGGATTTCCACAGGATGCGTGGCGATATATTCCAGCATCTTTTCAATCTCTTTTCGTTCAGGGCTTCCAGAGCGATAATCGAAAATGGGTTCGTTAGAACAACGGGGGGCGTGGGAAATAACATTTGCTTGAACGATATTAGGCATGTTCAACTCCTTATACGTTAGTTAAATAGGAATCCCCTGGTATTGAGTAGGGTCTATCCTTCGTAATAAAATGAGCGTTTGTACTATCCACTACACATTATGATGCTGTACAAATTCCTAGTGGAGATACAACCGCTCCCAGGTAGGTTCGTTTGATAACGCATTACGATGGAATCTGGTATTCCATCCGTGCTAGGGGATAATAATGAACAAAAAAAATAAAAGCAACTGATATTCCGCCCTCCATAAGCCTTTGCTATTCCATGTTTAAATGAACCGTTTCCTGAAAACGAGAATAGGCATGTTACCCAGGACTCCCTTTGGAACGCAAAAAAAATCCAAACCACACTAGTTTTTATATAAAACGGAGACATTTACTCGAAATGGTTGGTGGTATGTAAGGTTACGTTGACTTTTAGCGCGGTTTTCTTACTATAAAAGCAATATCTTGGAATGGGTCATTTCAAATTAGCCTGCGTTTGACCGGTAGTGCGAGGATGATACGATTCTGCTATCCCGTCCTCCCATGTCAAACCAAACCCAAACAAAGCAAATAATCGTGTATGTTTTAATTTAAGGAGAAACAGTCTTATGGAGGAAATTAAAAAAGTTGTTCTTGCATATTCGGGTGGTCTGGATACTTCCGTGATCGTCCACTGGCTTCAAGAACAATATCATTGTGAAGTCATTACTTATACGAGTGATTTAGGAGTAGAACAGGATTTGGTGAAAACAAAGGAACGAGCGTTGAAAATAGGAGCGACTCGTGCTATTGTTGAGGATCTACGCCAGGAATTCATTGAAAATTATGCATTCAAAGCATTACGTGCTAACGCCGTTTATGATAATAAATATGTATTATCGACTGCCTTAGCCCGTCCGCTTATGGCACAACGATTGGTCCAAATTATCGAAGAAGAACAAGCCGACGCGGTATGTCATGGATGTACTGCAAAAGGAAATGATCAAGTACGATTTGAAGTATCCATTATGGCACTCGCTCCATATCTAAAAATTATTGCCCCATTACGAACCTGGGATATGAAAACCCGTGCAGAAGAAGTTGCCTACGCAGAAAAACACCAGATCCCCCTGGAAATTAATAAGGAACAAGCCTATAGTATTGATGCCAATCTGTGGGGTGCTGCTACGGAATGTGGTGTATTGGAAGACCCCTGGAATGAACCTCCGGTGGATGCTTATTATATGACAACATCTTGGGAACAAGCACCCGATAATCCTGAAATCATGGAATTGGAATTTGAAAAAGGATATCCTACAAAGATCAATGGGGAATCCTATGCTCCGGTGGATATGGTTGTCAAACTGAATGAAATCGGTGCACGCCATGCGATTGGAAGAACGGATCTGATTGAAAATCGTATTGTGGGAATCAAATCCCGGGAGATCTACGATGCTCCCGCTGCTACCATGCTCATGATAGCCCATCGAGATTTGGAGCAACTTACCCTGGATCGAGAAACCCTTTACTTTAAAGAACAGGTGAATCAGAAATATGGACAATTGGTTTACAATGGGTATTGGTTTTCCACCTTACGAGAAAGTTTGGATGCATTCATTGATCGAAGCCAGGAGAATGTTACGGGCACCGTACGATTGAAGCTGTATAAGGGGAATTGCATCGTTATTGGTCGAAAATCGCCTTATTCCTTATACGATGAGAAGCTTGCAACCTATGGTACCGGAGATATTTACAGCCACGAATCAGCTAAGGGGTTTATCAACCTTTGGGGTTTACCTATTAAAGTTCAAGCGGCTGTAGAACAAACGAAAAAAAATCAATCGAAATAACATACGGGGGGCTTCGGATATGCATTTGAAAGAAAAGGTGGAGGCGTTTGTTGCCTCCCTCGATTATGACAAACGTTTACTACCCTATAATATCCAGGGAAGTATCGCACACGTAACAATGCTGATCCACCAGGAAATCATACCCAAAAACGAAGGGGATCAGATTATTGAGGGATTGAAGGTCCTGCTCCAACGCTATCATGAGGGTGATTTTCAGTTTGATCTCAAAGACGAGGATATTCATTTTTCTGTAGAGCGTGCTCTTATCCGGGAAATTGGAGATATTGGTGGGAAAATGCATACAGCTCGGAGTCGTAATGATCAGGTTTCGTTGGATATGCGGTTATATCTCCGTCATCAGATTCAGCTGATTCATGCCCAGCTTTCTCAAGTTCAAGCTGCATTATATTCCCTTGCTGAAGCGCATGTTGATGTAATTATGCCAGGGTTTACACATCTGCAACATGCACAACCCATTTCCTTTAGTCATCAATTGCTAGCCTATCATGCGATGCTCAAGCGGGATGAAGCACGGTTGCAGGATTGCCAATCCCGCGTAAACGTCATGCCATTAGGCGCAGCAGCCTTAGCAGGAACATCTTTTCCGATTGATCGGACGCTGGTGGCAAAACTGCTCCATTTTCCCAAGATTACAGAAAACAGCATCGATACGGTGTCGGATCGGGATTTCATCATTGAGTTTATGAGTGTTGCTTCGCTACT
>CAYPZJ010000449.1:0-3406 GCA_964414635.1 uncultured Spirochaetia bacterium
CCAAAGAAAACACGACATCATTGATATATGGAAGATGATGGTAAAACCACCGGGTCAAACGCTGATTATCCTCAACAGCTCCCGGAACCCCTAAACTTCCTTCTGGGTGGCAAAAACAAATTTGCGCATCAATAATAAAAAGGCTAATCCGTTTTGAGATTTGCGTGTCACCCAATCCGTATTGTTTTCGTGCGTTTACAGCAGCGTGGGAGATTTCTTGTGAACGCGGTATATAAAGTGTTCCCACATCGCTGTCTTGGTAAAATGATGGGATTGGCATCTTATTCATAGAAAACTCCTTATGCTTAAGTATAGGGTGTTTGTCCAACGTGTCAAATCCTAATCAACACGGTAGCAATCCCGGCCGTTTAGCCTATCCCCTTTTTAGGATTTCAAAAAAGATGTACCAAATGGTGCCGATTGGTTGAAAATGAATAAGGTTACGTTTTTAACCCAGAGGGAATATAGAGCGTACACATTCGTGGGACTTCTCTTTTGCAAACCCATGCAAATAGCGAGCCGATAGCCATCCATACCATGGTTGCCTTTATTGGGTTGGTTGTTCAACTTGGAAAAAGATAAGTTCGGAGGACAAGGCTCCCGTCAATAAGACACGAATTCCCTGAGTTAGGATGGTATCACCAGTCATGTGGATTATACTCTGCTCCGAGTCAAAGGTAACCTGGTAGCAATAATCCCGCCGCACTCCCCGTGGAAAAATCATTATATGGTCTGTCTGTGCTTCGGCGAGCGCAAAGACTCCCAGATATCCCATAGTCTGATCTTCATCCATAATTTCCAGAATAACCCAATCTCCGGATTGATTCAGGGTTTGCTTTGGTGTATGGTGGAATATACGACTAGAGGAAAGAATTGGACGTATGTGTTCTTTGTATAAATCAACGGCATGTTTCCATTGGGATAGGCTCCCTTTATGTATTGCTTCCACCGACGGAAAAATTCCACTCAAACAGAATCTACCAAACATGCCAATGCGAAGCAAAAAATCCAGATCCACCATTCCATCAGATATCGCACCTAATAATGTCATACACTGTTCGGGGGTTAAGGGAATGCTCATACCATTGACAATCTTTAAGGTGTCTGCGGGAGACCATTGATCCGATGTTTGAGTATAATGAAAGCGGCTCATCATCCCCCAATCCGTTCGTCCACCTCCGGAGGAACAATTCTCCAGCAGTACATGGGGATAGCGTGCGTGAATGCGTTCAAACAGCGCATATAACTGATGATAATAGCGCCAAAGAAGGTTTTCTGTATACCCCAGATGCATACGATCACCACCTTCACCTATACTTATATTATAATCCAGACGAAAACAGTCCAGCTCATATCGCTCGATTAAGGAACAAATTGTGTTTTCAATATAAGTGCTTACCTCCGACTGGGTTAAGTCCAAATTCATAATCGGCATTCCATTTCGAGTCATCAACCATTCGGGATGATCGTGAACCACGCGACTAGCACTTCCCACCCGTTCTGCTTCCACCCAAAGACCAACATGCAAGCCTTTTTCTTTTGCATATTGAAAGGCTGCGGCAAGCTGTCCTTCCAATAAAGGATTTTCTCGATCCCAATCACCAACTGCTTCCTGCCACGAATGATCTGCTTCTCCATACCATCCTGCGTCTACAATAAATAACTCAGCTCTGATCGCTGCGGCAACATCTATTTCCTGAAATAATTGGGATCTCGTGAGTTGCCGGTTTTTTGTATATCCCGTATGATTCACTTCGATACGGTGTTGCTTCCCTTTTGGTTGAGGCAATAACACCGATTTTCGGATATGGGTATGCATTGCATGAACACATGCATCCAATTCACCATGGACAAACCCGATATGCACCGCAGGCATTGCAATCTGCTCCTCCGGTGCCAACACCACTACCGGAGCAACCCCAGAAAGTCCCATGTCCACAAACAGATGCTGGGGGGTTCCTGGACGGGATGTCGGTTCATGGGTGTTATAAAAATGAATATCCCAGTTGCCAGACCATGCGAGTACCATAATACAATTTTCTCCGGTGCAATTGTTATGCATAATCGCGAAGGGATGCCCCCATCCCGATCGTCCACGGTTAGAACCAAAGCTCGTATATCCGTCCGGAATAGGATTCCAATGAAATGAACCTTCGGTTAGGGCTTCCGATGAGGTAAAAGACCCTAAGTGAAACGGATTATTCCAGGAAACATCGGAAAGAATATCCTGCTGTATAGGTTTAGGAACCTGGGCTAATTGCCCCCCCCACGTGCGTGCGCGAGAAATGGGTAGGGGATTTGATCCCACATTTTTTAGAGTGATCCAACGCTTGATAAATGATGTACCATCCAATATGGTGTGTATGGTTATGGATACAGGACGTATTCGATGGTGTAAAACTACTTGTGCTTCCACTTTGTTCTGAGTAGGATCAGAAATTACTTCATGGCTTTTCCAATCCTATCCATAATGCAAATCCTGCCCGTCACACTGAAGCTGAAACGCTATTTGCCGATTCCGAAACACATGATCCATTGGTGTTTGAATCCGAAATCGTTCCCAAATTTGTTCCCGAGATGCGGGTCTTCCAAGGGAATTGCCTCCCACGTTATAATAGCACCCTTGTAGGAATGCTTCTTGGTAGACTCCATAAGGAAGCTCGTACCGTATTTCATAAAAATCGGGAACAGCTAACGCACTCATCGGTTGGGATTGGTGAGATACCGTAATATTCATAGGATAATCCTTCAATACGGTGTATTCATTTGTAGGATTCAGCTCTTGTTGACTTCATGCTGAAGTAGCAGGTGCTCTGCCTGAGCAGACCATAATCCCTGATTTTGTTTGATTAAAGGGGTTAAGGATTCAACAAGGGGATGATTTGGGGTTTGGGTTTTGGGAGGTTCATTTAGTTCCAATTCACACAACGGAATGGAAACATGGGGATAGATGAGATATTTTCCAGGAAGCATATGAGTAGGATCACGCATCACCTCCATTAAAACGCGTTCCGCTTCCTGTAATCCCCCAATAGCGGAGATAAACCGATTATAGGGGAATATACCGGTTTCAAATAGCCGGAGCACATCATGAATATCATCATTCCAACCACATGAGGTTCCCCCGATTTTTACACCTTTATAGTGAATATCATAAAAATTAACCCGCCCCATGAAATCAGTTGTTTTGGGTCCTGCGAAAAAACTTAAAAAACTATTGGGACCCAATAACTGTACGCTTAACTCCACCACCGGGGGAATCGCTACCATAACAAATACATCACTACAGAAAGCGCCATCGGTTAATTGGTTGCATCGGGCGATGACATCTTCCTTCTGGGGATTGGTATAAACCAGCCGAACCCCCCGTGTTGCCGCTTCATCTTCAGGAAATAATGCACGAGCC
>CAYPZJ010000449.1:3416-4273 GCA_964414635.1 uncultured Spirochaetia bacterium
ACAGCCACATTGCTCAAACCACGCTGGCGCCACTATCTATCGCCCTAGATATACTGCACGACCCCCCGCCAGTCGGTTCTCGTCGACTTCCGTAACAAGGATGGAGGAAGGCTGTACGGGTCCATATAAGCAATATGCCAATTGTAATAACCCCATCGGGCCACATCCCCCTAATATGGCGACGTGTCCATTTGGCTTTAACCCAAAATCCATGGTATGTCCACCAGGACGGACATGTATGATTTCCTTATGGGAAGATACAATACATGACAGCGGTTCTGCAAGGGCAGCAGCATAAAAGGGAAGGGAATCATCAAACACATGGAAGGAGCCTGTCTCCAACACCTCTCGCCCCATAATTGCATAGTGGGTTAATCCTCCCAGATAAGGAAAGGAATAGCCTACTGCAAAATGGCACTCATTAAAATACAAAGGGGGTTGAATTGTAAAACGCTGCCCCGGCTTATACTTCTGTTGATAATCGGATCCGACCTCTTCAATAACCCCAGCCAATTCATGTCCTAGGATAACTGGTGAGACAGCCAAATCTGGAGGAGTACGGGAATGATCGTTTCCCAGCATGATTTCTTTAACCGTCGATGCGCATTGACTATCCACCACAATTTTTACTAGAATTTCATAGGGTTTAATAGGAGGAAGATCCACGGTATCCAGGCGAACCTGCTCTTTTCCATATAAGCGAAGGGCTTGGGTTATCATATTTTGTCTCGTTTTCGAATTACAACTTGGTTTTAAGGGATGAGCCCCATCTGTTTTCCCACTTTTTTAAATGTATCCAAAACCCGATCCAATTGGGCATCGGTGTGGGTAGCCATATAGGAGGTACGAATCAACGC
>CAYPZJ010000450.1:0-4272 GCA_964414635.1 uncultured Spirochaetia bacterium
CAATAATACGATAATCGTTCCGATTGTAAAGACAAAATCCTCGGTTACATAGGAAATGGATAACCTTACAGGCTGTAAATTACCTGGAATGAGTTTATGATTGTATTGGAACTGCTGTGTCAGGGTCGGGATTGAAATTGGAACTTGTTTATTATCAGCTACAAGTGTATCCACACCTTGAACCGCTGATTTCGAAAATCGTTCTTTCATATTGGATTGAATCAGATATTCCCCTCTCGTAGTAGTGGAGGGTGGAGGATCCCCGGCAAAGACACCCCTATGAAAGGAAGAACGGAGGTAAGCTTTTAAATTCGTAAAGAATGTATTTCTGTTCAACGGAGTGAAACTTCCAGTACTACTGTATTCCTGAATATATTCGGGGAAATAGATGGACCAGGTATAATCAAGCGTTTCAGCATCCGCTCCAGGTAAGGTGAGTGGAATGCTTCCCATCATTCCCAAATCCCCTCCTTCTTGCCGAATGGCAATTTCTACAATGAAAGGTAATTCTGAAACAACCTTAGTAGGATCATCCACCTGGGGGAGTCGCAATTGATATCCGATTTCTAACTCGGATGCTGCGCTGATATCATTGAGTTGCATAATTTCTGGATACCGGTTAGCATCGTGAAGAAAATTATTGGCTATGCCCGATAGGGTATCTCCTGGTTGTACGGTATACATACCAGGTGCATCTTCTGAATGCGTAGTGCTTTCCCAGGATTGTATTAGAGGAATTAACATTTGTTGTGTGGGGGGAATGTCCTGTCCTGAATCTTGTTTTACATCGGGATCAAATACAGGTATAACCGCTTTGCCATTTACCATGGTGCTGAGTAGTTGTGTATGTTCGGGCAAATTCATCCGAAGAAAAGCTCGTTGTGCATTACGAATAGAATATGTTATTTTTGTCACGGTGGTTCCCTGATCCGAAACAACCGTACCTGCTGTTGCCCGTTCTATTATGGTTGAAACAACATCTATCATTTGGAATGTTTGAATATCCAGTTCTAAATACGCTTCGGAAGCCTCTACTTCCATGGCAAACAATATTGGATTGGATGCCTGTTTCCAAATCTCGGGGGGCAAGCCTGCTGGATCCACTTCCCGCATATGCTCTCGTGTGCGAATCACGGTAGCTATTTTTTCCGAAGGCATAATTGCAAGCATAGGATACACATCGGTATAATCAATTAAGGAACAGGGATGCAAACGAATCGATTGTGGAGAATCCTCCGATTCCGATGGTGAAGTAACAGACGCACGTGGATAATTTAATTCATATACAATTGTTAGCGCTCCAGAACCCATATGAGGATATGCAAATTTAAAAAACATCGTACCGGTCTCATCTGGAGCAGAAGGATACGAAACTTCATCTGGTGGATAGACCTGCAAAATCATCGCATTGGGAGGTAGCTTCAACCGGAATCCTGTTATAGCTTGACTGCCTGCCTGGTAGTTCAGCTGTACTTGAGAGCGAAGATAGCGATTTTCCAATTGCCATAACTCATAAAAATCCAGACTGGTTTCCTGTTGATCCAGTCCACCGGAAGATTGCCCTTTGGACAAAATCGATGCGTTAATCAACGAGGCTTCGGATAAATGTCCCGACGTAATTCCGGTTCCCTGCTGGATTTGAAAATCAGTAACCACCCCATTCTCCAGAGCAATTTGATCTTTCACACCGGGCCAGTGTATCTCTATATGAGATTGAATAGCCAAGGGTTGCGGAACTTCTATGGATACGGGTACGCCAATGGTACTGCGTTCAACCCGGTATGAAAACGTAAGGGGCGTATTCCCTTTCGGATACCATACCCAGGACGATCCTCGTTTCTCTATATGTGCAACATGAACGCCTTCAAGAGCGGATTCTACCATAACAGAGTTATTAGGATTCTCTTCCAGAATAGTAACCCCTTCTGTAGAATATCGTTTTGGAGGTGTATAGAGCGCATTGACACGATCAAAAGCAGGTGTAACGTAAAGCGTAACTGCTACAGATACACATCGAAGATCAGATCGTAGATATTCTGCTTGTTCTTGCTGGGGAAGTAGCGATGAAAGATCCGGTACGGAGATCTCTACGGTTCCCTCGGTTTCATTTAGTGTTCGCCAATCCGACTGGCTGAAACCGGTAGGTGGTAGGAGAAGAATCAGGCTAGGTAGAACGATTAAAAAAATAAAAAACACACCGTATCGCAGGATTGGAGAGGTATACACTTGATTTGTCATGTGGATTCCTTTTATAATTTATAATGATTATACGATCCCCGCTAACTTAGGGAATTGTATATCGTTCCAACGTGTGTATGTATCACCACACTCGGATTCGTTCACAGACGTTTATAGATAATCGGGTACGTTCCCTTCACACTACCCAAAGAATTCGCTTCTATAATCTAAAAAAACAATTCAACAAAAGCCAGTATAGTTCTGTTTCTAATCGATTAAACCAATATACAGATCCATTTCAATCTGGTCTCCCTCAGCATCATCGAAGGGAATGGAATGACGAATGCTATTTAACAAATCCCCTTGATCTAGCTCTCCATTATTATTTTGATCCAAATGGACACTGATACTGTAAACCCTTCCTCTGGTAAATGCAATATCACTGATATCCAGACTATATTCATAAGGAAGGCGCTTTATATTAGAAAAACGAAACGTTCGAATAAGCACCGAAGAAGCATCCGCAATGGAGACGTCTCGGATGGTGAGGATCAACGTATTAGGTTGACTCAAGATTAAAGAACCCAGATTGACATAAGGCTCCCCTTCTAATAATGAAAAGATAACCGTCCCATGGATGGTTTTAATTCGACTTGCCTGATTCGGTTCGACTGGTTCGGTTACGGGATCTGGGGATGTAATCGTCATAGGGATATCTTGGGATGATATTCCTAACCCGTATTCAAAAAGTCGTATCAGCATATACTGAAGTAATGTCAATTCTACTTCATCACGAGGTTCACTTTCATGGTGGGATTCATCCAAATCATAATGGGATAGATCAAGCCCTTCGGTAGCCAGGACGCGAAATGCTAACGTCCCATCTTGAAAATCATCGCTGAGATCCTCCGTCACACCAATGCGATAGGTTTTAAGAGGTTGACAGTTTGTGCAGGAGTCTGGCTTACACGTTTGATACACCAACCAAAAAACAAAGGCATCCGGTCGCTTATTTTTATGAATTTGCAAAGGTTCACTTGTTGTGAAACACGTTTGTGACGTGTCCGATACCGGTTGAAAATGATACACGGTATCTTCCAAAATGACAAATGCGTTGGATCGAATTGCAGTGTTCGGTTGGGATTGCAAGGTAAATGTCATATTCACCGAAACATTGGCAAATCGAGGATTGGATGCGACCCGATTTGTAACCTCAAGTTGGATGTCCGAGTTGGAATACATCCCCGAGGCAAAGGTCATTGAACTCGTATAAGCAGATTGAGTACCAACCAATAGGATTAGCACACTTAAGCTGAGTAGGGATAGTCGTAGCAACATAGCATCGCTCCTTTAAGAAAATCATTCCACTCCATAACGAACGATTCAACACCAGCTATCTTGTTTGTATTAAAAAATATAACCAAAATGTCGGAACAGTGTATGAAACTGTAGAAATGAAACACATTTAAATGATCGCCTGCCTACAGCACTCAACAGGATGAAAAAGAACCTTCATCCGCCTACTGTTCTAGATTATTGTATTTTCCAAGAACAGTCCAATGTTCAGACGCTTCAATCCGTGTTTTTAGGGTGGTATAGGTTTTATCGAAATCCATCGTGCTAATATAATGGATAAACATTTTTTTTCCATCATGGATTTCATCATACTACCACAACCACTCACACCCACGAGCATGCAGCTGAAAAGGATTGAAATTAGTAAGGGAATCATGTAATGTTGTATTTTAGATTGCATGGGTACTCCTTATGAAGTATAAATAACCTGATGTATCCGCTACATTGATTTTCATTATACTCATTCTATTAATAGGAAGGTATGGTTCAAAAGATACAGAGTCAAGATGGAAGCGAATAAGAAAGCGTAAATTTATATAATATTTATACTATATTCCCCATGCCTCGAGTCAAATGGTCTATGCTATATGGGGTTTCCAAATTAGAATAGTTATATAGTATAGCGTTTTCTTATTTGTTTCTGGAATAGACCTATTCTTAATTGACATGTTCGATCTACTTTGTTATAGATTATTGGAGTTGAAGTCCTGATAGAATTTGTGAAATTCGATTCCATCG
>CAYPZJ010000451.1:0-4271 GCA_964414635.1 uncultured Spirochaetia bacterium
AGGTGGGTCAGCATAGAGCGTCGTACGTTTTGTGGTTCCTGGTATCGTGTACGGTTCCCTGTTTTGGAATAATCTAAATATAATTCGTCGGGAAGTTCGGGTATTTCCGTTTCTAGATAAGCATCTGCTTTTTCTTGGATGGGTATAAATGCAGGATCCTGGGCAATTTCATCCCATTTCTCTCGATTGGAAATTGGGATTCCTATTCGTAATGCTTCATCAGAAAGCATATTCGTAAATTTTTGTAAGGTTTCTTGGTCATCCAGTTCGGTTTCCGCAATTACTAAGGCATCTTTCACCATCTGTACATATATACCTGTTTTTTCCGCTTCCATTAGAGGGCGGAAGTGTATGGTGGAGTGTTCAACATATTCTTCGCCATTATAGACATGACGCACAGCAAGTACCATATTGTCTTTTTTTTCTATAATCCAGCGTTCTTCCTGTTTGATAGGAGCAACGTTGTAAGTTGGTTCTCCAATTTGTATAACATGGGTCATGGTCATATCGAATTGGGAATCGGTTTTATCATAATTCGCATAAAGAAAGTAGTCTGGTTTCCATCGATATAAAAACCTTTTCTGATCATCATAATAAAGAATATAGTCTTCGTGTTCTCCTGTTCCAATCCATAATTGATCCAAATTAACATGGATTGATTCCGTGATACTCGGTGTTTGGATTGAATCGGCTGTGGTAGTCTTACTGGAACGCTTGTCTGTTGCTGTTTGACAACTAAGAAGACCAATAATCATAATTAAGCATGATAAAAGTGTTATACGATACTTCATAAAATCCCCCGGCTTTGATTGGTTAATGCAAATAAGAACAACGGTAGTTTCTACCAAACAACGATTTGGACTATTATGTAAGAAGGTATTACATCAAGCTTCATTTATATCCATCGTTTTGCTACTTATCTGCAAATCGAATGTAGAAATAAAAATATACTTAAACTATCCTCTATTGACAATGGGGCAAAATTTGATATGAGTGGGAATTTTGTACCGATTTTATTGTTTTTCCATATAGGTCACGTTATTGACTCAATCAAGCGTAAGCATGCATAATTTGACAACTTACCCCTACGTAATCATTATGGCATTTACAATCTTTTCGCTATATTAATAGGGAAGGAAATGACCTAATACCCGAATAGAATAGGTTTTTACCTATAAAATAATGCTGCAACACATGTAACATAGTTCCAGTAATGAACCCTTTATGAGTTTGCAAGCATAATTAGCTATACTGAGGATATTTATGATAGTAGGAGTTCCTCCCTTTATAGTAGAACAATATAAACAGGGTCGAATAACAGGAAATTTCGCTGGTACCTGCATACAAGCGATCTGGTCTAGTGATCGTTCGACCAAGGAACACAGGAATGATGATGCTACTCGCTTGTTGGAATCGGATCTGGAGTTAATTCGTCTTATACACACCACCACTATTCCCTTAATTGATCAATATGGAGGTCAGGTGATAGATTTTAAAGGGGATATGCTAACGGTCCTTTTTATCAATAACCTCCCAATCGATAATTCGATGGAAGCGGCATACACGCTGTTTGAAAAATTGGGGACATTATTGCATGAACTAGGACTTTCTCATATACAATCCCTTAATATTAGGCTGAGTATGGCATATGGGGAAATTGCGTATATCATTCCGCAAATAGATGGTAGATTCACCTACCTATTTCTGGGCAAGCCTATTCAACAAGTAAACGATGCTATACATGTAACACCACCCAACCAGATTTCTATTTCCAATACATATCTTAAGGAGCTGAAACACTTACAACCCCAGGTAGAAGAAGCGGAACGAGATGTATATTTATTGGATAGGACACACCGTTTATCAATTCAACCAGAGCCGGTTAGACCCTACTCCCTTGACGAAGTTGATTATAAGCCATTTAGAGCCCCCCATACTTTAAAACGAATAGCCGAACAGGATATTAGAGAAATAGCTTTTGTTACTGTTATTCTAATAAAATATTCCAAAGCAGACACGCTTCTTAGTGAGATAGCGCATCTACTTGAATCGGTGAGTACGTATAATGGATTTGTATATTCCCTAGAGGATTTTGGTGATGCGCAGGGTATCTTTATAACATTGTTATTTGGAGCGCCACGGTATTATGAAACAAGCTTTAATCAAAGCGTGCAGTATTGTAGGGATTTACTCGATTCACTAGCAATGCCAATTAAAATAGGGATCGCGCTGGAAAAAGGGTTTACGGGTTTTTTAGGAAAACAACATGGCAAACGTTTTTTTACCCATGGAGAAGGACTGAAACGATCAAGAGCGTTGGCAAAAACCGCCGAGGTCCGAACATGCTTGGTGGATTCGATGATTCACAAGCTATTTCATAACAAATATGAGATGGAATCAATTTCGATATCTTCTAACGATCGTTCTCAACATGCAATCCCTAGCTTTCGATTATTACAAGCAGTTAATCAAAACTTAATCACGAATCGATCCACAAATTTCGTGGGTAGAACAACGGAAGTAAAACGACTCAAAGAACTTATTTTAGAGGAACAGATTTCGGAACAAGGATGGGTGGTACAGGTTTATGGTGAAGCAGGAATTGGAAAAACCAGATTAATCAACCATTGTACGCTAGCATTAGCGTTGGACATGCGCGTTTATAAACTGGATAATGATCCTATGATGAGACGAAGTTTTGGACCATTACAGCAATTACTTCGTTTATATTTTACGCCTTCGGACTATCAAGAGACACATCAGCAAGCAATTGATTTTGAAAGCCGATTTCAGGAGTTAAGTGATGAGTTAACCAAACAGGTAGAATCAACCCAACCGGAATTAATCACAGAATTGAACCATGCCCGTTTATTTTTACAAGAATTGTTGGGTATTCGTAAATCCGATGTTATACAGGACGGTTATGATGAACAGGCTCAGTATGATAATATGGTATTAAGTCTTGTTTCTTTCATCAAAGCACTTTGTTTAACACGCCGAACACTTTTGGTGTTTCCAGATGTGCCATCTATTGATGTGGATACGTTAGGTATTATTAACTTACTGGGTCGGATTCTTTCTTCATTGCCATTAATTCTTGTACTTGAGACGCGAGAAAAAGATGATTCCCAAATGGTCTTGCAGGAATTAATGGAAGCTAATGAGATCCGTGAATTCCATGTTAAGGAATTGGATCCGGATTCTACAAACCATCTGATTTCTGAATTATTGGGAGGTTCACCTCAAACGGTCCTCTCATACCATATCTATGAGCGTACTTTAGGGAATCCACTGTTTGTTGAGCAATATTGTTTATATTTGAAAGAACAACAGCAGATTTTATCCCAGGGGAATCAAATCGTCCTTAAACAGCAAACACTACAGGATTCCCCCCGTGAAATTGGAGCAATGATCCATGCTCGAATTGATCAATTTTCACCAGAATTGCGAGAGTTGGTTTGGTTGGCATCGGTATTAGGAAGAATATTTGAGGAAGCTGTTCTTCGTGAAATGATACAAATCCATCGGAAATTATTCACGTTACTTGAACAGGTATCAGAAGATGATGAACGCATCACTGTTTTAGATACATTGTTGGAGGAAGGGATTGTTCCACAGCTAATCCAGGAAGGGATCACACGTCGCGTGTGGGATCCATATGAATCGGGATCATATCAATTCAGACATACCCTGATGCAGGAAACGATTTATAAACGTCAATTGCCACAACGAATTCAATATTTCCATCGTATTGCAGCAGAAGCGCTCGAACGCGTGTATGGAGAGGATGATGCGTATGCTATGGCAATTGCAGAGCATTTCTATAATGCAGAAATTAGTATCAAAGCGAAACTATATTATAATCGAGCAGCGGAATATAATAAGCACTTAAGTAAAAATCAGGACGCACAACACTGTTATGATCAATTGCTAGCTATTCATGAAATCGAAAAAGCAATGGCAGAACCTAATTCAGAAACCTACGTGGAACAGATTGAGGATTTACTGCGGATTTCTATAGAAAAAGCCAAATTATATCAATTGAGTGGTAACAGCCGTGAGTTTTTACCCATTTTTGAGCGGATTATTAATGAAGCCCGGCTGACCAAACCGACAGTCTTTTTTTTTGAAAGCCACGAACGCTTAGCGATTCTTTATAAAAAAGTAGGAAAAACGTATGAGGCTCTCCGATTGTTAGAAAGCATACTCAAAATACACCATCCCGAATTTTCAGAACACCGGGGCTGGAAGCTGTGTCTGATATGTTATAA
>CAYPZJ010000452.1:0-4254 GCA_964414635.1 uncultured Spirochaetia bacterium
TATGCGGTGGTATCACCAACGGGAAATGCCAAAATAAAATACGCACACCTTGTTCCCTTAAAAAAATAATGGTATACTTGATGTATGAAACGCTTTTTTATAATAATCATACTTGGAATATTTCTACTAGTTCTTATGCTGGAATCCTGTTCAGGATCGAAAGGGACACGGGGTGAGCATGAGGTACTTGATAGAGAAAGCCTTATGGAAGACGTATACACGTATATCGATGAGGAATCCTATTTCCCTGCAATTCAAATTTTGAAAGCACTGGTTGAACAGGAACCCAACAATTTCGCCCTACGTTATTTACTAGCGCAACTCCATCAAAAAACCAACAATCAATTAGGTGCGATTCTTATTTATGAGGAGTTAATGGTAGAACGTCCGTTGGATGCTCGATTTCGTTGGGAACTTGCTATCTCGTATTTAAAAATGGGATTTGTATCCTATGCGTTAGTCCACTTTACCGAATTTCTTAATCTGACCCTCAATTTGAAAATTAATGAGAGCAAAATCGTTTAATTAAGGCCGAACGATTTTATACCAATCATAATCCGAAATCCCAGAGAAATTTGTGTGAAAAGCATCCCCATCAATAACCAGTTCTTTTGCATTAGAACCATGTGGAATATCAGCATTTGTTGAATATAATGGAGCAAGGTTGGCAGGATCATGTCCATCTTCAGGAAGAGGAGGGAAATGGTCTCGGGTATGCACTACGGCAGAATAGCTTCCAATGTCCTGACTCAAACCGTTGGGTGATAATTGCATACGGATATAATAAGTACGATCATCATCATCCCCTTCAACTCCATTCCCTCTAGGAAGAAATCGTCTCCAATGGGAATTGGCATCTTCTACCCCTAAATCATCATTGAAATAAACAGCCAGATAACTAGCCAATGCATAAAACCGTGGGTATCCAAGGTATTCACTCAGATCATCTGTATTGATCACAGCTCGATCAATGGTTGGGTAGCTCTCGATACCACGATATTGTGGTGGGGCTATATCAAAATCGAAAAGCATGATAAATGTATCCGTATTTTTTGCCCGGGTCGAAATCGCTAAAATGTAGACTTCATCCTCTTTATCTCCAGAGTTGCTAATAATTACTTTTGTAGCGGTTGTTGCAACATTATTATTTGTATTCTCATCCTCTGGGATTGCCATATTCCCCAAATCAAAAACCCCG
The DNA here is from genome assembly GCA_964414635.1 of uncultured Spirochaetia bacterium. GTDB lineage: Bacteria > Spirochaetota > UBA6919 > CAYPZJ01 > CAYPZJ01 > CAYPZJ01. The sequence goes on from CAYPZJ010000452.1 coordinate 1,199, forward strand.
TGTGCATAAAATTCTCCGTTGGGAAAACCATATTTATCCATAAAAAAATACCCTTCGTACTCACTGGATTCCCCTGGTTCCAATCCAGCCACTGGAACACTACCATACCCCATAAAATATTCTTCCTGACCTATATCTAATTCCCCGTACGTGTCGGATTCAGAAAGGTAGAATCGAACCGATACGGATCCCATAGGTTCAATGGGCACATCACCCAAATTGGAAACCGTTACGCTGAATCCGGCTAATTGTTGGTACTCCTCATAGATATCAATCTCATTACTTCCCGTATCCCGTTCATACACCCATAAATTCGAAACACTCAAATCAGGTGCACCTCCATCCCCACCAGATCCACCACCCCCGGTGTAAGTACTGGTTTCTTGATGAAATGTTTCTTTCCAAGGAATGGAATAGGTTAACGATGTATTTGAAGGATCATAAGGTAGTGTACCAAAATCCTTTACCTGAATACAACTTAGTACCACAAAGAGAAGGACTATGATTCCTAGCAGAACAGCAATTCCTGATTGTTTCATACGCAGACAAGCTCTCCCTCTTAGAATATAGCCTGAATTTTTATTTTTTCAAGGAAAAGAATGATGAATCTATCGTATATGCTCAGATTGCTTCTGGGTTACACTCCTCGTCATGACGATTTTGGCGTGGTTTTTGGGAGGTAGTCTTATTTTGTGGCTAGCTATATGAAGCTGAAAACACAGCGAATATCAAAAATACATTAAAATGCAGAAAAGGGTTTTATTATTTACCGACATGTGTTATTTTCTATTCCATGATCTGTTAGGGAGCTATCTATGATGAATATATTATGGTTTGGAAATAAGTATCCCCACTGTTCCATCCTCCCTGTTTTATGCTTGCTTGTTGTTTTTTTTATTCCATCTATTATAGACGCCCAACCTCGTCCTATTGGTATAGAGGAGGGCAAGACTGGTTATCAGATTGAATTTGATCTTGAAGCCATCGACAAACGCATCTCATTTGTAACCCTTATCCAATTCGAAGACACAATATATACCTATCCTTCTATGAAATATCACGTTCTTATAACCCAATTTTTAAATGTGCTACAAGCGCAAATGGAGCCTATTGAGTATACGTCTGAATTGATTCCTCGCCCGCATACTGGTATCAATAAAGAATTGGAAACCTTGTTCGGTCAACTGAATCACCCATCTGAATTAATCCGTTCCCTCATACAATATACGGATTCCCATTATTTATTGACTTTAGAAATTGAGATTGTACCAGTTCAAGGGATGATTACCTATGATAGTTATGTGTATCAGGGACACATTACGTTGTTTGATCGAGCTCAGCTTGAAATTGCTGATACCATGGATTTTTCATTCAGTGGAGAAGAAGGGGTTAAACAAACGTTAGCATATTTTATTCAAGCCCATATTCCTCCACACAAACGGGAACCAATTCCAGAACCTGAAATCCCGTCAGAGCCTGTGATATCTGAAGAACCCGAGCCAGAACCCATCCCTCAGATAACAAGTATTGATCCCCCTGTGGTTGAATCAGAACCTGAAATACAACCGAGTGAAAACCCACTAGAACCCGTGTTGGAACACGTGCCTGAGCAAACGGAAGAGGATGAAGAACAACAAGAAATTACCTATCAAGCTGAAGTAGAGCAACCGATAACGCAGCCAACAACGCCACCTAAATCGACATTCCCTCCATTTAATCGTCGTTTTGGGTTATTTCTTTCGGTGGGTATTGGATCTGGAAATCGCTTTGAAATTGCTAATAAGGAGATTGTGACAGATTCAGATGAAGGTTATACATATACTGGATTTTTTGTACCAGCCATCAATGGGACACTGAGCTTTAACTTTTTCTTTCTACCACATTTGGGAGAGCGTGTAATGGGGTTTATCACATCGGATGTGGGGATAAATCATGCTTTTCAGGAAGTCCCTATCTTTACGAAGGAGCGAGTGGATGCAGGTGAAAATGCACCTTCGTATGCGACGGTTACACATGTGATTACGTGGGATGCCTTAGTAGGGGTTGGTTTAGCATATCGGTTTAAATTGAAAGAGAAATTCGCAGAGATCGGTGAGCGCTTATTAATGGGGATGGTTCAGAGTCATATTCGTATTGTGCAAAATCAAGTAGGGGAACAAGTCCCAGAAAACCAATCCCAGATGGGCTTAGTGGGACGTTTAGGGATATATTTCCAGGTATATTTAATGGAACAGTCCAACTTGGATTTTGTAATACGTGGGGAGGTGCAGGGAAATGTAGGTTATTCTGGACAATTATCTCATCTGGGTATCTGTGGTTTATTTAAAGCAGGAATATTGTTTTAATACAGGCTCTTCATCTAGAGAATGTAGAAGTGATAGAAGGTTTGGAGTAACTCAAACCTCAAGAAACGATCGGAAAGGTTTATGATATGAAAACAAAAGAGATAGGTATAATTTTATTCAGTGCTTTGATCCTGCTTGGATTGATCGGTTTAGCTTGTCGTGGATTGTATGAATTACCTGTTGAAAATTATTCTTCAACTGCGAGTAGTTTTACTGAAACAAGCAGTAGTGATTCGAGTAGCATAAGTAGTTCTTCCAGCTCCACATTAGATGGAGTAGCAGATTTAATATTGGTGGATGGCGCCAGTTATACGTTTCCTGATACACCATTAGGAAACGAAGTGGAATATAGTTTTATTATGACCAATGAAGGCGGAGGAACTGCGATTGAGATTCAGGATGTCGGTGGTTTGACCGCTCCATTTTCTTTCAAGGAAGGTTCTTTTGTAGGATCGGGAGGAACGTGTGCTTATTCGCTACTTTCTGGTCAATCCTGTTATTTTACGGTTGTGTTTTCACCAATTAGCGATGGCTCTTTTTCAGACACCGTGGAGTTAAATTACAACGATGGAGAGCAAGTACAGACCATTACATTAAATGTGACAGGAACCGGATTTACATTAATTGCGGATGGATTAGTCTATGATTATGGTGCCGTATCCATCGGAACTAATCAAAGCCATGTTTTCACGTTGGAAAATAATTCTACAG
>CAYPZJ010000453.1:0-4252 GCA_964414635.1 uncultured Spirochaetia bacterium
GTTTCTTCTTCTACATTAACCCCCGCAACAATACCCCGAAAATCTGTTTTAGCAAAGAGTGTTCCAACAGTGGTAAACACAAAGAGTATCATAATAGCAATAGTTGTCCATTTTTTCATATATCAATCTCCTTTTCACTCTAGCTCATACGCAAGGCTTCGAATAGTTCCATCGAACAACAGCTCTTACCGGTAAGCAAAATAATCATGCTTTCTGAAAATTTCAAGTTATTCTCTCAGTTAAGGATGAATTTCCCGTAAATGAAACATGGTCATTACGTGGCACAAAAAGCCGAAGCGCTCGTTTTCCTAAATGAGATTGCTTTGCTTTATTCCAAAATAGCTCAGGTGTGTTTCCTCATGACAGGATTCATCCGCTCATTAAAAATCGTAGGATTCATCTCCATCTCGTTCTTGATGGAGACGATACAGTCGAACCTCCCCAGGTTCCAGTACTTCATCGATAAATGCATCATCCGGTAGTGTTTCATTCTGTTGCAATAAATTTTCCAGAAGATAGGGTTCATCACCCATAATGGGGAGCTCGCTTTCGATTATTGAGGGATGCTCCAAACTAAAGTTGACCATTACCCAGATGAAATCTTCATGATTGGGTTGGGCAAGGATGAATGAATACAGATCAGTCGAACCGGCAGGAATCGGTTGGAAAATTGTATCTTTTCCTGCAAAAAAATTTTCAAAGATCTCTCGCAACCCATAAATTTTCCGTATTTCGTCCTGCATCCCCTCCAAATTCCAACTCAAGCGTGTTCGATTGAAAAAAGCGAGCTTCCCACGAAAATTCTGGATGTATTCTTCTGTAAAGTCTAATCCCAAATTGCAAGGTTGATCCTCAAAAAATTCCATCCCTGCAGGGATGAATGGTATTACATGGGGGAGCACTCCGTTAAGACTCATGGCTAATCGTGCAAATACTTTTCCTCCCGCTCGGGTGATAGCCCGAGGAGTATCAAACGTTTCTGGTGTTCCAAGCACTGGTAATTCATTATCTGGTAATTCTTCCATAAATTCAACAAATCGATTTACTAAACCACCTTCACTCTCGTCTGCATGGCGACACTGCATATACCAACTACTCGCCCATAAAGCATCGTATCCTTGTTCTAATGCATGAGGGTTACGCGGATTGAAATCTTCGGATAAAAACGCAAATGAAGGATCAACTGTACGTGCTTTCTTTATAATCCCTCGCTCCAATTCATCCGGTAAAGCATGCCCCATATCGATTCGTGCCCCATCAATACCAAACGTTTCTTGATAATAGGGGATGATCGATTCAAGCATATCCCAAAGCGCTTTATTTTTCTTTTTAATACGGGTATCATACATCCGAACGGTATTATATGCCACATAATTAAATTGGGGGTCCGTATATAGCTTAAGGTAGGTTACATCAGACCAAGGTGGTTGAATATCATCCGGTGGCCAATCGGCAAACGCCCCAGGGATAACTACTTTCTTCTGATTTACGGTTGCTTCATATCCGCTTTGTTTGCTTTTCAATTTGATTTCCTCAGGGAGAGGGGGGGAACTGAATAAACTACGGTATTCCTCATCCGGCTCAATCAGATTGGTAAAATCTTTTTCGATTTCCACCCTTTGGCGAATTTCCTGCAGCTGATCATCTGAAAAATAAGGCGGTGAAAATTCATATTCCCGATCCTTTTCAATCCAATAAAACCAGTCCGGATGTTGCTCTATCCAACTCGACGCTTTCGATGCTGTTCTAAAAATAAAATCAAGCATGACGCGCATATCTAAGCGATGTGCCCCTTCAACAAGCGCTTTGAATTCATCTTCCGCCGATAATCCCGAAAGCGGATCACCCAGACTCGGTTCAATTTGAAATGGATCTTTCTGTGCATAGGGTGAAGGTAATTCCCCTTTTTGGTTAACCCGATCGTTTAGGCTTACGGGAAGTAAATAGATCGTATTGCATCCCAGGTGCTTAATATAGGGTAACATCATCAGGGTTTTTAAGAAGGTTCCTGTTTCCCGATACCCCTTTTTATTTAAGGTAATGTCCTTTTTCATACCACCTAATTCACCGTCTTGATCGTGATCCCATGCTGTAAAGGTACGTACATATAATGCATAAATTCGCGCTGAACGAATCCAAGTTCCACCCGCGTCTTCTCCATGCAATGTCCCAAGGGAGTTACGATAATTTTTTTGCGGTTCGTTATGTTCCATTATTGCATGCAATCTTCTGATATAGAACGGAACGGGATTGATCGTAAGGATATCGGGGGCATTGGGGACGTATTCATCATCAACTTTTTGAAGCCATGCTCCAGGAATCGTGAAGGTGCTTTCTTTTTTTGGTGGAAGTGATTCTAGGTGCTCAATGATTTTTTTTATCAATGATGTCTTTGGCATAATCCGTCCTTTAGTAGGTTCTGGTATACCAGCACGTTGTCTGGTGGCGTTGACAATACTTCAATTACAATAGTCAAAGTCCTACTTGATTATTTGGGAAGATACTTCCCCATACCCAAATAGAACACTTGTGAGTATAATATAATATTCGATAGAATAAAATGCCCCCTACCTTATCCTAGGTTGTTTCGAGGTACGATCCATATTATATTCTGGCAGATTAATCACTTCTTTTCACCAAGGAGCTGACATGAATCCTTTTAATTTTATGAACAAATCAAGCATTCACCAATCTTGCATAATATGTTTAGTTGCTATACTATTGGTTATTGTTGTGCTGTCCTGTACAACAAAACAGAAAGATAAAACAACTATTCAAAACAATGAGGATCAAACCACCCAACAAATGGTAGAACCCCAGTCAAATAGAACACCTACACACCAGCTAAGACAAACCGATAGCACACCACCTTCGATCGAATCGAACAGGATAGAAAACACCATCCCAACTAAGGAATCGACTCCCAGTCATGTTTCAACGGATCAAACCGACGAATTCCCTGTTGAAAAGTATCTTGATCGGTACGAATCAATTATCACAACATACTGCCTGAAAGTAGATGAAATGGCAAACATACCCAAAGAAGAACAAGATGCTTTTGCCAAAGAACAATTACAACCCTTGTTGTTTGAGGCAACTGCTCTTGCTGAAAAAAAACCGGTACACCAGTTTAACGCCACGTATCAACAGCGATTACAAGAACTCGTCAAAAAATACATGGAATGCGGGATGAAGGCAAAAAAACTTCGACTCGAATAGGCGGTTCTCATTTGCATTTCCCACTGCATCTAAACCTGCTAACTTCCTTCTGAAGAAAGAACACGTCCGATCTCACTTATGAAATTGGATGGCATACAGATCTGCATCCTTCATGGATATTCTCAATCGGATGGATTGTCCCAAAAGTGGTTCTAATGAATCCCCTGATTCCCATGTGACCGTACGCTGAATCATGTCACCAATGATTGGAACAGCCTGATCCCCATAATACCCATCCATACCCGCCCCATCGGGTTTTAACACCTCGATACGCACATGTCCCGAAGCCCCCGTAGCGAAATTCACAGTAAGGTTCGTTCCTTCCAAAATAAAAGGTTTAGTAACGCAAGTACCAGTGGTATAATCCGCATGAAGTGACGCAAACCCATCCAGCCGTAGGGTGAAGCGTAACAGATGAGCGCTTTCCTGTGCATAATGAGCTTGTTTATAGATTGAAATTTCATCAAAATCTGTCTGTATTATACCGCAAGCAGTTATCCCCGCTCTGGATGCCCAATTCCCCAGATCAGTGCCAGGGCGAATAAAACCTTGAAGGAAGGGGCGATCAAAGGTGATACCATCACGGCTCGTCATCAACGCGGCTTCTGCACAATCACTCTGGTATTTAGCATGCACACCCAGCTTCTGGGTTTGTTCGGGCGTTAAGACTCTCCGACCAGGTATGAAACGCATGGGAAGCGCTACATAGATATGTGGTGCACGGAAATATGGTTGGGTTTGGTTGGTATACAGGTGTTCTAAAGGTGCATCTCCCATATCGATAAATGCAGTATTGCGCCAATGGAATAAATCGTCTGACACCGCGGTACTGATGGTTCGGTACCCGTGAAAATCCCCCTCCGTCCACGTTCGGAAGTATAAGCGATACAATTGTTCCGTTTCTGACCAGAAGCCTATGTTTTGGGAATCAAACGCTCCTTCGCTAAAAACTGCATCTTGCTGCGTCTTTTCCCAATGAATCCCATCGGGAGAGTGAAGCAAAAACAATCCAGTATGGATACTACCCCCGAAT
>CAYPZJ010000454.1:0-4240 GCA_964414635.1 uncultured Spirochaetia bacterium
ACGCCAACAGGCTCGGTTGCATATACATATTTGATTTCTCCAGGCTGAAAAAAAACTATATCCCGTACCTGTTCATCGGATAAAAAAGGTAAAACCTTGTTAAGCGGCTTCCCTACCAGGTTAGGAACTTCTCTGTGTGCCTGGGGTAGATTAATCCGTAATGCGATCTGACGACCTTCTTTGACATTCATACCTGCTTCTGGATGCTGTGATACTACTGAATACTTTGGTAATAACAGCGTTTGGGGATCCGTGGCTCCCCTATCAGATGTAAAATCTCGATTTACTGCGATGAGTTTAATCCCCATCTGAAACTGCGCCAGCGTATCATATGCTGAAAAGATGTCCATCCCAACCACATCAGGAACAGTAAGTTCTTCCTCATTGCTTTGGATATGATTTAGTGTTCCCCAAGCAATCGCTATCATTCCGAGTAAAATGATTGCAAAAAATAAAAACAATCGAAAAAAAGAACTGAGCAAAACCGGTCCCCGAAAGGGACCAACCGGCTTCTCTTCTGAATCATGGGATTGGGATACGGGTGTATGTTGAGCTGGATCATATTGGTTCATACTTTAATACGGTTCCTTTTTCTATAGGGTATCCATTGAGAAAACTACGGTAGTCCATAGCTTTTTTATTTTCCAATTGCACCATTTGAATAGAAAGCACTCCTGATCCTGTCTGAATCATCAAACCTTGCTTATTTGCTTCCAAAACCTCTCCTGGAACGGATTCATCAGAATTCGAACAATCCGAAGGATGAATGATACCTGCCCGTAGAATTTTTAGGACTTTCTTATTCCAATAAGTAAAGCATTGAGGCCATCCCGCAAATGCACGGATTTGATTATAGATTTGTGTTGCGCTTTGGTTCCAATTAATACATCCATCCTGTTTCTTTATCTTTGTGCAATAGGTAGCCTGCGTCTCATCCTGCGGGATTTCTACAACCTGATTTTCCTGGTAAAGCCGTATGATGGTAGGTGTTAGTTCTGCATTCAACTTGGAAGTCTTCTCACAAAGGGATAAAAAGTCATCCTCCGACTCAATTGGAATAGTCTTTGATAATACTAGGGGACCCGCATCCAATTTAAATACCATCCGCTGTACAGAAATTCCTGTTTCTATATCACCGTTCAACAAAGCGGACTGAATGGGGGAAGCTCCCCTATATTTCGGTAGCAACGAACAATGGTAATTTAGTGCTGCCCACTGTGGGATATCAAGAATTGTTTGGGGCAGGATGTATCCATATGCATACACAATAATTAAATCGGGTTTCAGCTCTTCTATGGAACGAACAACGGTTTCGTCTTTCAAACTTATGGGTTGAAAACAAGGGATATTATGCTCCCTTGCAAATTGGGCTGGAAAGGGGCAAATCAGCCTCTTCCCTCGATGTCCCTCTTTATCAGGAGCAGAAAACACTGCCACCAGTTCCGCTGTATTGTATATCGCTTCAACTGTAGGAACTACCATCAGTGGCGTTCCCATAAAAATCACTCTTGGTTTCATGTTGTTGCAAATCGATTCACATATGCCGTTTCCTCTTCCCGAATCTGGGTAATATTCTTCTGTTCCGATTCCAATGCTTGTTTGTCGGTTACCAGATCCAAAAAGATTTCCCCATCCAAGTGATCCATCTCATGTTGTATCACCCGAGCCAATAAGCCTGTAGCAGTCATGGTTATTGTTTTACCATTGAGCTTCTGAAATTCAACTTTTATCGTGACTGGGCGTGTTACAGGTAAATATACACCAGGAACAGAGAGACACCCTTCTGTCATACTCACCTGATCATCTGATTTGTACGTTATCTTAGGATTACACAGGTTTAACCGTCCAATACCATCTTTTTCCTGCGTATCCACCACAAAAAAACGAATATTCACACCAATCTGTGGTGCTGCCAAACCAATACCATCATTATCTAGCATAGTTTCGTACATATCATCTGCTAGATTTGCAAGATTTTCGTCAAATTCAGTGATGGGATCGCTTTTTTTTATCAGTGCTTCATTTCCTATTTTAACGATCCGGATCGATTTATCTGGAAGTACTTCCACATGTTACTCCTTCGGTGCTTCCGATTGCTCCCCTTGTGCTTTTACCACCTCAACATAGTTTAGTTGAAGGGAAGACAACGCATTTTTTAACAGGATTGCTTCTTCCTGAGTCAAATTCCCCTGGGTTTTTTCTTCCAACAGCTTTAAGATATCTATCTGGATGCGTGCTAAAGGAAGATTGATCTCAGTTTGACCTGTAAAGGGATTCTGCAACTTCCCTAAATGTATTAACACTTCATTCTGTAAAGACATAACATACATCAAAAAATCAATTTTTACTTCGTCCATGAAACGTACTCCTTAATCTAGCTCTCCACATTAATCTCATAAGGCTTCAAAAGCGCTTCCCAATTCATTTCATACTGACTACAAATCGAAAAAATACCCAACATTTCTTGTAACAATTTTTCAAACAAATCTAAAGGGAACTGAGTAAACGCATCAGATTTTGCATGGGTAGGATCGGGATGCGTTTCCATAAAAATACCATACACCCCACTTGCTACGGCTGCCTTGGCTAACATGGGGATGTATTTCCGTTCTCCGCCGGACATGGTTCCCATTCCTCCAGGCACCTGCACGCTATGTGTAATATCGAATAAGACGGGTGCAAACTGCTTCATAATCGGTACACACCGGAAATCATTCACGAGATTCTGATAACCAAAAAACGTCCCGCGCTCGGTCAATAAAGCTCGCTCGTTTCCCGTGGAGCGTATCTTCTCAACCGTTTGTTTCATATCCCATGGGGACAGAAATTGCCCTTTTTTCACATTGATAATGGCACCAGTCTTGGCACTAGCTTGGATTAGATCCGTCTGGCGGGATAAAAACGCAGGGATTTGAATGATATCTAATACTTCCGAAGCAGGTCCTACTTCTTCCGTTCCGTGTACATCACTTGTAATGGGAATATGATAGGTGGATTTAATCTCATCCAGGATTGTTAATCCCGTATCTAATCCGACCCCACGGAATGAATTGTGGGAGGTTCGATTCGCTTTATCATAGGATGCCTTAAAAACCAAGCGAGCTTGATTTTTCGTTGCGATTGTACTTAATGCATGGGCCGTTTCAAGAGCAAATTCCCTCCCCTCAATTACACATGGACCGGCAATAATCAATAGTTGACGTGTTCCACTTTCCTCCAGGTAATCCCCATTACCCACGCGATTAATCCAATGTGAATCCTCCATAACACTATCCAATCCGACTAGCCACGAGCCAGACACCTCCCAAAATTAAAACCACTCCGATCCATTGCTGCCAATGAAGCATCTCTCCCATGGTTAGATGAGTTACCAATATTACAATCATAAATCCCAACGTGGTCATAATAGGATACGCCATTGAAAGGGGAATATGAGAAAGCACGTAATTATACGCGATGAGTGCAATACCAAAACTGGTAACGCCCGTAATAAAAGGAACTGTCAATACAATATCCGTGAAAACCTGTCCAATACTTACTCCCTTCAGGCTTTTCCCTTTCATTCCAATTCCCATAAGAATATTGGCGACAGCATTGCTAACAATTGCAACTGCGAAGATAATTAACACAAGAGGCGGAAGATTCATCGCATGGTCCTACTTATTCAATCCCAATTGCGGCATCAAAGTGGATTTCAGCTTCCATATCTGTTTCTGTCGATTCATCTTCTGTTCCTTCTGCAGAGGAAGCATCTTCAGTTTCGGTTGGTACATCCTCGCTATTTTCTTCTGGAGTTTCTACTATAAAATCAACCGCTTGTTCTTCATCAAGATTAATAAAATCAGCTTCAATAAGATTGACCGCACTTTCCGGAAGCGTATTCAAACAATCCCCCGAACGAGATAACACGGTGGTAGCCCATTGTACGTGCCGAAGATCCCCAGCCGAAGTTCGTTCTCCTGAAATAATCGATGCGGTTTGTACTCGGCATGCATTGCTATACGTTACCGTGCTTAAATATATCGTAAAATGATTGTTCTCACCCATAATATGAGAATATATACTTAACCCATGTTCCTGCAATGGATTTTGGTTGTATTCAATTTCGATGGTTCCACGTTCCCTATCCAAATGTAGAAACTGAATATTAATGGGTGTTATTTGTTCACCGGTTCGATAATTCTGAGAATAAGAATCTTGGGAAATGGTTGGTTCAGGTGCATTATACTTTCCAGTAATA
>CAYPZJ010000455.1:0-4239 GCA_964414635.1 uncultured Spirochaetia bacterium
ACTTCATTTACATGGTGATACAATGGGTAACATGGGAATCGATAAAAATTGAAATGAGGATAAGAACCCCTGATTTTTAATTCCATTCGGGGATCGCCCTCGGTTGTCCGTGCTAGGAATACGGTTTCGTTCGCCAGGGATACGAATGAGGTGGGTTTCAAAATTGTTTTGGGGAATCCTCTTCGGTTGGTTCCTACTAAAGCAATATTGCGATTGGGATCAGCTAACCATACTCTCCCGCGGAGTCGTTGCGTATCTTGAAGGATAATGGATACATAGCGATCATTTTCCACAAATGATGTTATAAATACATTTTCATCAAGAAAAAAACCGCGCTGGCTTTCATTTCCACTCATAAGGGTGTATGTCTGTACCGTTTGTGAATAACCGTATCCTGCTGCGAGGATGCATAAGGTTAGTATAATTCCTATTTGTTTCATAACTACGCTCCTTTTCAAGGTCCTTATTTCCAAAATCGGTTCGGATAGGGGCTAGTTTTCCCATGTTTGGGGTAAGCGATGGTCGATTTTAATAACCAGCTTTCCTTTTTTCTTTAACCTTCACCAGCTCCACACGATAATGATAAGGGAGGATTTTGGTTTGAACAAAAATCACCAAAATCACATTGATTATCGGTATGTAAACCCCTTTATTACATCCGCCGTATATATTATTCGACAAACCACCGATCTTCAAGTCAAACGGAAAAACATTTATCTTCGGAAGGGTAGAAACAGTACCGGTGGGATCCAAATACATTTAGAAATTTTTGGGGATGTAAACGGAAAGATTGTCTATGAATTGTCCAGGGGGGTCACCATGCGCATTTCCACACGGATGATTGAAAAAAGCTTGATTTCTATGGGAACGCCGGAGGAAATCCAGCAGCTACTTGAATCGGCTATGATGGAGTTGACCAATTTAATATCCGGTCGAGCTATTACCATGTTACAAAAGTATGGGTATGAATGTAATATTACCCCACCCATTCTTACATTTGGAAAGGAAGTGGAGTTGATTCCTAAAGAAAAACAAACCATCGTGGTTGAAATGAGTACCATATTTGGTGTATTTAAAATTAATTTGGCTGTTACAGGATAATTCACGATCCCTATTTTCCAATACAGAAAGTATCAAAAATCCCATTCAATATTTCGTCCGCTACCGTTTCACCCGTAACTTCGTCCAATGCACGTACACAATCCCATACATCCTGGGCTACCATATCGAGAGGAAGATTGTTTTGCACTGCCTGAATGGTTTGCTGAAGATGTCGTTGCCCTCGCTCCAATACCCTGACTTGCCGATCGTTTAATAATATTAACGCATCCCCAGTTTGAGTATCCAGCTGCGGGATAAATTGTTCTATCCAATTATAAATCAAGTGTAGATCACAGTTGTGTACAAGTGACAAAAAGATGGGCTTTACGGAAAGCGATTTAGGTAATGTACAATGACGAGGCAGATCCTTTTTATTGCCGATTATGCAAAGGGGTTTGTGAGCATATACTTGGTTTAGCAAGTTGAGGATTTCTTCATCATCTTTGTCATACGATCGACTGAGATCGATTAACCAGATGATTCCATCCGCTTGGTTGAGTTGATCCTTCGCTCGCTGTATGCCTAGCTGTTCAACTTCATTGGTTGCAAAAGCATGGAATCCTGCTGTATCGATGAGTATAATTGGAAATTGATCTATTACAATAGAACCCATTAAAAAATCTCGGGTTGTTCCTGGTTGATCCGTTACAATTGCTCGATCATCATCGAGTAGCGCATTGAATAGACTGGATTTTCCCACATTTGTTTTGCCAATTAGAACAACATGGATTCCTGCTTGTAATGTGCGCGTTTGTTGCTGTTGCTGCATTAACCGTTGCATGTGATGATGTTGTTGCTCCAGTTTTTTTATAAGACTGGTTGAATCAAACAAATGTGAAACGTCTTCTTCTTCTGGATGATCGATTGCAGCCTCTATCTTTTTCAGTTCTTCTTTTAGAACAGTTTTTATAGGATGGATATATCCCGATAATTTTTGATTTAATTTTTCCAGTGCAAAATGAACCCCTAACGGGTTAGTCGCTTGAATAATTTCATTAATAGCTTCTGCTTGGGATAGGTCCAATTTGCCATTAAGAAAAGCACGTCGCGTAAATTCACCAGGAGAGGCGGTTCGTATTTGCATTTGGGAAAGAACAGTCCGAATTTGCTGAATAACCATGGGATTTCCATGGCAATGAATTTCCAGCATCATTTCTCCCGTATAGCTACGGGGGGCTTGAAAAAAAATAAGGATACCATCATCTAAGACTTGCTTTGTAAATGGATGGCAAATCTGACGATGGTAACACACATTTGGGTGAGGTTCCCACGTGGTGTTATTGCATAATTGACGTGCAATTTGAAGACTCTTGGAGCCACTTATGCGAAGAATGGCAATTGCACTTCGACCCGGTGGTGTGGCGAGTGCAACGATGGTGTCAAATTCATAAATGGATGCCATAGACACTTATATAGAAAACGCTAGGTAGGGCAATTTATTGATTGCCCTATGTTTTATCCCATCAATTCAAACAGGATTAGACAGCCTGTACAACAGGCTATTTGCGTCCTCCCCCACCGGTTGGAATAATCCGTACTTTTTTGTATAATCCTTCCCCTTCACTTTTTGTTTCAACATCATTGAAATCCTGCAATGTAACATGAACCAATCGTCGTTCATATGGATTCATTGTGTCAAGCAATCGAGAATTATGGGTTTTTCTAACTATGCTGGCGGTTCGCAAGGCTAATCGCTTGATGGATTCCTCTCGTTTGGATCGATACCCTTCGATATCTAAAATTATTTTTTTCCATTGCTCTTTATCTTTATTCATCACAACATTCACCAGGAATTGAATGGCTTCCAGGTTTTTCCCCTTTTTGCCAATAACAAGTCCGGAAGAATCACAAGATATCTTAATGAAAAGGGTTTCCTTCTCTTCTTTCGCATATGTTATATCTGGGTTTAGTCCCAGCCGTTCCAATAATCCTTGTACAAAGCTTCGCGCTTTTCTGGAAAAGGAGCTTTCTACTTCTTCATAATACACGCGTATCCGAGCAGGGCGCCCACCCCGGAATCCGAAAAAACCCGCTTTCCCATCATCTAAATATTCAATTTGTAGCTCCTCTTCTGGGATTTCTAGCATTTCTATGGCTTTTTTAATCGCCTCTTCTCGGTTTTTACCTTCAAACTCTTGCATCATCATAATAATTTTCTCCTCAACGTTTCTTTTTCTTGCGTTTTATACTGGATTGTTTTTGGGAGGAGCGCCGTTGCATATCGTAATATTCAGGATATCGTTCCTTAAATTGTTGAAGCATGCTCTTTTTCTTCTTTTTCTTTGGTTCTTTTTTATTCTTGGAGGATGATGTCTTCTTTTTGGCTTGTTTTTCTTTTTCATCCATATCTACCACCTTATTATCTCCATTAGAAGAGGTGTCTTGTGGTAGCACTTTGCGATTTAAATAGTATTGATGCCCTACTTGCAAGATATTTTGGATTGTCCAATACAATACCATCCCTGAAGGCATGTTATAGAAAATAAATAGAAAGAGCACAGGCATGACATACAACATGAGTTTTTGTGTCATAGCTGCTTGCCCGCTATCGCCTCCTCCTCCCATCCCACCAGTCATGGTTGGAGTTAATTTGGTTTGGAGAAAGGAAGTGATTGTCATCACAAAGGGTAGAATATTCAAATGGTGGGGCCAGAATGGGAGATACTTAACGGTATCGGGAGAAGAGAGATCCTGTATCCAGAGAAACTGGGCATTGCGTAATTCGCTTAAAAATGGAAACAACAACCATAAGGCGTAGAATATCGGGAGTTGAACAAGCATTGGGAGACATCCTCCCAATGGATTAACCTTCTCTTTCATGTATAATTGGGACATGTTTTTTTGAAGTTGTTCTTTGTCGTTCTTGTACCGTTCTTGCAATTCTTTAATTTTAGGTTGGATTGCACGAAGTTTTTGATTGGCTTTCATTCCCTTCGCAATGAATGGATGAAAAATCACTTTGAGTAAAAGTGTGATAATGATTAAACTGACTCCAAATGATCCAATGTAAGAATTAATAAAAAAGAGCAGCCATTCTAATCCGGCTGCAATCCAGTTTACAAACGCGATAAAAAACCAAGCCGCACGGCTTGATAAACTTGATAACGATGGATAAACGATGGTTCCCGCTTCTTCGTG
>CAYPZJ010000456.1:0-4213 GCA_964414635.1 uncultured Spirochaetia bacterium
TTCTACTAATTGATTTAAATCAATCGGTTCTTCCTGTTCTTCTTGATTTCCAGCACGAGAATATTGCAAAACCCCTTCAATTAATGCATGCATCCGCTTGGTCTGATCTGCCAGCATATCAAACATCTCCCGTTCCTGTTCTTCCACCTTCATCGCAAAATCTTCTCGAATCCAGTGGATGAGGGCGTTAATGGATTTGAGTGGGGCTTTGAGATCATGGGAAATGACAAATGCAAAATCATGAAGTTCAGCATTCACACGTTCCAACTGCTTTTCAACGGTACGGACTTTGGTAAGATCAATAACACTCAGATTAATCATCTGCAAATGGGGGATCATCGAAAATTTTAACCAGCAGGAGCGCGGTTCATTATTAAATGTACGCTGCTCAACTTCGGTTTCAAACGAACGCTCCTCTGAAAGAAAGGTTTTGAAGGTAGTGAGGAACTTTTCTACATTGTGGGGTGTTGAGATTTGATTAAAGAGCTCAACTAACGAGCCTGTTAGTTGATTCTTACTGGTGGCTTGATACAGAATCCGTGCCTGCTCGTTCACCTGAGTGACCTGCAAGCGGTTTAATATTTCCATTATGGTATCTGGATTCTCCAGATCGAGCTCCATCAGGGTGTGGTTTTCATTTCGCAATGCGTCCAGCTGGGGAAACAGCTCCGATAGATCTATTTCCAGCATGGCAATCGGTGAATGATCAAACACGGCTCGGTAACGTTTTTCGGATGCACGGATTTCCGCTTCCTTTTCCTCTAACGAGGATAAATCAAACATAATACCAATGATACCCTTTTCGTTTGTATTCAGATCATCAAATATGGTTTTATAGAAATGAAAATTCCGTTTTTGGTTATCAGCACACTTCACCGGGGCAATGTAATCCTGAACTCCACCTGTTGTAAACAATTCTTGATCCTTCTGACTGTAAATGGATGCCAAATCCGAGGGGATGGATTCGGTTAGTTCAAACAGCGTTTTGCCAAGGATGCAGTGCTTTTTCATCCCAAGAATC
The DNA here is from genome assembly GCA_964414635.1 of uncultured Spirochaetia bacterium. Classification (GTDB taxonomy): domain Bacteria; phylum Spirochaetota; class UBA6919; order CAYPZJ01; family CAYPZJ01; genus CAYPZJ01. The sequence goes on from CAYPZJ010000456.1 coordinate 1,022, forward strand.
ACATCGGCAAATACTTGATTCACCGTTTGATACTGTCCCGCTCGATTTTTAATAAATAGCGGTGCTGGAATTACATCAAGCAAGATTTGAATTTGATTATAGTGTTTCTCCAAATTGGCACAATTCTTTTTCTTTTTATGCAGCTGGTATGCTAAACCCAAAACAAATCCCGATAAAACAAGGATCACTCCTATCAGAATGAGATACCCATACATCCTCGGTTCTAGGATTACGTATCCACTAATCATTATCAAAACCATATAATCTATATCCCCTGCTTGCTCATAAAATTACTAATGGAATCATCCGTTATCTTTATCCCGTTCGACTAGCTGTAACCTATATTCACGCAGCTATTCATCAGGTTTTCCCAATCATCATGAGTTCGCAGAACTATAATACCGGATTATACCCTACGCTTGGCATCCCTTTTAAACCAATCGATGGTACGTTTGTATGAAAACACCATGATTAATGATGGTAACTTGTTATCTGCTCAATAACGTTATAATAATAAAAACGATCAAAAAAGAAAGACAATGGGGATCTCTTTGGGGCGGATGAATCTCAAAGTAATGTGAACAAAATTAAGACAACCTCTAAGGAATAAAGCATCAATTGCGAGAAGCAAAACGACAGAGCAATCTTTATTGAAAGAGGGATTGCTTCACATGGTTTGCAATGATCTTGTTTTTGATTCATTACTATGAGATTCACCCGTTTGGGGCGCAATTTTGTTACGGGTTTATTATTCTTGAAGCTGCGTGGATTATTACGTAAGAATAACTGGGAGCCTGCATTAAACGACACCCTACTCGTCCAATTTTTTGGATGATTTCGTAGTAGTAATTCATGAACCCCTACCAGGTAACTTTATCACTCCTTGCCCTATTAGGGAAAACAATATAATCGGTACAAAATTCGCACGTATTTATAGCTCTACGGATATACACGATGCGATTCCCTTTGACAAATTATGAAAATAATCTAATATTTAAAGCAAGGATGGGTTTTAATCGCTCACAGGATACAAATTGGAATAATGATCTGCATAAATGAAATAGCCTGATCCTTCTGGATTAAAACCATTGCGTCATATTACGGTTATGGAGCAGCCTATGTCCTGTAATTGGTTATTGTTACCCCGTTTGATTGCCATTATCATACTCCTTGTATTTTCTTTTGGGTGTATTAAATTGGATTCCTTTTTACTAGCAGGAGACCCCAAGGAATCTCTGGAAGCGTATCATAATTTACCAAGTTATCAAGGAGATTCACCTCCTCTATGGGTTGATGATAGCCTGATTGAACGCGAAATTTATTTGGAACCACATACCGCATCCCTCTTTGATCCTGCATCCATTCCCTCCATTTCGGATTGCATCCATGGTGTTTTTCTCAAAGCACCGGCTGCCTGCCTGGAAAGTGAGTGCCCCTTAATAAATGATGAGATTACCATACTGTATCAGCATGGGAACAATGGAAATATTTTTCTATACTGGTATCGGATTGTAACCCTCTGGAATCTTGGTGTGAATATATTTGTCTATGATTATCGTGGCTATGGGTTATCTAAAGGGGAGTCCACGGCTACACATGTTGAAGAAGATGCGAAAACGGCATTAAAGTATATTGAATCCCGGTCGGATGTTCGTTTGGATCGAATTATCGCATATGGATATTCCATGGGAGGATTGGTAACTAGTTATCTTGTAAGCAATCGTTCGGGGGTGAAGGATGCGTTTTGGGGCGTGATTCTAGAAGCGCCGTTGGATGGTCCAAGGGGTATTGCCAATACGAGTATGGGTATTGATATGCCTGGGGGATATTTTATGGGAGCGGACTATTGGTGGGGACCGGATTTGATACGGGATGTGACCTGCCCGGTTTTGCATATTCATGGAGCAAAGGATGAAACCGTAACATTGGAACAGGGAAAGAATTATGAAATTGTTTTGGGTCATCCCTATTTTGCAGATCGCTATGATTATACAGCGTATTTAGGAACAGGTTGGTTAGCAAATGCGACTCATTCAACAATTCCTAACCAGCTGATCCATATCCCCCATCATCTTTCTGAATACTGGGATGATCCAACCAATCCAGGTCATTGTTGTATTCATCCTCAGGAATTTTTAGAACCAGCAAACCAGGACTTTCTTACAGATGTCGCAGCAATTTCGCCCAATCAAGCATTTGATGCCAGTCAAACCTATATGCAGCTTTTGGCTACATGGATCAATCAGCATTTGCTACATGAGAACGAATAAAAAGGATCGACGTATGGTTACCTCCAGAATAAATCACACTGTGGGCTGGTATGGATGGACAATTGGTTTACTTTTTAGTGTACTATTTATTGGTAGTATTGGATGTACGGCTTCCCATAATGCTCGTACGGTGGGAGATGAAAATCTTGCTATAGAAGCATCGTTTGGTGGTCCGTTCTTTCAGGATTTAGGATTCCCGATGCCTATTCCCAATCTATTGGTAGGAGCACGCTATGGGATTACTGAATATTTTGATGTATCTGGATCGCTTAATCTATTCACGATAGTGATGCCTGGTCTGATGGATCTTCAGACTGCGATCCACTTTGCACCCATTCAACCCGGATTACGAACGCAGGAGAAATCTCCTCAACAAGGGTGGTCTTTGCTTGGAACGATAGGAATTCACTGGATCACCGATTTCCAAAATGGGTTTACGGTCATTCCTTGGTTAGAAACCGCAGTAGGATATCGATATAACTGGATCAATCCTTTTGTGGGGTGTGCTCTTGGACTCAATTTTTATCAACCGTTTCACCAATCCAATCCGTTTATTTTTAATCCCTATTTGGGAGCGGATTTTATCCTTTCTGAACGAGTCAGTTTTGGATTCCGTGTAACCGTATTTGACCCAAATCAAAACTCCTATGGTTCCAATGCCCAATGGGTTCCAATCGTGAATCACCCCGAAGAAGGTAAGGAACTGGGTGCCTGGGGGCTGACACTGGGCTTTGCATATACGATTCATCTATAGTACGAAATTTACGGTATTGAGTATATACTGCACTAATCCAATAGAATCCACCCACCGTGATTCCCGTACTTTTGTGAATGCTGTGTTGAAAGTCAACGTTCTCCTTCATTGCGCAGGGTGCGAATTTTGGGCAATTTTTATGTTTTTTAAGATACTTGGGGTAGTGAC
>CAYPZJ010000457.1:0-4212 GCA_964414635.1 uncultured Spirochaetia bacterium
CGTTACTTCAAACCCAGCGAATCGCAACAAGCGTACAGGAATACGAGGACGAAACCATTTCTACAATATTTATACCGGTTCGGGATTTAACAATTGAACACATCAAGCGTGGGGTACGTTCGTATCTCCGAAAATATATGCATATTCATTCCATTAAAGAATTCCTTACCATTAACGTACCTCCCTTTCATCAAATAAAACTCGCATTCAATAATCACAAACGAATGATGGATGCGTGGGAAACCAATCGCGAAATTGGTGATGTTCCAGAAGGAGACGCACCTGAAGAACAATTGGTGCGTACCATTTTCGGGGAAGATATTATTCATGGGGAGGTTACCGAAGCAGGCTATAAACTAACCTGGGCAGATGGAAGAGAAGAATTGGTGGGTGATACCGAAACCCAACCCGAAGACGAAGAAATTCAGCATGAAAACTAAACCAATGTAGGTTCGGATAAGCACAAATCAGATTATACCTAGTACCTTAGGACAACTAAAAAGAGAGGCAGGCGCAAGACTTGCCCCATTTGCGTTTTTCAACATCCCCCTTGGGGGTGCCTTGTTTTATTGAGATATTACCCTAGTAGTTAGTAATACATGTGTCTTAACAGATTGTTATATAATAATTTAAAACGTATGTTCATACCCATCGCCATTTTTTGTAATATATCCCGCATCTACAAGTATTTCAAACAATGGGCGCGGTTTCCCTTCACGCGCTTGAGCTAATACGGTATGTGCAAGTGCTCCATCTCGAATTCCCGTCGTCTTGGTTATGGCTTCCAGTATGAATTCTCGATTCAATGTGCGATCAACTTCCCGTTGAACGAGATGGAGCATTTGTGCGATTGAAAGCGCCATAAGGCTCTCCTTTAACAGTTCAAATTCCCAATGTGGGAACAGGTGATTTATGAATTTTCTTTCGCTACTATCACAACGCCTTAGCATTCGTCACTATTCCGACAAACCCGTACCCAGAAGCGTTCTGGAGCGTTGCCTTGAAGCTGCACGATTGGCACCTTCAGCATGCAATTCACAACCTTGGTATTTTATCGTCATTGATGATGCAAATCTAAAGAACCAGGTGTGCGATGCAGCATTCTCTGGAATTTATTTTAGTAATCATTTTGCCAAAACAGCTCCGGTAGTCATCGTACTTGTTACTGAGCGTAGCAAATATATTGCTCGATTGGGTGGACACATTCGAAACCTGCAATACAGCCTGGTGGATATTGGAATTGTGGGAGAGCACTTTATCCTACAAGCAGCGGAAGAAGGATTAGGTACATGTTGGTTAGGATGGTTGAATGAAAAAGCGATCAAAAAAGTGTTACAACTACCCAAGGAAGTAAATGTGGATGTGATGATTAGTGTAGGTTATCCTGAATCCACACGAGAAAAAAAACGATTGCGCAAATCCCTTGACGAAATCCGTGGGTATAATCACTATCAACCTCCCGCTTAATCTTGATTTAGCTCTTTTAAATGATGTTGTACTCGTGCTTTTAATGCAGAATCCGCATCATCACTCAGAATCTGCGTCATTTCCTGTGGACTATAACCAAATCGACTGGCAAACACTTCCAAACTGATACCATACGCGTTCACCATGTCTAAAACCTGATCCGATAAAAGGGGGTTGGAATCGTTCTTTTCAAAGGAACTGTGCAGTGCTTTTAAAAACGCATCCCAGTCCGCATTCCCCGTTGATGCTTTTCGGGTGGTGAATTCGCTGGGTTCATCCAGGGAATCCAAATACGCAAGCAATTCCTCTTGGCTTGGTTCGTTGGTATGCATAGCTGATCCTCCTGATCGTTGTAAGATTTTCCCCTGTTTGATGATCCACAACAGTCCTTCTCGTAATTTATCCCGTACCCACGTCACATCCTGATTCCACTCGGTAGCAATTTGTTGTACCGATTTCCGGTGAGCATAAAATGCTTCGTTTATCTGAAATAGGGTAGGATCCTTATGATCCTTCAAATCACGCCAATCCAATGCTAGCGTATCTTGTTCCAAAAAACGCACAAAATCTGCATAATCAAATCCCCACTGTTCCTTGCGCTCATCCGCCCACCGTTTCAATCCTTTTAAGCCAACATACAAAGCGCTGGAATAATTTCCTTCGGTCGTTCCCATAATATCCGCAATTTCTTTTGCACCCAATCGAACCGGCACACAAAAACGGAAATAAAGCGCCTGCTGCATACGCTCACTCCCCAGTGATGCAATTCCCTCCCTAAAAAAATCCCGTATGGATTCCGCTATATACCGATCCAACTCCACCCGATCCTCAGGCAATGTATCAATTACTCGGGCTTGGGTCACACCTTGGGGTGAATCCAGTGTAAGGGGATATAATTCCCGGTGGTCTTTCCGACGCAATCCTTCTCGATAAATACGTTTCCAAAATAGTCCGAGAATATATGAAGTAAATTTCGTATTATAGGATGGATCGTACTCTTCGACAGATTTAATCACCTGGCGCGCTAAAAAATCCTGGATATCATCCTCATATTCTTCCAATGGAAATCCTTTTCCGGATAACGCGCGGGCGAATAGTTGTTCTAATTGTCTAATTAGCTCGGCGAAGCCGGTTCCATGCGTTCCTTCTTTTTTTACTTGCTCGATGAGTTGCGACCACGCTTCTTGTTCCACAACCACTGCTCCTTTGTTAAATGATACCCGGATTTTTTGAAATTTTATCCCAGGATTCTTTTTTTTTTGGCAAACACCTAAAAAAAATGAAAATATTTCTTAAAAATCAATGGAGGCTGAATAAAAATATACACGAGGATAATAAAACCGGAGTCATTACTTCTTAATTTTGTGACTCCGATCCCTTACAAATGTGGATCCCCCCAGACACATGGATATGTTCCGTTCCCTGGCGATCCAGGATTTTTAGATACCCATCTTCTGTTAATCCCGTAACCTGCCCTTCTACTTCATCAGTACATACGTGCTTATGTTGAAGATAAAAATGAGGCATGATTTCGGGTAAGAAAACAGATAATCCATAGTAGTATAATCGTTCGAGGGATTCTTCAAGGGAATTAAGAACAGAAGATAATAAGGCAAAGCGATCCAATTCCTTTCCTGTTATCATTCGTAAGGATGTTGCCTGGTAGCTTATTTTTTCTGTGAAATCTGATTCCTCTTGATTGACATTCACCCCAATTCCCACAATAACATGATAATCGTTTGCTTTCTTCAAAACGCTTTCACATAAAATTCCAGAGACCTTTTGATCTTCATAGAGTAAATCGTTTACCCATTTGATTGAAAGCATAACCCCAGTCATCTCATAGATGGCTTGTTGCAAAGCTCGAGCCGATACCAACGTGATATGATGCAGGTTCTGAATATCGAGATCAGGTTTAATTAAACAAGAAAACAGAAGGGATTTTTGGGGAGGTGACTCCCATTTTTTATCCAATCGCCCACGACCTTGGGTTTGATAATCAGCGGAAATTACCATCCCATTAGGAACAGGTTCTGCGTTCGTCATGGTTTCAAGTTTACGATTGGTGGAATCCAACAGCTCAAAATGCATATAGGATCGACCAAGCCATTGGGTAGATAATTTTAAGATCGGGTTTTCCATATAAGCAACCTCGTTAGGTATTGTAGATTATAATAGGTGTGGATTAATAAACGGTTCGCTTTGTAGCCGTCAATTCCTCACGACCTCTTCCCAAGCGGTTTTTCCAAGCGAAGTCGAAGGTGGAAGGGTTAGGAGAATGTTGAATAATAATGAATCAGATAGATTAACCTTAGGGGACAGGATCGAAACCTGTCCCTACATTAATTCTTGTAAGGAGAGGTCTTGTACTTACCCTGAATAATCCCGTATTTCAACACTCCGTTGCGCGTTAAGAGAGATGTATTCGTACCAAAACAAATATATTTATTCACTTTCAAAACCAGGTAGAGTCATTCCCTACTTTACTTTTGTAGTGTTACACTATGGTTACCTCTCTTACATAATCTGTAAACCCACCTAAGCCTATTCCCACCAAAATAGTCAGAAACGAACCCTTTGTCAAAGCTTTTTAAAAACTGGGGGTGGGATTTTAGTTTCGGGTTTACAGTACTGTGCATTTAAGGCTATTTTGAAGAGTCAGTCACATTTTTTATCTTACAATCACACCTATGGTTAAAACCCTAAAGTGTACCCACATTTTTCATAACAGGGCTATTGAAGGAG
>CAYPZJ010000458.1:0-4208 GCA_964414635.1 uncultured Spirochaetia bacterium
ATAAAGATTTCCATGATAGGGAGAATGCCAAAGATCAGCTCCGGTTGATGTATGTGGCGCTTACACGGGCAAAATCAAAATTGTATCTCCCTTTTTATCGACCGAAGCAAATTAGTCAGACATCCCTTTTGTTTCAATTTTATATTCAGCTGTTTGGAGGAGAAGATGGCGATCTTCGAAAGGAGGAAACCAATTATGGATTGGATACTCTCCGGGATCTTACGGAACAAAGTGTACCCCGCAGTTTTTGTATTTCTTCAACCCAACAAGGTCTGAAATCAGAAGCGATTCCTTTTTACATCCCTCTCCAACATAAAGAACAGCAGCACCTGATATTACCCACTGCTGAAAACTGCTGTAAAGCAGTGAGTAACCCTAAACGGATGCTCAGTTTTACTTCCCTTACAAAATATCATTCTGGAATGGTTCGTGACGTGCATGAGGAAATAAAAGAGGTGGATGAACCGGACGACCTGGCGATAGATAATACAGATTCAGTACTCGGTAATGATTCTGAAGAGGTTGCAATATCTCCCTATACCTTAAAGGGAACAGCGAAAATGGGAGATTTTTTGCATCATATAATGGAATCTGTTGATTTTCAAACAATTATGCACTATCCTGATTTAAAATCATTTCAGCTTGATACGGAATGGCATCAATGGTTTTGGGAGCAATGTAGCAGCATCTTTCCCCAGGAAGAACAGCGTCGCGCTTCCCTCGGAGCTATCCAAGAATTAGTATGGAATGCACTTACCATTCCGTTACGAATTGATCGTGATATTTCGATTCAGTTAGGAACACTTCCTCAACAAGATCGCATTCATGAATTAGAGTTTATGTTTCCCGTTAAGCCTAATCGAGTTCAATTCACCATTGATCCGGATCGTACATCCTATCAGATTGAAATGAGACGGGGTTACATTCACGGTTATATGGATCTAGTTTTCAGACACAGAGGGAAAATTTATTTACTTGATTGGAAAAGTAATTGGCTCGGTTCTAATCCTAAAGACTATGATCAAAAAGGGATTCAACAAGGGATGTTGAAGCACCATTATCCAGTACAATATGCATTATATTTGGTTGCACTTATCGAATTACTCCAAAGAGAGCGGGGAACCTTGTTTGATTATGATCGTGATTTTGGAGGCGTTCTATATTTATTCATGCGTGGGCTTGCGCCAGAAGAAGAGGGGAGACAGCGGGGATTGTTTTATCATAAACCTGAAAAAGCGGAATGGGAAGAATTTCGTCAGTCCATTTATGATGATAAGCAGAGTAGGGGAGGGCAACGATGATTTGGAAAGGATTAGCAACCCGAGCATTTTTCAACCGTAAATCTAATCAGCCTTCCCGTCATCTGACTGCATGGCAGAAATATATAGATTATACGAATCAGGAATCACTAATTACATGGATTGAATTGATCCAACGGTGTTATGGGTTTTCTTTTAGCCAGATCCGTGCGGGGATCAGCCTTTTGGAACAAGAACAAGCAAAGCTATCCTTGCAGGAGCAGCGATCGATAATTCTTCTTCTTACGATGTTATTAAAAGCCAGCAGTGATGGAAATATTCGTCTACAACGTTCGATTCTGTTTGAGAAACTTCGAATTCCATGGTCTGATATCCAGGATGAGAACGAAATGGATGCAAATAAAGATATGCTCGAACAATTGGAAGCGGATATTACGTATCTAGAGCACCATTTCATATTACTTACTAAAAAGATTTCCCAAATAATTAGCTATTCGGAGCCTACTAGACCACTAATTATGTTGGATCAGGCTTCTGCATGCTATATCCAACGTTTTTATATATATGAACAACGTTTAATCAGGAAGTTGGATACGATGCTTCGAACCCATTCCCATTCTCTGGTATTTAATGAATTGCAAGCACAAGCGTGCGTAGAAAAAGTGATCGGTACTCTTGCGGGTTCGTTTGAAATCAATCAGGAACAAAAGCGTGCACTACAAAAAGTATTGGAAAAACAATTGGTGGTAATAAGTGGTGGACCTGGTACGGGGAAGACTGCTACGGTTGTGAATATTCTTCGGGTGTTACTAGAATATGCACATATGGCGCAGTATAAAAAACCTGAGGAGTATCGAATTTACATTGCAGCCCCAACAGGACGAGCAGCGACACGGATTGCGGAAAGTATTATCCAGGCGAAGAATCAATTCCCTTATGATATGAATATTGATGCATGTTTACCTGATTCAGGATCTACATTGGATAAACTACTAGGAATGAGTCTTAATAATCAATACCAACCACGATATCACGAAGAGAATCCCCTTCTAGCAGATATTGTATTGGTTGATGAAGCCTCGATGGTGGATTTGCATCGCATGACTTTTTTACTGGAAGCTTTACCTGCAGAATGTAAATTAGTTTTAGTTGGCGATAAAAACCAACTACCTTCGGTAGAAGCGGGTGCTATCCTTAGTAATCTAATGCCATTAGAAACTGAACGGACTTTAAACACCCATGCAATGTGTGATCATGTAGTGGAGTTAATTCATTCCTATCGATCCACACAACGTATTAAGGATCTTGCGCAGGCTATAAATATCAAAAATTGGCAACGCGTTGAATCGATCTTGACGCAGCATAGCACATCGGTTGATTTGATTGATTTGGATTCGTTTTGTTTTATACCTTTTCATTCCAATCCAGCGCATCATTTTAATCAAGTAGAAACCTTGCTACGATTATTTCCATTTGAGAAATTGGCGGAGCTTTGTCAGGAAAATTTTACAAATGAAGAAGGACGGGTTAAACAAGCATTCTCCAATCAATTTGAAACCATTTTCCACCTTTTAAACTCGACAATTTTTTTGAGTCCCATTCATGGGAGTGAATATGGAACGGAACGGATTAACCAGCGATGCAGAAATCTAGCGAATGATTCCATGCATACCTTATATCCAGGTTTACCCCTAATGATAACTTATAACGATTACACCCATCACTTATTTAATGGTGATCGCGGGGTTGTCGTGTGGGATAGTAGTCATGAGGTGTTTCGTGTACTTTTTCGCTCAAATCAACGAGACCATTCTAAAGCTGCATCGGATGATGAATTCCCCTTCCGATTGGTGAATGTAAGTCAGTTGAGAAATTATGAAATGGCGTATGCTATGACGATTCATAAAAGTCAGGGTTCGGAATATGAACGAGTGGTAATTCTGGCAAGTCCAGAAAGTAAACGGATACTTACTAAAGAAACGTTATATACAGCAATTACTCGGGCAAAATCTTCCTGTATTCTAATTTCTGAGAACGATTTTATTAAAACGGTGGTAGAAAAGGAGATTCAGCGGGATTCCGGTATTCGAGATTTTTTGGTAAAGACCGTTTCTTAATTACCATGGTTTTTCCCAAACTTCTTTAGTGCTATTACTTTACAGTATGGACACCATTTATTATTCATTTTAGCTCTAATTTTTTAGGGAGGCTGATTATGTCTCGTGTTGGATTCGTTTTGTGTTGGATTGCAGGAGTCATTCCATTACTAGGAAATGGTTGTGGTAGCGTAACCAATTGTGACCAATGTCAACAGCAGGATCGCTGGATTATTGAGCGTTTTCCTGAGATGAATGAAACACCAGAATGGGCTGCGACGTTATATTATAACCCAGCAACAGAGGGGCAAGCTGCCGATTCGGAGTTATTATACTTTATAGGGTATTATGAAATTGAGCAAGAAACGGATCTCCCTTCTATTGAACGGGTGATTATTCAAACCAAACAGGCAGCGGAGGAACAAGCGATACAGGATTGTTATGTGAAAATGGCACGCTATATTGGGGTTCATGTGTCATCCTATTTTTCTCTAACATCGATTGGAGGGATGGAAGTAGAAGCAGATGAAACCCATTCGATTTATAAAGAGAATGTGGTAGATGTAACCAAAATGTATTGTTCCAATATGGTACCCCAATCGTTGCCCGTTCAATCGTTAGTACCGGGAGGTAGTTACTGGGAGTTTATTTATTTTATTGATCAAACAGGAAAGCGTCGTTATCGAGTCAAAGCCTATCATATTCGCTCATTGCATAAGGATGCAGCAAAAAATCGGCAAATTCAAACCCAGTTGGAACAACGGATTGCTAGGCTGGAAGAAGAGAAAGGGGAGCTACTTCAGGAATTGGATGGTACTGGTTTTGCACCCAATCCTCACCAAACCCGCTTGTA
>CAYPZJ010000459.1:0-4204 GCA_964414635.1 uncultured Spirochaetia bacterium
GTAACAAGGTAGCCGTACCGGAAGGTGCGGCTGGATCACCTCCTTTCTAGGGAGATTCACGTCTCTTCCCTCACGAAGAGACCAGATCGATACAAAGGCGCACTTCTACTGCTTCTTCTTAAACGACTTAAAAAAAGGGTTCAGCATACGCTGAACCCTTTTTTCGTTCATGAACACAAAAATAAAATAGTCATATCCCATCCATTCACAACCGAAAGATATCATATGAAAACAAACCGGGTGAAACACACGCTGACTACCCTATCTACATTTCCTTATAATATTATCATCGCCTGCATCATCGCATTGGGCATTATTTGGATCATTCATGTAGCGTATGCGGTTCCCTTTATCTATTCCATACAACGGATCCTATCGTATATTGATGAGGAAACAACATACTTGTATGTCATCGATGGGGAAGAAATTAAAAAAAATGCACCATGGATGCTTATTAATACACAAAAATATCACTTATCTGATTGGATTTATATACGTACCAATCATGTGGAATTTTGGTTTTATCCCAAAAATAACCAGGTATATGCTATAAATGAGCCCATCCAATCGGTAACAAATCAACTTATTCTACCACCGGTTCCACTTCCTATAGAATATTTGAATCATGCCTCGGTTTATATATATCATCGATGCGATACCTGCGAGGATGCCCAAGAAACAATCATAGTAGGGAATGCAGGGGAGTATGGTGTTGCTCACCAATTTCAAACAGCTCGGGAATACATCACAAAGAATTTTTTGAACCCGTGCTTTTCAATAACGTGGAATACCGAGTTATTAAAACATTCCAAGATGCAATACGATACATTAAAAGCAGAATGGAACAGCGATTCGATGATTCATTTAGAGTGGGATGATTTGATTACGAATGTGCTACTTTATCCCAATGATATGGCGCGCTATTTTTCTAAAAATTTGGATCCTATCCATTTATTTCCTATATACTATTCCCGATTGGGACAACGGATGGTACAATCTCGAGAACATGCCTGTACCTATCTGAAAGATCACGCCTGGAATTCGGAACTTGGGCTGCAACGATTTTTGTATGCTCATCCCCAAACAAATTCCATCCACCCCAACAAGACAGGGAACAATATTTCTGCTTATTCATTTTTAATTGATGCGTTAAGCCACTGTGGGGAATATGATATGGTTGAGGAGATGAAGCTGGCGATAAAAGAAGCGGAGACATCCATGGGGTGGATTTGGCAGGAAGGGGATATCCCCACATTTTTAGATAATATGTGGTGTGCTATGCTTTTTAATACGGGAATTCAAAAGGACATGGGACGGAAGATCAAGCGCTATCTTCCTGTGTGTGGAGGATTGGGGTTGATTCCACCTTTTTTTATCAATGCAGAACATCAACATACGTATTATTTACAGATGCTTCCTGAGTATCCTACCATAATTGCGTTTTGGAAACTAACCGGTGATTCACATGCCGAAGATTTTTTATGGAAATACAAACGGCATCGTTTTTCGACTCGTATTCGAAATCCATTTTGGATTCTTTGGCACCAGGTAGATTTTCTAGAACAAGTAGTACAGGATGAACAAATAAGACATCTGATTCATTCTGGAACGAGCGATATAAAAAAAGAAAAATCTTCTCTTCGTTTAGAACAACAAGCCTGGATCAATGCGATTCAAAATGCGCTGTATCTGTTTGTTGAATTGGATCAACATAATTCTTCCTCCACAGGGGACGCGTTAGACTATGCGTATATTCTTCGTATGCTGAATGAAACAACCGAGCAGACAGATCGCTATCAATTAGCAGCGTTATCAACTATTCTAACGGAACAACAAGCCGATGGGAGTTGGAATGCACGGGTTCCCTTTCATACTCCTTATGCACAATCCTCTTCAGAAAAACATCATGAACTAAAAGAGTATTATCGAACGGATACAAACGAATATGGTTTTATAACTTATGAGGATCCGTTGCGATTGATTTCCACTGCGCTAATCTTATCCCAACTTCAGCACTATTATTATAGGGACACGTTTGATGAAACGATGTATGATAAGAGTAAAAAGCAGGATATAAGTATACTGCAAACCAACTGGAATGATACGATACAGCTGTTTGAATCTATCTGTCCAGTGCAGTTCCCTGAAATTCCCCCCCCAAAAAAAAAGCCATCCCAAGCCGATCCGCTAACCTGGGGCAAGTCGACTATGGATGAGTCCCTAAAAACAGCGATGGAAAAAATGTTATGGGACCATACCCATTGGGCATCCTTGGTGGAAGAGCGTCGTTTAGGTTTTGCGATGGTAAATCTAAAGAATACTAATCAATGGGCGGGTGTAAACATTGATGTGAACCAGTATGCGGCGAGTTATAATAAGGTCCAAATATTATTAGCTGCATTTGAAAAAGAAAATGAGGAGGAAGCATTCCATTGTTCCTGGCATCTGAACGATTTAGAACCGATGATTCGGATTTCTTCCAATACTTCAGCCACAGCCATGAGTACGCTGCTTGGGTTGGAATATATCAATCAGGTTACAGAAAAATATGGGTTATATATTCCCAATCATGGAGGATTGTATATCGGAAAGCATTATGACAGTGATACAGAAGATTATTTTCCGTTTCCTCTCAATCCAGGATTAGGAAGCCATATAGCCACACCCCGTATGATGGCACGGTTCTGGCTTATGATGGATCAAGGACGGTTGGTATCCGATGAAGCATGTCAACGGATGAAAGCGATTTGTTATCCACCACAGATTTCTCATAAGTTTGTAGCGGGTTTTGCTAAAGCAGCGATCCCTGCTCGTATTTATCGAAAATCAGGATCCTGGCAGGGGCATCATGCAGATGGAGGAATCATTGAAGCAGAAGGATTGCGGTATATTGTTGCCATTCTCGTACAGGATCCACAAGGAGACGCTCTTATTCAGGAAATGATTATCGCACTCCATCGCATTTTAAAACAACAAACCTAATTTAGTTCCAGGTTCAACGGATTAGAACGAGCTCATATAGTTGTTCCATTGACAATACTGATGGATTTCACTATATTCCCAAGGAATAAACCGCTAGACGATGCGTACCCATAAGAGAACAACACCCATGGACATCCTTAAAAAATGTTTTGACTTCGACGAAGCTGAAAAATACCGAGCGATGAATTTTTACCCCTATTTTAGGGAGATTAGTTCCCGTCAGGATACAGAAGTCCTGTACCAAGGGAAAAAGATGCTGATGTTAGGTTCCAATAGCTACTTGGGACTGAATGCCCACCCTCAGGTCCAAGAAGCCAGCCAACGGGCATTGGAAAAGTATGGAACAGGAAATGCCGGCTCTCGGTTTTTAAATGGGACATTAGATCTTCATCATGAATTAGAGGCTGATTTAGCCAATCATTTTGGATTTGACGCAGCCTTGCTTTACGGAACAGGATATCAGGCGATTGTGGGGGCGATATCCTGTTTGGTACAACATCATGATGTAAATATTCTGGATCGAATGGACCATGCAAGTATAATGGACGCAAGCCGTCTTTCCTTTGGTAAGGTTCAGAAATTCCAGCATAATGATATGCAGGATTTAGAGCGTATTTTAAAACGGCAGCATCCCAACCATGGCAAGATTATTACCGTTGATGGGATTTTTAGTATGGAAGGGGATTTAAGTAATCTGCCGGCGATTGTTCAACTTGCAAAGCAGTATGATGCACGAATAATGGTGGATGACGCACATGGTGCCGGTGTTATTGGACCACAAGGACGAGGTACAGCAGCGCATTTTGGTGTGGAAGATTCCCTGGATATTATGACCATCACATTCTCTAAGAGTTTTGTGGCATTAGGGGGAGCCGTGATGGCGAATTTTGATGTGATCGATTATTTAAAACACCATTCACGGAGTCTAATATTTAGTGCCAGTATTCCTGCTCCTACCGTTGCTGCTGTACAAATGGCATTGCGAATTTTACAGGAAGAGCCACAACGGTTGGAACGGTTGTGGGACATTACAAAGAAGATGCTAGCTGGATTTCAGGAACTGGGATTTCAAACAGGATCATCCGAATCCCCCATTATTCCGATTTATATTGGGAAACGAGATGACTGTTTCCGCTTTTGGCAAGCCATTACCGAACAGGGATTGTTTGTAAATCCAGTTGTTCCACCGGCTGTACCCGAAGGGCATGCGTTGATTCGTACC
>CAYPZJ010000460.1:0-4180 GCA_964414635.1 uncultured Spirochaetia bacterium
AAAGATTTCCTTTCCAGTACCACTTTCTCCCTGGATTAATACAGGTAAATCCACTGTTTCCAATCGTGGTATTTTATGCAACAAGGCTTCAATTCGTTTTGATTTATGAATAAATAAATGACTAATTATGGGTTTGATGTTTTCTTGAACGGTGTCCCACGCTTTTCGGTTTTTATATCGAACTCCTATTTCTCGAATTTTTGATAAGAGCCGAGGGTAATCCAAAGGACGACTGAAAAACTCATCGGCTCCGCTTTTTATTGATTCGACGGCAAGATCCATTGAACCAAACGCGGTGATAACAAAAAAAGGAAGGATTGGATTTAGCTCTCGAATCCGCTTCAGAAAATCATACCCATTCATATTAGGCATGCGAAAATCAGAAATAATTAGATCCAATTCATAGGGTGAAACATGCTGCAAGGCTTCAGTAGGATTTGATGCTTCAAGAATATCAAAATCTTGGCGACGTAAAAAATCACATAGCAGCTGGCGTTCCTTAGGTGAATCATCAACAACGAGTATTTTCATAAAGTGTGCCTTTGATTCCTTATAAATTATACTCACTTGAAAGTAGTTTGGCATTTTTTTGGATGTCAAAACTGAAACAGTCAAGTATATCCAGCAATATCATGCAAATAGTATACCAGGATAATCGATTAGCTTATTATTTTCTATAACGATACCAATAACCTAGCACCACATGAGCATGGAATAGCTCATATCTAAGCCACTTTTATATTTCTTCCCCATTTCTTTATTATCTTACGCATAAGGGGGAAGGGAATCCAATTCCACCCCTCGTATAAACACTCAATGGGACAATTACGTGCCTAAACATGTCTATTTTAAAACCATGGGCTGTCAAATGAATGTGGCAGATTCCCAGCGTATGGAAACCATGCTGATCCCGCTTGGATATACTCCCACTGAAAATATCCAGCATGCTGACTTAATTATTATAAATACCTGTTCGGTTCGTGAAAAACCCTTTGCTAAAGTAAAGAGCTTTCTAGGAACATTAACCCCTTTAAAAAAGGCAAATCATAGATGTAAAATTATTGTTACCGGCTGTGTAGCACAACAAGTCGGGAACGAACTATTAAACCAGTCCGCTATTGTCGACTGGGTATTGGGAACAGATCAACTCGACCGGTTACCAGAGCTTGTCGCCTCCCCATCCGCTAAGCGTCAGGCATTTACATCGGCAAATCAGAAGATTGACCAATCGGAGCGTACCTATCACCAACAGATAATTCCAACTCAATCCCATATTTCAACATATGTGGTTGTGATGAAAGGGTGTGATCAATTTTGCTCTTATTGCATTGTACCTTATACACGTGGGCGGGAGCGTTCGCGTCCTCTTAATGAGATCCTGGATGAAATAAAATATCATCTGGATCGGGGTTGTCGTGAAATTGTTCTACTAGGGCAAAATATTGACACATACGGAAAATATGGGACTCACTCCTTTTGCGAATTACTCTATGAAGTCCATTCCCTCCCAAATTTATGGCGTTTGCGTTTTTTAACATCCCATCCTCGATATTTTAATACCCCCCTCATTCAGGCTTTTGTTGATTTACCCAACTTATGTGATTTTCTTCATCTACCGATTCAATCCGGTTCGGATACAATCTTAAAACGAATGAATCGACGCCATACCCGTAAGCAATACGAGGATACCATCACAAAACTTCGCAAAGCTCGACCAAACCTAGCAATCTCATCGGATTTTATTGTAGGATTTCCTGGAGAAACCGAACAGGATTTTCTGCAGACCCTTGATCTGGTTCACACCATTCAGTACGATCAATGTTTCAGTTTTATGTATTCCCCTCGTCCACACACAGTTGCTCATGAGTGGGGGGATGACGTCCCTTATGAGTTGAAAAAAGAACGCTTGTACCAGTTACAGAAAGCCGTTTCACAGCATTTGGAAACCCGTAATCAGGCTTTGCTTCAAACGATACAAGAAGTTTTAGTGGAAGGAAAAAGTCATAAGGATCCCCAACGCTGGACCGGACGCACCTCTACAAATAAAGTAGTAAACTTTGAGGGGGAGGGGGATCTATTGGGAAAATTGGTCGATGTTAGTATTACGGTAGCACGAACAACCAACCTACAAGGAAAATTGAAGCAGATTAAAAAATAATCCTACCTGCCTATGACATTACGAATATCTCCCTGAACGATGTACTTGGTCAATCATTGTAAGAAAGTTTTCCATGGGTATGTATTCTGCCACGGAATTACCGGTTCCACAAGCCCAGCCGCCATTACCGGCACATTTTTCAATCAGAAAATCCGTATGACTCCGTATCTCCGCTGGGCGCATCCTGCATAATTTGTCCACGTCAAATCCACCCAACAAAGCAATCCGATCCCCATACCGTTTCTTTGCTTCCCAAACCGGTTCAATCGCATCCTCAAACGAATGTTTAGCATTCCACCCACACGCAATGATATCATCCATTACTTTCATAAGATTCCCACATGCATGTAGGATAATTGGTTTGTCATAGCGCCGAACCGTTGATACCAATTTCTGATGCCAGGGAAACACATATTTCCGTAACGTATCCGGAGACACAAGCGTTTGGGTGCGCCATCCCATATCATCCCCCATATATACCGCGCCCACACACTCAAATTGACAAACCGTATCAAAATAGTGAATGATTCGTGTCGCTACCTGTTCAAACATCGCTTCAACTAATCCTGGATCATCAAACAAGCGATAACTAATCGCTTCCATCCCCATTAACCATAACACATTTTCTAATATTCCAGAAAACCCCGGAATCGCTTTCATCCCTTCAGGAAGCAAAGATGGAATAGTTTCAAATGGGGTGTAATCCACATGCTCCATCTGTGGAAACGAGTATGCTTCGAAATCTTCACGGGTACGTATAGTCGAATCAGCTGCTTGCTGATAGCTACGGTTCCCTACACCGGTTTCACCATCCGCCCAATTTTTATGGGTAAATTCAAAATTATGGGCACCCAGGTTAATATAATCGTATCCTAACTTATGCATGTACTGAATATGAATCCGAAGTGCTGCCTCTGCTTCCGAGGCAGATTCCCGCTGGATTTTTTGGAAGGTATCCTCATCTAGGTATTCAAGCACCTGTGGTTCTATATTTGAAAACAATTCATACAGAGGAATTCGATCTGGTTTTCTCTCCAAACGTAACACATTTTCAAAACATGAGAAATCGGGATGAGGTTGAACTGAAAATTCTAACGAACGTTCCATAGAATTCTTCCTTTAAATAATTTAATGGGCTTCTTCCCAGTTTTCACCCAATTCTACATTAACAACTAGGGGAACAGCCAATTGAATAACGCTCTCCATTTCTTTTTTCACTAACGCTTTTATGTCGTCACACTCATTCGTTGCAACTTCCATAACCAATTCGTCGTGTACTTGAATAAGCATGCGACTTTTCATTTCCCGCTTTGTTAACCGCTGGTGAATGTTAAGCATTGCAATCTTAATGATATCTGCACTGGTACCTTGAATCAGGGTATTAACCGCCAATCGTTCGGCTTGTGCGCGAACCCCTTGATTACGACTTGTAATCCCCTGAAGATAGCGCACACGCTGATACAAAGTTTGCACTTGCTTATTGTGGGTACCTTCCTGTTTTTGCCGATTGATAAAACGAGCTACTCCTTGGTAGTGCTGAAAATAATTATCAATAAACGCCTGCGCTTCTTTCCGACTGAGTCCAAAATCACGTGATAATTTTTGGGAACCCATCCCATAAATCACTCCAAAATTAATGGTTTTCGCTATGGCACGCTCTTCTTTGGTTATATCTGCCTCGGTTTTCCCAAAAATTAAAGAAGCGGTATGGGTATGCAGATCTTTATCCTTTTTATATGCTTGTAACAAATGCTCATCTTCACTTAAATGAGCTAGAATCCGCAATTCAATCTGAGAGTAATCTGCGCTGAGTAATTGGAATCCATCCGCTGGAATAAATCCCTTTCGAATAGCGCGTCCCATTTCTTCACGAATAGGTATGTTTTGCAGATTTGGATGGGAAGAGGATAGCCGCCCTGTTGCGGTAATCGTCTGGTTAAACGATGTATGGATCCGGCCGGTTTTAGGATGAATCAGTTTAGGAAGGGCTTCTAAATACGTATTTATGAGTTTGTTTATCCC
>CAYPZJ010000461.1:0-4158 GCA_964414635.1 uncultured Spirochaetia bacterium
CGGAGCAATACGTGCACCGGATTCCACACGGCAATGTTTATCTAAAATAGCTTTCTCAACAACAGCTCCCGCTTTAACAATGGTACCCTCATGAATAATGGAATCCAATACGGTCGCACCTTTTTCAATAACCACATTACATCCAATAATGGAACGCTCTACCCATCCTTCAATGTAAGCCCCACTTGCTATCACCATATTTTTTCCAACCGTAGTCGTTGGACTTTCTAAACGAGAAGGGGTCGCTTGTTTGAAATACGTACGATAAGCCCAGGTAGGATTATACAAATCAACCGGTGTCCCCTCCGCTTTAAGTAACGCCATATTCACAGAGTAATATTCATCCAGTGATAAAAAATAGCTCCAAGGAATCGGGTTTCCTTTGGAATCCCGAGCTTCATACGCGAGCATCTGGCGGCGTCCAATCATGCTTGGGATAATATTTTTTGATAAGTTGTGCTCGGTTTCTTGATCTGCATCGGTGTGTATTTCTTCCATCAACACGGTTGGATTAAAAATATACACCCCTGCATTAATCCAGGAAAACATAGCATCTTCGCTTGCGGGCAGGGCATGTTGCGGTTTTTCTACAAATCGTGTAATCTCATGGGATTCATTAAATTGCATATTACCAAAATTTATCGCTTCGGAAAGAGGTTTTGGAATCGTCGCCATGGTGCAATCCGATCGGTTATCCAAATGGAACTGTATCATATCCCGGTAGTCCATCTGATAGATATGATCGCCGTGGAGTACCATCACCAAATCCAATGGATCCTGCTCTAAATAAATCAGATTTTGATAAATCGCATCTGCGGTTCCCACATACCAACGCTCTCCTTCCCGCTGTTGAGGGGGGAAAATCTCAATAAACTCGCCCAATGACGGACTTAATATGGACCAGCCTTCTCGTATGTGCCGCATCAACGAATGATATTTATACTGAGCCATGATGTTAATCCGGCGGATATCTGAATTAATGAGGTTGGATAAACAAAAATCGATGATGCGATACTCCCCAAAAATGGGTAAAGCGGCTTTTGCACGCTCTTTGACCAAAGGCATCAACTCCATTCGTTTTCCACCTACCAAGATAATTGCCAGAATGCGGAGTTTATCCATTTCCATAGCATATCCTCGTTGAATCATATTTCCCTAGCTAAGTTTAGTGGTTTTTTATCCAATTGGCAACCAGAAAGGGTACGATTTTAATTTCGTGTTGATTATTGTATCTACGTGAGGGATAAATCCCTGCGCTTTATTTGAGCTAAGGATACACTCCGTGCTGGATTGAAAGAGGGCAAGTCATAGGTTAACCATTCAACCATCCAACAATCTAGTTGACCCTTTATCTAAAAAATGTTACCTTGCCCGTGTTACGTAATTTATTATCGTAACACCATTATAATTTTAAATGGAGTACACCATGAAACAATACCATCAATTGTATGGGATAGCCTATTTCACGATCCTTCTTTTCGTAACATGCTGGGTTGGTTGTCAAACCGATGCAGATCCGCTTGGTACGGCAACCGTTTCTATCCATAACGATTTTAATAATCCCGATTTGGCGTTTCAGCCCCCTTGGACAATCTGTGAATCATCATACCAAGGTGTGGAATTTGGGGGGATTGAGATTGGTTCGACAAGTGATGCGCTCACAGTAACTCCAGGATTGGATTATGTACTTATGATTGCAGCCTGGGACGATCCAACCTGTGCACCAGAGAATTGTTTACCTATTGCCAGTCGAAACGAAGAAGAGGTGGTGGATGGTCAAACCCGAACGATTGCCATAAATTTGCCAAATCATCAGGGTCCATGTCCACCTGAAGGTGTTCAGCCAATCCCTGAGGAGCTATACAATCGAATTTTATCCTTGTGGGATACCTATTCATTTAAACCGTATGCCCAAAAAGAAGAAAATACCCAATGCCAAGACTAGCGCGATGAGACGAGTATATCTATTTCTGTTAGTTAAACAAGTCACAATCCTGTTGCTTTTAGGATTATCTTTCCTATTCTCATGTGTGGAACGCTACCCCGAAGTGATTGTAGTAAACGAAACCGAGGAGCATATCCTTCTTACGGATATAAGTATGAATGGATGTTTCTGGGGGTCCATCCTTGCAAAAGGGGATGGAACAGCTCCAGGACGTTGTTTACCAGGAACAGATCATATTCATTTTAAGAAATTTGATTCCCATTCCTATTGTCTGGAACAGGCAGAAGATGGCACCATTGATGGCATTTGCCTTTCAGATCCGGATGCCCAACCATCTGAGGAAATGTATGAGGGATTAAAAAATGAAGAACCCCATTGGTTTTTCTATCGAACGTTCGTTAGAAAAACCATTGAGCGGGGACAATTTTACCGGTTCGAAATTAGATTGAAAGAAATCGAGCAGGATTTTGATGTGGTAGGTCCTTATGGGCATTAACCAACCTTGGTTTACATATCTGATCCTGATTGGTGTTTCGTTGTTAACCGTTATTCCGTTGACATGGGCAGAATCCCCTCCCGAACACAAACCAAAACAGTCGACGCCACCGAATCCAACCGACCCCTTGATTATCACAGCAGAACCTGCGCTTTCCAACGATCACACAAGGGATACGGTTGTAGTGGATGGCGATCAGCTCAGGCAGAGCCCCAAATCAAGTGTATTAGAATCCCTTTCCCAGGAAAATGCGGGAATTTACGTAACAGGGCGAGGCGCATTACATGGGGTTGCCAATGGAGCTACCGGCGGTATCTATATCCGTGGATTGGGAGGGAGTCCCAATTCTCAAGTCTTAGTAGTAGAAGATGGCGTGCCGGATTTTCAGGGGATATTTGGTCATCCCATTCCAGACGCGTATGTGCCTTTTCTAATTGAGGACGTAATGGTAATAAAGGGTGGAGATTCTGTGATTTATGGAACCAATGCAATGGGTGGGGTTGTGGTTATTCGTAATCGGTGGTTGGATCAACCAGGATATGAAATGGAACAGGATTTTGCATACGGGAGTTTTCATACTCTACGAGAACAGGTATCCTTTTTAGGGAAGTGGGGTGGGTTGGATATTGCTGCCGCGTTTTTGGGGTTGAAAACCGATGGACATCGAACGGGTGCGGGAGGGGATGAATTGGTTGGGCATACAGCAGTTCGCTATCGATTTGATTCCGGATGGATGGTATCCTTACGGAACAAGGTAGTTCATCTTACCGGTGCGGATCCTGGTACCGTAACCCATCCCAACCCGGATCACTGGTTCGATGTATGGCGGGATCAAGTATCGCTTGGGTTGGATTGGGGAATGGATCGCCTTCATGTTTCGTTTATTCCGCATCTAAATGTAGGGGTTCATCGGTTGTATGATGGGTTTTTCTCCCAGGATGTGGTAGCGGGTGGAATCGCTGAACTCGATTGGGAGTTCCATCCAAAATGGGATTTAAAAATAGGATTACACGGACAACATGTGGGTGGAAACGTAGAAAATCGATTGGAACAAGAATCGGAGAACATGGAAGCGATGGATGATGTGGCTGGATATAGTCAATTGGTGTTTCATCCTACACTGTTTTCGTCCTTGGTTGCGGGAATACGGTTGATGTATAGTTGGACCTATGGGTTTGTGTTGCTATGCAAAGGGGGAGTGAAATGGAATATTTACAACGGCTTTTTTGTGAAAGCAGCAGTAATCCGCAATTTCCGCCAGCCCACGTTACGGGAATTGTATCTGCCTTTTCCCACCGCCAATCCGGATCTACAACCGGAATACGCATTCAATGCGGATGCAGGAATCGGATACGAATCGGAATCGATTAATGCACAGCTGACGGGATATCGTACGCAGGCGGATCAGCTGATTAAATATTTTGGATTCTTTCCTACAGCGGAAGTTGTGAATATTGATCGACTTGTGGTTTGGGGGTTGGAAGGCTTTGTCCAACTGCCTAAACTTGGTCCGTTTAGTATGCATGTATCCTTTGATATTAGGGATGTAGGTCGGTACACACGACAGAATCCTTCTTTGAAAATGGATTGCACCCTTTCATTTGAAAAGGAAATTCGAAATCAATATTTTATGATCCATCTTGGTGGTGAATGGGTAAGTGGATTGTATATGGGAAACTACAAACGCGATCCCATAGCGGATGTGGTATCGCTGGAT
>CAYPZJ010000462.1:0-4157 GCA_964414635.1 uncultured Spirochaetia bacterium
CATACGAGATCGTTTCACGTGACTGGAGTTCAAACGTGTGCTCTTCCGATCTCACTATCGCAGCATTTTTAAGCGGGTGCCACATCTTCTTCCATGTGTCAAAATGAAGTAGGGCGGTAAGAAAAGTGAATGGTTTCGGTTTACTCATTAATATATCCCATCCCTCTTCTTCTTTTATCGTACAATTCAGTAAGCAACTTGCTTCTGTTTTTTTGAGAACATAGAGAAGCTATCTGTAAGAGAGTGATTCAAGATAGGTCGACGAATTCCTTAATAAGGAAACCGCAGAAAATCCATTAAATTTATAATATACAAATAATGTATAAAATACCTGGGCATTGCAATTCGATCAATGAGAGCCAATCTTATGGGAAATGTGCAAAAAATGAAGCTCAAATTCATTTTCAGCGTTTTTTTGCTTTCTCTGAAAGGTTGATTGAGACTTGTTTTAGGGATTGAAGATAAATCGCACGAGTTTTTTTTTTGTTAGAGCACACCTTTCTAGATTACACTATTAGTAGGCACCTGGATGACAGGAGATTAAAAATAGGAGGCATACTATGATGAGGAATACTAAACATTTACTGAGCTTAACATTATTCGTGATGTTATTCACAATCGGATTCATAGCGGTTCAATGCCAAAACATAGATTATGTTACCATGGTTACCCCGGAAGAAGCGCAATTAATAACCGCAGATACGACTGATGCTACAACGGGGACCATTCCCCCAGACCCAACTACGGATCCGAACACCCCCAGAGGAACGCCTGAACCCCCACCAGAACCGGAACCAGACCCAGCGGATGTGATCAATCATGATCAGATTTATCTACCCGATGATATCATTAGAGATGTATTCCAAGCGGATTTAAACTCGTTTGAATTTGAAACAACGGAAATTACCCTGTTAAATCTGCATGTTCTGGATAGTGAACAGAATGGCGTTCAGTCTATTGTTTCCCTTTATGATGACTATGGTACCATGCTTTATCGGGGAGCAACCGATGAAGATGGCTTATTGAATGATGAAATCAGTACTGCCATTTCCGAAGGGAGAACCACTATGGTTATCACGGTGAATGGGGAAGAAACACGAACGATCGTAATTAATAATATGGGCGTATTATTGAAATTAGATCGTACTATTTATACCCCGTATCCAGTAACCAGCACGAAGGATACAGATGGGGATGGGATTTTGAATGTATTGGATGCCTTTCCGGATGATCCAAATAAAGCATTTGTTGTAGAATATCCTCCCAACGAACGCTATACAGTTACATTCGAGGATCTCTATCCCAAATTGGGCGATGCTGATTTCAATGATTTTATTGCCGCCTTCACGGTAACTGAAATCCGTAACGCACAAAATAAAATAGTGGAAATCACAGGTGAAGCGGAAGCGATTGCTAAACTGGCTGGGTATAATCATGATTTGAATATCCGAATAGCAGGTTTGGCTGATGGAACGGCAGATATTATTTACTTCAATCATTTGGACGAAGTAAAGTCAGAAACCCAGGTAGTAAGCGGAATTGACTATATTGATTTACCCATCTTTGTTTCCTCCGCTGACTCGTTCACAAAAGTAACGGAAGATCCAGAAACTGGGGAACCAATCGACCCCTATAAAGCGGGACACAAAACAACATTTACTGTTGTATTGGCAACCCCAATCGCATCGGGAATGGTGGATGCACCTCCGTATGATCCGTATATCTATGTGAGGAATACAGGGGAGAATATTCATCTTGCAGGAAAAGGAACGTATGAAGAAGGAAGTCCCACTTATATCGAGGAAAGTACGTTCATACCTTGGGGATTGATGATCCCAATTGACTGGAATTACCCCCATGACCGAGCAGATATTCGGGATGCGTTTCCCCAATTCCAAACGTGGATCGATTCCGACGGGATGGACGCAATTGACTGGTATAATCATCCCGATCCAGAGCTAACCGTTACCATTTATTAAACCCTGAAGATACCTCTTTATAAATAAGGGCGCGGAGCTTGACCAATCAGCGCCCTTTTCTTTTTCGAATAGCACTCTATTTTCATTATTTAAACTGAATCTTCTCATCTTTTCGGATGGATTCCAATGCACCAAAGACCATTCGGATCGACTGATAGTTGTCCTCTCCATGGGTTTTGGGTAATCGATTTTCTTGGATGGATTCCACAAATTCATACAGATTTGCTTCCAATCCTTCCCGCTGGAGCGGCTCCAAGGGTATGGATTGACGCTGTTCATTGGTGAGGGAAAGAAAAATTTGATCATCGTTAACTTCCAGAACTCCCTTGTCCCCTTCAATTATCCAGTTTGCATTCCAAGAAGTTTCTGCTCCTGTGGAGCACCAGCTTCCAAGATAATGAATATGAATTTGTTTTTTTGAACAAAAATGAATACTCGTGCTCGCTTCCCCCTTATACCAACTCCAACTAGGATTCCAGGATTCTGCAATCAAGCTTTTCATATCATCATCAAATAAATACCGGATCAAATCAAAATGATGAATTGCCATATCAATAATAAGGGGAAATGGCATCTCATCACGAAATCCTCCGAAATGAGGTCCCTTGAAAAATTGAATGGATACCTGTCCTACTGCACCGATGACCCCCTGATCCAACTGAGCTTTAAGAGTCGCAAAAACGGGTTGATATCGATAATTTTGACTCACCATAAGCGTTTTTCCCGCTTGTTTTGCATCCTCAATCATTTTCAAACAGGCTTCATCCGTGGGCGCCAGTGGTTTTTCTGTCAAAACGTGAAGACCATATTGAAATGCTAAGGATGCCAGTGGCTGATGTGTTTCTGGAGGAGTAATAATAAATGCTGCATCTGCCTTAATTTTTGTGAGCGCTTCATCCAGCGATGTGAATGTTGGAATGGATGGATCAGGAAGTAACTCTTTAATGGTATTGAGCGCTTCGGTCGATGGATCCACGACAGCAACAATTTCTACGATGGAATGAGCCGCTAAGGTACTCATCCAATGTCTACCAAAAGCTCCTGCTCCCACATGAATAATTTTAAACATACGCTAACCTCCTTGTACGTAAAAACCTTCGATCGGGTTGATTTATCTTAAGGTGCATCATCGTCTTCGGGTGCTTCCTTATCGACACCGTCTTCAGCTCGGTCGTTGGATTGGGTATTAGGAGAAGTTGTGTCTGACTGTGATGCGTTGGATTCTCTTTCTGAATTGGAATTCTGATGTTCTTCTTCAGGTGATTCTACCTGGGAATTTGATGACTCCCTTTCAGGATCTATTTCTTCAGGTTTCGGTGCTGGAGTCGATTCAGGTGGACGGACTTCTTCATCAGGCTGGGACTGGGTTGTAGGTTCATCGGGTAAGGGTACTTCAACGATCTCTTGAGGAGTTGTAGTTGCCGTAGTTGGATGGATGGGGTCAGGAGGTCTTAAATCCTCCTCCTGGGGTAATACGCCGGGTTGGGTATAATCAGTCGACTCTTCTTCGGGGATTTCATGTTCTGCTATTTGATCCGGCTGGGATGCTTCCTGTTCCATTTGCTCTAACCACTCTTCATACGTAGGGAGCACCATATCCCCGGTTTCTTCTGCCCCCTCTTCACCTAAACTTTCATCCCATGGCGTGTCTGGATCGTCTTCAACAAGCATCAATGGGTCGTGATATACAGTGGGTAAGGTATTGGGATAAAAAGGAACGTTATTTACTATTTCATCTTCCGGACATAGTGTATTTGCCAAGGTACCTGTCTGTAAACAGATATCCGCAAACCGTAATTCTCCAGAATCGTTTGCATCCACCATCTCACCGTTATCTGGACTATCCCAGTAAGAATGATTGTAATTATTCGGATTAAAATTACCCACACGTATGATTCCCTGGTCGGTTACTTGCTTGATGTAATCGAAATACAGCGGTGCTGCGACCCTACCGCCACCTTTTTCCAATGGAATATTTTCGTCATGCCCGACCCATACAACGCTTACAAGACCTGGTGTCATCGCGCAAAACCAGGCATCCCGGTAATCATCTGACGTGCCCGTTTTCCCGGCTAAGCGAAAATTAACAGGATAATGTCGATATCCATAATTTCCGGTTCCTCCTGGATCCATAACATGCTGGAGAATATAAATTAAAATATAGGCTATCTTTTTAGA
>CAYPZJ010000463.1:0-4141 GCA_964414635.1 uncultured Spirochaetia bacterium
GTATACTGCACGGGGATTTGAGGAGAGGTCAGCAGTTGAATCTCCGTTAGGTTCCCTGCATCCAACGCATCAATTATTGTTAATCCAGGGATATTAAAATTATCAACCCATGCAGAAAGAGCCATATCAATGGGTTCGGAAAACGTTAGGCGGATCGCTTGATTATGAAACGCTTGTGCACTTACCAACGATGGGCATTGGGTATCAGCTTGAGCATCATCATATCCTGTGAAATCCGCAATATTATCGGATCCCATAGCTACCCCATCTATATCTTTCAATCCAATGCAAATAACGGTATATTCCTCCCCCGGTGTTTGTGCGGAAGTTATCATCGTTGCTTTGGTTTTATCATTATTATCCTGGGATACAAAAAGTATTTGTAATCCTTCTATGGTATAATTAAGAGTATTTTCAACCGTGTCCTCATCCATTTCTGCACTAAAGGTTAGAACGACCGAGGTTTGACTGGTGGCTACCGCTTCCAAAATGGCGGGACCTACATCAGCTCCGGATGTATTCGTTCCAGTAAGATTGGTGGAGGTGGTGAGCTCCAATTCTTCAATATGTTCTCCTCCAAAACATCCCCAGAAGAGTGCAAAAGGGATGATCAACAGTAATTTGAGCCAGGAATGTTGGTTTTGTTTTCTAGCATTCATAAGCAAGCCTCTTTATCTTTTGTCATAAGTCGATTTATACGAACCTCATATTAATCAATGGTGTGTACTCGAATATCATAAAATGTTGAACCAGCCGAATAGGTGGAGTAAAAACCGTAGCCTGTTCCGGTACGTCTACTATTATCGGTAATGGTCGCGATTTCATCTCCATCCAAAAAGAATCGGATCTGGTTTCCTTCCATGGATATCCGAATGGTATACATTTGGCCTATCACATAAGGAATGTTTAGATTTCCGGTCATATCACCCGAACCACCACGCTCAACAACGCGCAAACGAGTAAAATTTTGAATATACCAATCTAACCAGTAATGATCGTTGTTATTAGCATAGTTCCAAACAATCCCGAAGGTATCATCGTCATAGGAAGCTAAATGTACTTCCATCCAATAATCACCAGTTACAGGTTGGTTTGTATTAACGAAGTACGTTCGATTATCGTTATTCATGTTGGTGACAGCCTCATTATCCACACGCCAATCTCCTCCGCTCCCTTGAATATCCCATGGGGGTTGGAGTTCTCCGATATCTGAATACGAAGAGAAATCATCGTACATAAAAGCAGGATCACCTCCTCCCTTAAATAACGCCTCGTGATAGGGAGCGACGCACTTGTTACCAACAATATCTTCTACAATATCTGATACTGTCAGCGTATAATACTGATCACTTTGATAATGGGTGTTAATTCGGACTTTACGTGGGTCTCCTTGCAGCGTTGCAGAAAACAAAGGTAGAGCCATACATGAATACGCATCTACATCCTCAGCGGTTGTCGTTACCGGCTCATTAAACACCACTTCAATCGTTTGTTCGTCGATAGCATACGCAACCAATACCTTAGGAGGTGTTACATCGGGTAACCCATCGAAGGTTAATTCATTACACGTGCTTCCAATCAGATTACCGGTATAATCCTTTAGATTGGAAACCGTAATGGTATACTCAAAATCTTCAATTTGATTAGATGTTCCCAAGTATACGATATCATGGTTTGTTGTATCACGTTCCGCACTAATAATTGTTAAACCTGAAATAGCATAATTCAGCGTATTCTGTGCTAAATTCAGAACAACCGGTTCTGTAAAATCCAAGGTAATTGAATTATTATCGGTTGGAGTAACCGAATCCAAACATGGAATACCATCTCCATCAAATGCACCCGATGTATCGGAATCATTATTGGCTTTATCTTTTACTCCCACGGCAGAAATCGTATATGCCACCTCCGATTGAGGTGCAGTTTCAATATATACACGTCGTTTTGTTGACCACGTATCCAGTTCTGCATCCACAACCGCTAAACTGGGTGAAATCGAATAGTTACTAATTTCATTAGCGGAGGTTTCATCCAACAACTCATTAAATACTACCATAATTTCAGTTGGAGATAAAGTGACAACGGTATCAATAACGGGTGGATCGGGATCGGCAATTCCATTACCTGTAAAGTCAAATTCATTACAAATGGCGGAAGATCCCACCTCATTACCATTCTCATCTTCAATATTGGAAACAATTAAGGTTAACTGGATTTGCCCCGTATAAGGTGTATGGGTCAACCATACAATACTGCTATCACTCCCATCTCGGGTTACATCTACTACGGTAAAGTTGCTGTCTTCTTCTATATAATTGGCTGCGGTGAGTGCAGTGGTTGAAACTCCCTCGGTAAATTCAACTTTTGTGGAGGACTCATGAACCGCTACCACGTTAAATAGACATGGTACCGCATCCCCATAAAAAGCGGATTGAAGTGTTCCAGTTGCCACATTCCCATCCGTATCTTTGATACCGGTAACATTCAACATGTATTCTTGATCTGTTTGACTTCCTGTTGTTAATATTACTTTCGATGGATTGCTTTCATTCCGTAACGCTTCGGAAATACTTAAACCTGTTATGCTGTAAATGGATTCGGTTTCTGCAACCGTTTTGTCAACAGGTTTGGTAAACGATACAGAAACCGTTGTATTGTCAAGCGCTCGCACGTTGGTTATTGCAGGGGGTGTTAAATCGACTTCTTCTGTTCCTTGGAATGTCCAGGTGTTGGGAGAACCAATTTCATTCCCAACCGTATCCTGAATATTGAGGATTGTCAATAAGTATTCAATATCTTCCATTGGTTCAGTGGTCAACACCGCTAATTGATTTGAACCATCCAATGTAGAAACGGAGATGATTTGTAAGCCGCTAATGCTGTAGTTTGCCATCTCTTCCAAACCATCCAGATTCATCGATTCGGAAAAGGTTACCACAAGTGTTGTATTACTCATTACCTGAACATTCGCGATATAGGGTGCGATTTCATCATCGACATTCGTACCTTCAAATGTTGCTGAATAGGGTTCACAAATCAAATTTTCAGCTTCATCAAACATACTCGATACAATCACCGTATATTCAAGTGGTAATTGGGTATCCGTACTAATAAGATATTCAACGGGATTTCCCGTGGTAGTAACACTATCAACCGTCAGTTTCCCACCATCATATAATATGGAGTAATTTAGTGGATTTAGTACCGAAGCAGCATCCATCGGTTCAGAATAACGAATTTTTACCGCGGTTGAATGTAGGGATTCCGCAGCTAATACAGTGGGGCAAATTTCATCCACATCGGTGTCCTGAGCGGTAAAAATCGCATAGTTCTTTTCACCAATGGGATCCCCCTCATCTTCTGTTAAAATGTTATTTGCATAAATCGTATACGTCTCACCCGCGATAAGGGGTGGGGCAATACTTAGCTCCACCGTCAGCGAGGATTGAGCACTGGCAAACGTTACCCGGCATTCTGTTCCGGATTCAGCCACAATAGTGTAATTGGTATACGTTTCCATGGATTTTTCGGTGACTGCTTTATTAAAATGAAGTAAGACCTTGGTTGTTGAAAGGGAATCTGCCTTCATTACTTGTAGGGTTTCCCCTTCCATCGCGTAGGGATCGGGGATATGATTCGCATCAAATATTCCCGCTTTGTTTTCCCCATCCGGACC
The DNA here is from genome assembly GCA_964414635.1 of uncultured Spirochaetia bacterium. Lineage (GTDB taxonomy): Bacteria > Spirochaetota > UBA6919 > CAYPZJ01 > CAYPZJ01 > CAYPZJ01. The sequence continues at coordinate 3,677 of CAYPZJ010000463.1, forward strand.
TGGATGACATCCAGCTAGAAGGATAAGGATAACCAATGTCAATAGGCTTGTTAACGTTGCTTTCATAACTTCGAACCTCTTATTGTCTCTATTCTAGACTCATTTCGTTACAACTAAACGGAACCATTCCTTGTTCCTATTTAGTAATATAGCACATGAACTCTATTTATGCTTAAAGATTCTAAAAAAAAAACGATTTTTTAGTATTTGAGTCATTACATGGTTTTTTGATTTTGTAATATCCAGACAGAATAACCATAGCATCCATGTGAAAAAATAACAAAAAAAGAGATGAAATGTAGCAAAATTTACCTTATGTTGTATTTTTTTGGTTTTCCTAGATTCGATTATTGGTGGCTTTTTTATTTTCTATCCCTTCTCAAGCCTATAACTTTGAAGGGAAGTGCGATCCTGAAATATGTGTACTCGCTTGGACCATTTCAGCACAGGGTGAATCCGCTACTG
>CAYPZJ010000464.1:0-4119 GCA_964414635.1 uncultured Spirochaetia bacterium
GTGATCCATAAATTCTCCCCATACGGTTATGAATTCTTCCACTTTAATGGAGGGGAATTCACCAACAACCGTATGGGTATGTATTCCATCTGCTTCCTCTAATAGCAGTACAGTGTATCCCGATTCGTCTTTTGAATAGATGATACGTGCGACCCGTCCTTCTAAACTAGTTTTGGAATGGTTTTGGTTTTTCATGGGCATTCCTATGGTCGTGGTACTAATATACTTAAAGGTTGATTAATTGACACCTGCGAGATGAATCTGGTATGGAGAAGCAATACCATGACTTCTTTTTAAACGTATTGAAGTGCTTGTGTTTATGATAAAGGCTACTTCGGTGCGTGAATTCACCTATTTTTACATTGTTATGAGATTCATCCTACCTGCGTTACACTTGACTTTGACGTACTTTTTAGTACCTTTACAGGGGTGTTTTGATGCAATCGAACACGATCCAGCCGGATTAATACCCCTAGCTCCCTATTTTAAAGAGGAAGACATCATGGCAACGAAGAAAAGCGATACAAAAAAAACCGAAACCAAAAAGAAAACCACAAAAAAAACCACGAAAGCTCCTACAAAATCAAGTGCAAAGACTTCGACGAAATCGACGACGAAATCGACAGCATCCACACGCTCGAAATCCGCAAAAAAACCGAGTAAGAGCAAAGCCCAAACCACGGTTGAACAAACACCGCCCCCCTCTTCGTTACAACCTCGAACCTCTTTTTCGGAAGAACGAGTAGCTGAAATTCGGAAACGAGAGCAAATCACCGATAAGGTTCAAGCATCCATGCGTGTGGCTTTTTATCGTCGTTGGTGGATTGAAGATCGGTGTGATTTTGCCCGGGAATGGCTTAAAGAGCATGATAAAGACTGGTTAAAAAAGCACAAAGATGATGTAATTATGAATCAGATTTTTTAAGGTATGGTTTTCCGAACTGTCTACTAAATTTACATGGAAGTAGAAAACATTTATATGAGCTACAACGGGATTTGCCCGTATCTTCCTGACCGCGATTGGTCTACGTTTTGCTTTCGAATCTCCGAGATTAATTCGTTTGAATATGCTGATTTAATGAATATGGGATTTCGTCGAGCGGGAAATATCCACTATTTGCCTAAATGCAAAAATTGTGAAGAATGTGTTTCATTAAGGGTGATGCTGGATGATTTTGATCCAACGAAGGGCCAACGGAGAACCTGGCGAAAAAATCAGGATATCCAAGTGCAGATTCATCCTCCGGAGTACGCCAGGGAAAAATTAGAATTATATAATGTTTATGTTACTACGAAACATGAAGGGAACCAATCTTTCCCGATAAATGCGCGGGATTATCAGAATACATTTATCACGTTTCCGGATTTTACGTATGAAATGGATTATATGCTGGATGGGAAGCTTTTAGGGGTTGGATTTGTGGAAGTAGTGGAAAATATAATTTCGTCTTCCTATTTTTTTTATGATACCGACTATATGGAACGAAGGTTAGGGATTTATAGTATTTTGTGTGAGATTGAATTAGGAAGACAGTTAGGGTTGGATTATCTATATTTGGGTTATTGGGTGAAAGATTGTATTTATATGCGGTATAAGGAAGAATTTGTCTCAAACCAGTTACTATACGACTATTCCTATTGGGTTGATTTCCGGAAAAATCCCAAAAGTAAACTTGACCATGATGATATGATATGATATTTTTAGGTTAACAAAGATTTTTCCTGATAAAGGAGTTTCTGTATGAATAAAACGAAATACTTGTGGCTCTTGCTCATCATACCACTGTTGCTTATAGCGTTAATATCCGTTTCCAACAATCGGGAAAACAGACAGACGCTCCAAACCATTTTGGTAGATGACTTTGATACCATAGATGATTGGACAGTGAAATTTTCACGCTTTCGTTCACCTTATTTTGATATTGAAGATACGCTTGATTTTGAAGCTTCCGATCCCAACCAGCCAGGATCCTATCCTTCATTTACGTTTAATGCACGGGTGAAATGGGAACCGAATTACGATGGATGGTATCGTTGGATCCCCGGAGGGGAAGGGAATCGATTGCTTCCAGATGGTCTTCCCGAACGAGCACAGCGGGTAGCAGAAGAGAGCGGTGTTGAACAAAAAGTATTAGGCGTTCGATCCAACTTCGATTTCCGTGGGTATAACTGGATTGTAATCGAACCTGCGAATACCCGTTCGGTACGAGAAGTATTGGAACCCCGAAACACTTCGGCAGAAGGATCAAACCTGATTGGAAAAGATAGCCGACCGGGCGATATGCGAAAATTAATTGGACCGTATTACATTCAGTTGATGGGGAAAACCCAAGCGTTGGATTTCTGGATTTGGGGTGCTAACTACAATTATGAATTAGAAATTCATTTAGAAGACTACAATGGAATTACCCATATCCTCCCCGCTGGGAATCTAAAATTCTTTGGTTGGCGAAATTTACGAGTGAATATACCCAACTATATTTCCCAAGAACAGCAATACACCCCATCGGTGCAACCTTTGAAGTTTATCCGATTTAAGATTATCGCAAATCCGGATGAGCGTCCTGATAATTTTCATATTTATTTCGATTATATGCAAGCAATGACGGATCTGTACCAAGAGACATACTTTGGAAGAGAACTTGATGATCCTTCAATCTGGAGTGGTGAAACAGCTAGTACACCAAATCCACCCACGCCCGAAAATTAAGGCGGGGGAATTACCTTAAAACTTAAATTGGCTACACAAAGGAGTCTTTGTTATGAAAAAACGTATCTTAAGCACCCTATTAATCAGTTCCGTGCTTCTTTTGCTCGGTACCGCTTTAGGATTTACGCAGGAAGGCGCTGGTGCTTCCAGTTCTGATGGACGAGACAGTGTTCGCCTGCTTGAACCCGTTGTTATAGATCCCAATCAAGAATATGCTTTTGAAGGGGAAGAAGTCCCTTATTATATGTCGAACCTCTATCTATTGGTTGTCGATGCGTTTGAACGAGCGGGCGAATGGCGTGGAGAAATGTCTCGTGATGAAGGTATTATCACTGTTCGTCGAATATACGGTCAACCTCGCGCCTTAGCATTTGAAAATGAAAATGCCGATGACCCAAGAGGGTTTTCTTCCAATGAAATGAGTCGAACGCTAGGATGGCCAACCCCTCCAGGGGAAACTGAAGATGGAACTCCCGTTACAGGTGGACTTCCCGCTACGGTTGACCTCGCAGGATCTCTTCAGGAAGAATCCGAACGAGAAGGGATGACCTATGTGTGGACTCCCCCTCGTTACAAAACCCGCCAAGGGCACTATGAATACCGATACTTTGATGCCATTAACGTACCAGATGTACAGGAATTGCGCCTTGCTGCAGCAAACATGGATGGAGAACGACAAAGTCTTTTTATTCCGAATGAACGTTGTCTAGGTGTAAAAATTCAGTTTATGCGACGTGGGTTTAACGAATTTGCTATTATGCCTCCCAAACCCATTGATTTGGATGGTGTGGTAAAAGGCATGGAAGTTTGGGTAGTTGGAAGAAACAAACGCCATGAATTATATGGATGGATCGAAGATATTAACGGAAATGATCGTTATGTTCCTTTTGGAGATTTAAACTTTCTGGGTTGGCGCAAACTTGTGGCAACGGTTTCTCCATTGATTAGACAAGAAGACTGGATGTTTAATAATGCACGAGGAATTCGATTCAAGGGGTTCGTTGTAAAGTGTAATCCAGAAGATAGCTATGGGAATTACTATATGTATTTGGACAATTTCAGCGTTCTAATAGATCGGTATTTTGAAGAAAACCGAAGTATTTATGATCCATCTGATATGTGGTAACACAAAATGTAGCATGTATCGAATTGGTATTTACATCTATTAATCTATAAGCGTGGGCAAACCCCACGCTTATTTTATGTCCAAATAACATGACTTTCCAAAATAATGACCGAAATAACAAGAGAACTCAATCTATACAAGAAAACCACAATAAATGAGTAGTAAAAGATGATTCATCCATACTAAGCGTTTTATACCATGTTGTATTTATATTTGAATTAGATAATTTATTCTGAATAAGGGTAATTCATGAATTACCCCTACATACCGTTTGATTTTAGGT
>CAYPZJ010000465.1:0-4115 GCA_964414635.1 uncultured Spirochaetia bacterium
GGTCAACATATTCGCCCGTATGGAGTTCAAACGGTTCAGACCCCCACTTGTGAACAATTTGCTCAGGAAGGTACGTTATTTAAAGAGAGCTTCTGTACCGCTCCGCAATGCAGCCCCAGTCGAGCCAGTATTTTTTCGGGACGGTATCCGCATGAAACCGGTGTAATGGGACTAACCCATAAAGGATGGGCATTTGAAAAAGGTCCCCATGCTGCGGAATTATTTAAAAAGGCAGGATATAAAACCATCCAAATTGGTGTTGTACATGAACACGAAGGAAGAGCGCATGAGTTAGGATTTAATGAAACCTATCCAGAACAAACGCACGCGACGGATACTGTTGCGCGTTTGGATTCCATCCTCAACGAACACCATGATAATCAACCATTCTATATCCAACTAGGAACTTATGAGACCCACCGTTCGTTTCATTCAAAGGGAACAGAACCCGATGAAGCGTGTGGAATTTACATTCCTCCCTATTTAACAGATGGTCCACTCACCAGAGAAGAATTTGGAGCGTATCAGGGACAAATCAAGCATTGGGATGAACAGGTGGGATGTATGTTGAATAAGGTGGATCAATATGGTTTTAGAGATGATACCATCGTAGTTGTAACTACCGACCATGGAATCCCATTTCCCAGAGCAAAAGGGACCTTATTTGATGCGGGATTACGGGTGCTACTAATGATGCGCTATCCAGCGGGGAAGTGGAAAACCGACTTTCAATCGAATGAATTAGTAAGTAATATTGACATTCTACCAACGCTGTTAGAAGCCTGTGGGATAACTATTCCTCCCGAAATACAGGGTCAAAGTTTGCTTCCTATCCTTACACAAGGTCAATCAGACTCACCTCGGGATCGAATATACGCTGAAAAGACGTTCCACGATTGTTATGATCCCATGCGGTGTGTCCGAACGGAGCAATATAAATACATCCGTTACTTTTGTGATCATTCATTGCACCGCGTCCCAGGAGATTGTATGCAAGGAGCGTTTATAGAATACCCCCCTGCTCGCTGTCTTGGGAGACCGAAAGAAGCGTTATTTGATTTAACTAAAGACCCTTTAGAACACCATAATTGTATCGAGGAATCGAAGTATCAAACCCTTAAAGCCGAGCTAGTCCAGGATTTATTTACATGGATGAAACAGACCACGGATCCGCTTTTAGATGGCCCGGTAGCAAGTCCACAATATCGTCAAATGATTGAACCCCACTAGATTGTTCAAAGCACATGCAAGCATGGAAATCCCTGCAGCTCCCTATCGAATTGAAAACGCAGAATGCTTATTTCATCCGTCCGATTTAACCTGGGAGGGGCATGGTGTACAGCAAGTATTTAATCCATTCCTCTTAGCTCGTTCTGATGGGGAATATCGTCTTTATTTCACCATTTGCGATGTGGAATATAAACAAGCGTTATTTTATTCAGATAGCACGGATTTATCTCAATGGTCCTTTCCTAAACCGCTTTTAACAAGTGAATCTCCAGTTTTGGCTCCGTATCGGTTTGACCGGGTAGGGAATTGCTCTTTAGCAGCACTGTCCGAAGGATACCGCATATGGTTTTTTGGATTACGCAAACATCAACGCCGAATCTATACAGCGTTTTCTAACGATGGCATCTCGTTTGAGGAAGTAAAAGAAGTGATTTCGCCTGGCAGTTGTTTTCCTTACGATGGCTATTATGCATATAATCCGTTTGTACTGAGATTGGAAACAGAGTATCGAATATGGTATACGGGATGGGAACGGTATCATCCTGAATATGCAAAGGATTTGCGAATTCTTACTGCAAGAAGTGACGATGGGATCCAGTTTGAAAATTTCCAGCTAACGATTGATCAAAATCAGATTCCCCCCTATGATAGGTGGGGTGCGCGATTGCCCGGTTGTGTTTTATGGAATCCGCATAAGAAATGGGAACTTTTTTATATCGGTTACGATGACCATAAAGTTGCTCGGTTATTATTTGCTCAGAGTAAAGATGGAATAAATTGGTTCAATCATGTAATCCTTGCTGAACCCAGTCAGTTCCATGAAGCCACAAGCCTATATAGCCCAATGGTACATCGTAAGTTGGATGGCAAAGATTCTATTTGGTTTACGATACAGCGTCCCAGTGGTGCATGGGAGCTTTGGCAAGGGCAATTACATTGTACCTGACATTTGGGAGTCGTGGGTGAATTTCCTACCGAGGCTAACGTCGTCTTTGCCAGGAACGAAGTGACAAAGCGATCTTAATTTCAATGCAGAGACTGCTTCGGTGCTTCTCTTGTAGTGAAGACCCTTTATTCCAATAAGGTTGTCTTAATTGTTTTTACATTACTTTGAGATTCATCCACACTTCCAGAAGTCGTTGACGAACCGAGAGAAAACTATTATCTTCGTTTTCAATATGGGAGGATTTTCTACTGAAATCCGTACGGTTGTCCATTATTACCAGCCCATAAATTGGTCTACTTAGGGCAACTAAGAATGATACAAACCCGGAGCAACCTACATGGCATCGAAACCTGTAATTCCACTGGATAAGTTGATTGAATTGGATGAAAACCGTTATAAAAAAGCGAAAGCAGCAATTGAGCGAGTTCGACAAATTGCTGAATCAGAAGACTATGACGAATTTAAAAACACAGGTTTAAAACTTGCTGCATTGGGGCTTGCAGAGGTTTTAAATGGGGAAGTCCGAATCGTGGGAGAAGAAGTCGACCCCGAAAAAATCATTGAGGAAAAGTCCATAGACGAAGACGAGATGATCTAACGTATAGTTTATTATTTTCAACCATCCATTTGGTGAGCCAATGGATGGGGTTGAATTCATCGTAACACGATAAAAAACCTATCCATTAGTACTAGTTGATGGATCAACATGCCAAACAAAGCAAACGAACAGCGAATACTGTTTCAAGAGGGGAAATTTACGGCATTGATTGACCCCGCCTCTCCGCTTGAAGAAGACCTGGTGGATCCCGATACAGGGGAGCCGCGTACCTATAGTATTGGGGAAGTGGCTACCATGCTAAATATAAAGGAATCCACGCTTCGTTATTATGAAAAAGAATTCCCGCAATTGTCTCCTAAAAAAAGTAAAAAAGGGCGACGCCAGTTTCATCGTGACGATCTGCATATTATTACGAAAATCATCGCATTAAAAAATGAGGGGTTGAAATTGGCAACCATCCGAAAACGTCTGGAATCCTACCTTTCAAAAGTGGATCATGATTCTGAATATCCCCATGCCACCCCTATTGAATCCCATACAATTACCCAACCCGCGCAGTATACACCCACCCTTGTAAAACAATCCTATCTGGATGAACTTAAAGCTATTCATTCACTGCTAATGCGAGGTTTATAATCCGTTCGTTGTTTAAAGGCTTTCTGCTTTGCTTAGGAATTGCATTTTCGACAATGCCCGAAATAGCTAATGGTTCGATAGGCTACTCGGGAAGCCCGTTTCCCCCATCCAGAATTGATCATCCAACGTAAGGGTTTGGTTTGAGGAACCAAATTGACAATTTTCCGTACGGCATCCCCCCCTTTAAGCATTTCACCATCAGCACCAAGTATGTGTAATTCACTTAATAATTCCTGTCGGGAAGGATGATCATGCGTTCGAGAGTATTCTTGTAAACTGACTAATTCGATTTGATTGGTGGTATCAAACCGTTCGACGGCTTCGGCAAATCGTTGACAAAAGGGGCAATTCCGATCGTATAACAGTTTCCAATGTGGTTGAGCCTGCATATTAAATCCGTCCTTCCGTTGGATCAAGGGACCTGATCTGGGGGGTGTTGAAAAACGCAAATGTAGGGACAGGTCTTGCACCTGCCCTTTCTAATATCCTGTTCCAAAGGGCGACCGCAAGAGTCGCCCCTATAAAGATCGAATAATTTTTGATTATTTCAACACTCCCTCTGGTTTCTCCCTAAAAACACCAAAGCGAGTCGGTTTGGTATAAAGTAATGTTTTTTATCGTAAGGGGAAAAGATTGGGTTGCTTTACTCAACGCAAAATCCCCTATTCAATTTGAGAAACAAGACGCAGACATCTCAATAAGGATCTGTTGAGGACTATGTACGGAAATGTTTCGTTTATGACC
>CAYPZJ010000466.1:0-1067 GCA_964414635.1 uncultured Spirochaetia bacterium
GTAGATGGGTTTGCCTGATCCTGGTTTCACAGGGATGCCCTCTGTGGGTAATTCAGGAGCATTTAAAGGAACTTGGGATTCTACAATTTCTACTTCAGGAAGTTCTTCTATTTGATCAGGGGATAAAACTTGATTGTAGATTGTCATCTGGTCAATATCTCCAAGCAACACATGACCAATTTCAGAAGCACCAAGCCATAGCATATATAAATCTTGGGGAATTCCACCAGCATAGGTTGTTTCCAGAGTAACGATATCTTCTTGAATCATTCCCTGCACAACGGTTAGCGTAAGGTTTGTACCATCAAAAGTGACGATGGTGGCATACCAACGCCCAATACGAACTGTGATATCGGATATGAGTGAAAATTGCTCTCCTAATGCGTTCTGAATGGTTACGAAGGGGTGGTTATCGATCAATCCCAATTTGAAAAACTCAGGGATATTCACTACATTGATTTCCCCCGTGGAATAGGCATCCATTTGACGAAAGGTCACAGCCCATGTAAATCGTGGAAACGAAAGCTCGCCTTCGTACAAACCAACATTGTACCGGGATCGAACAAAATAAGCTTCCCCATCAAGACTTTGTTCGAAATAGGCTTCCCCTTCTGGTACAAAGAAATCGATATTACCTTTTTCATCTTCCGCCTTTTTATAATCGAAAGACCATTGATGAATGGGTTCTGGGAACGGTTGACCAAATATCATTCCAGGTACATTAAGGTTAAGGATAAGAAATAGGACAACCAGGTTTCTTAAATTCATACGATCCTCCCCGATATTAAGATACAACCAATATTTTAAACCATGCGTTTATTTTTTCAGCCGCCTTCTGTTTTGTATGGATAGAATACGCTTATATCCACCCTTCAAAATGTCTTGCTAACCGACTCACATGCATGCAAAGGTTCTGATGGATACGCTGAGCCGTTTCTTCAATATAGCCCGATGCTAACCTTTCTGAATATGCAAACAGTGTATGGTACTAAGGATTTCGGCAGATTTGGCGGTTTTAATGAAAAAAAACCGTGATTTTATTATATTATGAGAGGAATGTTCGATAA
>CAYPZJ010000466.1:1077-4097 GCA_964414635.1 uncultured Spirochaetia bacterium
GCGATCTCATACGAAACAATATCCTGTGCCACGCAGAGAGAGGTTAATATGAAAATTCGTTTTTGGGGTGTACGTGGATCAATTCCAACTCCAGGACCCAACACTGTTAAATACGGCGGGAATACAAAATGTATTGAAAATTGAGGGGATAAAAATGAATTTCTCATTTTCGATGCTGGATCGGGATTACGAGATTTAGGTAATTTTCTGATCGCGAATGATCTTAAAAAAGGACCCCTCAACATCAATTTCATTCTCTCTCATACCCATTGGGATCATATTCAGGGGTTTCCCTTCTTCGGACCCGCATTCATCCCCACAACGAATATTACGTTTCGTGGTCCAGTTAATCCAGGGGTGAAATTATCCGATGTGGTGGCAGGCCAAATGAATTTTGCGTATTTCCCTATCCGTCTGGAAGAACTGAAAGCCAAACTGAATTTTGTTGAGATTTCAGAATCCACCTTTGATATCTCTCCGTTCCACATTACTGCACGATATCTGAATCATCCCACCCTATGTTTGGGATATCGAGTTGAACATAACGGAAAAGTATTTGTTAGCGTGTTTGATAATGAACCGTACCGAAACCTGTTTACTTCTGAAGATACCGACGAGGAAGATGTTGATCAAGACGCAATGGCAGAAGCAGATAAATTTGTAGACGAAATGAATAGCCGTATCATCAAACTACTTTCTAATGCTGATTTAGTGGTCTACGATTCCCAATACCGGATGGAAGAATACGAGACAAAAAAAGGGTGGGGACACTCTACGGTAGATCATGCAATTGAAGCAGCAATGAAAGGGAATTGTAAGCGATTAGCATTGTTTCATCATGATCCCCTGCGGACCGATGCCCAGGTGGATGATATTCAACGGTATGCAAAAAACAAGGTTCGAGAGTTGAATGGCGATATCATTGTATTCTGCGCACGGGAGCGTCTGGAAGTCGAATTTTAATAGGCATATATGAAACCACCATTTTATAAACAACCCACATTTTGGATGGTTGCCATCCGAATTTTTATCGTAGTAGGGGCGATTGCCTTTTTTTTCGCTATCTACTACTTACCCCCAGAACACGCTGCAATTCCTGTTATCCGAGTTTTAGTTATTGTTTTTGTTGCGTTAGCAATCGGATTTATCGTAGCATCCCGAATAATCATGAAAAAACAGGGGCATCAATCCTCCTCTCGATCGGAGATCAAGATTGAAGATGAGGAATCGAATTCCTCCCGTTAATCAACCTCCAACCGTTTTGGATTCAAACCAATAAACATGATGAATATCTCGATAACATCATAGATTCTGAAACGAGTTCAGCATGACCATGGAATACTAGTCTTGCATGATATCTTCTAAAATGTTTTCAATTAATTCTTCTTCTGTACCCGATACATTGCTCTGTTGATCCGTGTTTTGATTTTCGTCTTCGTTTGAATCATTGTCAGGATCCTCACGTTCTGGAACGATGATGGGATCGGGAGAATCGGGGTTTTCTGGCTCCTTTTGTTCTGAATCGGGATCATCATTTTCTTTATCGGGGTCGGGTTTATCTGGTGTGGTAATAGGTTTCCCATCATCGGATTCTTTCCCATCCGTTTTGCCATTGGTTTTATCATCTTTAATGGGTTCGTCGTCCTTATTAACCGTGGTTTTCCCATTTTCAGATTCAGAATCGTTCGTGGCATCTGGCACCGCATCCAAATCCCCTTCAAACATAGCAAGCAGATCATCCAACATGGCATTGGTTTCTTCCGATGTTTCCAATAATCCTAATCCCTGGCACACCCCCAACGGTTCAGTTCCTGCGATAAAGAGTTCATAATATTTATCATGATTGCAATGGGGACCGGCTAAAAGACCAGTTTCAGTGCAAATCGTTCGATTTACAATTCCTGCTGGACGTTTGAACCAATGGGGTGTCGTAATAAACTCTTTCATCACCCGAGCCCACACAGGGGCGGCTACATTGCCTCCCACTTGATGACTTCCTAATGAAACTCCCTTATCAAATCCAATCCATACGGTTCCAATATAATCAGGATTAAAACCGAAGAACCAGGCATCTTTATGGTTGGATGTGGTTCCTGTTTTCCCGCCTGCTGGGAGTGTAAATCCATTTCGACGCAGTGCGCCATATCCTGTCCCACCTGGTTCGCTGGCGACGCTTTTTAGCATATCCGCTGCTACATATGCAACTCGCTTGTCCAATATCCGCTCTGGTTGATGCATTTGTCGTTCGGCTGCAAAGTCCTTAATCAGTTTACCATTACGGTCATAGATACGTAAGATAGATAAAGGGTGGACTTCCAATCCATTGTTCGCAATAACAGCCATTCCTGTGGTTATTTCCATGGGTGTTAAACTGGTGGAACCCAGTCCTACGGAGATATCTAATTCAGATGGGAAACGATCCACATCGATTCCCATCATTCGTGCTGCGATTTCATATACATTGCTATCGGCAGGCATTCCCTCAAGGGTATCTGGGTCGCCATAATGTGTAGGTGCGTGGAACATACCCCGCAAGTATTCCTGATATTCGGGTTCTTCTTGATTGAAGATATATTTCATTAGCTTAGCCGCAACCACATTCACAGAAGATTTCAGTGCTTGTCGAAGGGTAATGGGTCCTCGAAAACGACGGTCATAATTGCGGATTCGTAACCGCGAATCCTCATCCAGTATGACAGTACCTGGTGTGAATCGGAGGGTATTTAATGCAGTTGTGTATACAAATGGTTTAAAGCAGGAGCCTGGTTGACGCCGGGCTGTTACGGCGCGAATCAACTCATCTTTTCCTTTTATATATTCCCGGCCTCCAATCAATACATGGACATATCCGTTTTGCGGATTCATTACCACCACGGCACCTTTCGTAGGATAATCCAGCAAACTGGGCTTTTCGGGAAGGCGGATGTCAGGATCATCAAATAAAAGAGCAAGATTATCAGCTGTATGTGAAACACCAAGCAAAAAAAGAAGATCTTGCTCGGGAACCAATTCTTCCCATA
>CAYPZJ010000467.1:0-4094 GCA_964414635.1 uncultured Spirochaetia bacterium
TCTTTATCAATATCAAACGGATGGTGCACATGTTTTGGATATCATCAATATTCGAAATGGGATCATTCAGGAATAATAAAGTACTATAGCCAATCAGGAGGGCTGTATGGGATCAACAACAACAAAAATGATTCTGATCTATTTGATTTTGGGAATAATATTTCTCTTTATGTGCGGGGGAACACCAGAGACAAGCGGTCCTGAAACAGTACAGCAGGACAATCCGGAGTCCATTATTTCTGATACACAAATGATCCCCTCTCCGGTGTCGCCTGCTATCGATGATCAAAAATTAATCCTGCGAAAGAGTGATCCACCAGTAAAATCAGTAAATATACCTAATTTAAAGGCTATCTTGTTAGTAGGCCCGATTGATGGACCCACGGGATCTGCCACACGGGAGTCTATTAGAATTTTTCAGGAAACAGCACAGTTATTCAAAAATTATGGTGTTACCGTTTATGAGTTTTACTCACCCAACTCAGATTGGGATAAAGTTAAGCAAATATCCGCAGGAGCCCATTTTCTCATATATTCCGGTCATGGTGTATATGACGGGAAAATCCCTCCAGGAAAAGTAGGCGGACTTGCTCTGGATAAAGGATCTGGAGATACCCGTGAATTAAACTTGCATCCCAATGCTATTATTATGTTGTTGAAATCCTGCTTTGCAGCGGGTAATTCTGGATTAGATATTGGACAAATTGACTTAAATGAGGCGAGGCGTAGGGTCGCCATGTATTCAGAACCTTATTTAGAACAGGGATTTGCGGGATATTACGCCAATTGGTATCCTCAATTTGCATCTGAAGTAATTCCACATTTCTTTTCTGGAAAAACATTTGGTGATGTGTATAAAAGCTTTCGAGATTACAATGCTAACACATCTTATACCTATTCACATCCCCAGGTACAGAATCAGGTTATGTGGATAAATGAAGCAACCTGGGGTAGCTCTAAAGTATATAATTATGCGTTTTGTGGAAAACCTAACGTTACGTTGGCGAGCGTTTTTTCGGGCAACACGAATACAAGTAATCAATCAGATAGCCAACCTTCCGATGATCCAAACTACAAAACCCGAGGTTTTTTAACCCTAGTAGGTTCTTACTATAAAGACAAAAATCTGAATCAGCTGTTTTGCAAACGAAATGAGGAACCCATTGATTTTGATTGGGAACACAGCTCGCCTTTGCGCGAACTACCAGTGGATCAGTTTTCCATCCGATGGGAGGGAACCATCCAACCGTTGTATTCTGAAGTGTATACCTTCAGCAGTATTAGTGATGATGGGATACGTGTTTGGGTTAATAACCGGCTGTTAATTGACAAATGGCAAAATCAAGGTGCCACAGAATGGTCGGGTAACATCAGTTTATTAGCAGGTCGATCTTACCCTATAACAATTGAATACTACGAGAATAGTGGTAGAGCAAGCATGAAACTGTATTGGGCAAGTAGTCACCAACCTAAAGAAATCATTCCAAAAAGCAGTTTATTTGAATCATGTAATTTGGATTCGAATAGAACAACACCCCAATCATCAAATCAAGGTGATGGCTTGCTCGGAACCTATTTCAAGGATAAGAATCTGAGTCAGATCGCCCACACACGAGTTGATCCCAACATTAATTTTGATTGGCAGGCAGGAACCCCCGGTTTTGGTATTCCAAATGACAACTACTCCATCCGATGGACGGGCCAAGTACTACCCAGGTACTCGGAACGCTATACTTTTTACACTACTTCTGATGATGGCGTCCGTTTATGGATTAACAATCAACTAATCATTGATAAGTGGGTAGATCAGGCACCTCAAAAATGGGAAGGTTACATTACACTGGAAGCAGGAAAAAAATATAATATTACACTTGAATACTATGAACATGGAGGCGGAGCGATGGTTTCATTAGGTTGGTCTTCTTCCAGACAGATTGCCGAGTTGATTCCCAAATCCCAGCTATTCAGTGAATCTAGCCAGGATACCATGCCACCAAGGGAGCAGGAAAAAACGGGTTTGTATGGTGCCTACTATCGTGGTGTGAATCTACAACAACTGGCAGAACACCGAGTGGATAAAACTGTGGATTTTGAATGGTCTGCGGGATCACCTTTCCAGAGTATGCCGTCAGACAATTTTTCTATTCGATGGACCGGGCAGATAATCCCCCGCTATTCTGAGAATTATACATTTTACGTGGTTGCTGATGACGGGGTACGATTATGGATCAACAATAAAAAGCTAATTGACAAGTGGATTGACCAGGGTCCCACAGAATGGAGTGGACAAATTCCTCTCCAAGCTGGAAGAAGTTATAATCTGACGATTGAATACTACGAACATGGTGGAGGTGCTACGATAAAACTATTTTGGTCCAGCTCATCCCAATCCAAAGAAATCATCCCTTCGAGTCAAGTCCGCCCTGAACAGGGTGAGACTACACCGCCACCTACAGATATGGATGCTATTCCAGCTTTTTCAGCATTCGTGCATAGTTTCAGCACCCTACTTGTGAATAAATCTGGTAATAGAGTCGATCCCAAATATCTTATTGAACGAGAATATTTTTTATTGTATTATGCTGCCAGCTGGTGCAGCGCATGTCGACGGTTTACACCCACACTAGTGGAATTTTATAATACCTATCATACACGGAACACCTTTGAAGTGATACTTTACACCGCTGATCAATCAAGCGAGGCAATGTTCTCTTATATGCAGCAGGCTGCAATGCCCTGGGTTGCAATTGATTTTTCAAGTCGTTCTCAAACCGAATTATCACAATATCCTGGTTCAGGGATACCACAGCTAGTCCTTGTAAACAAGCAGGGGGAAGTGTTGGCAACCAGTGAGGTCAACAGACAATACTTGGGCTGCCAATACGTATTGGATCAGTTTAAACAAAAAATGGGCTGGTAATTAGGGAGTACAACTCTACATTCTGAACTCATTTCCGAATCTCAATATAAAAGAATATACAGATGCTGAAACAGATTGAGCATGACAAGTTTACAGATTTTGATGTCAATGAGTACTAGTCAATAAGCTGCAGCTGCTCTTCTACATAACTAACTCGGGAATCTAAATTAATCTGATCGAATAGCTCGCGAGCTTTGATTAGATAGGTTTTTTCCTTAAGTTCCATACCCAAGATAACATAACATTCTGCTACATCCCTCAATAAACCAAGATTTTCGTTTTCTTCCGCCGTGTTTAATAGTAATTGTTTTGCTTCTTCGGCTTGATCCAATTTAAACAAAGTGGCACCTAATAAACGACTTCCCCAGAACCGTAATCCTGGATGATCAAGCTCTTGGGCCAGTTGAATCCCTTTTCGAATCAAATCTTCCGATTCTTCCAGCTCACCATCCTTTCCCAATACATATCCATAGTGAATATACATTTCAGCTTCAAGCTGTTGATGCCCAATATTTCGCGCCATATCCAACGCGTTTCGAATATGTCGTTGGGCTGCTTTGAGTTCTGGCGGTGTCATAGCATAATAGACAATACCAATACCCCGTTCCCAGAGTGCTGTATGATATTGATCCCCGATTTCCGACGCAATTTCTTTAGCCCGTTTATAATACTCCAAGGCTTGGCTATATTGTTCCTTCCAGCGGAGTACTTCCCCAATTTGACCCAACGCAATCACTTCCTGATTACGTGCTCCAATAAGCCGAGCCAGTTCTAGCGCGGCTTCATAATTTTGTAATGCCTTTTCATAATTCCCAAGATACCCATATGCAGCACCAATGGTTCCTAGAGTCAGAACTTCACTTCGGCGATATCCAATTTCCTGAGTGATATCCAAAGACCGCTGACTGCATTCTAATGCTTTGTTATATTCTCCTGTCGCAATATAGACCTGTCCCATCAAGTTAAGCCAAGCTGCTTCACGGTTTTTATCCTGAACCCGGGTGGAAATCTCAAGCGATTGTTCATAATAATTTAGTGCTTCTTCATAACTTCCTAAGTTCATATGTACTGTTCCAACGTTTCCTAACCAACGAGCCCGTAATGCATCATTCCCAATCCGAACAGCAATATCGGCTGCTTCAAGATAGCACCCCAGTGCTTCATCATATACACC
>CAYPZJ010000468.1:0-4092 GCA_964414635.1 uncultured Spirochaetia bacterium
TATGATGGCAGAATTACACGTGATCCGAGAAAAGCAAATAGAATTGGATGCCCATCCTGAACAAGTAAACAACGCACTGGATCAGGGGAAAGAAAAAGCAACGGTCATTGCTCGAGAAACGATACAAGAAGTGCGAACAGCGACCGGTATCCATCGCACCGGTTAAGTTGCTCCTTCTAATCTATGATGAATCTATATGAATTCGATCAACACATACGCACAACTCAGGGGATAATCCATTTAGCAGGTGTGGATGAAGCAGGACGCGGGCCACTTGCTGGGCCGGTGGTGGCTGCTGCTGTGGTTTTAGATACGAATCATCCCATCAATGGGGTCAACGATTCCAAGCAGCTTTCACCAACACTCCGATCAACCCTGTTTTATGAAATCATATCCCATGCGGCATCCTATGCAGTCGTTTCAATAGAATCACGGGTGATTGATCAGATAAATATACTAAATGCAACAAAACAAGCGATGGTGAAGGCATTGGAACAATTGGAACATCCTGTAGATTATATAATTAGTGATGCCGTCCCGCTTAACTCACCTCTTGCCCCATGTGAACCTTTCATTAAAGGGGATACCAAAAGCGCATCCATCGCCGCTGCGAGTATTCTTGCTAAAGTCACCCGGGATCAACTGATGATAGCATATCACAAGACTTACCCCGAATATGGATTCCACAAACATAAAGGTTATCCTACCAAAGCACACTTGGAAGCATTACGCCAATTAGGACCCTGTCCCATCCATCGCTATTCGTATAAACCCGTTCACCAAGCATCCTTACTATAATGTTAATCATTCGGTTTTATAGTGGGGTGAAAATAGGTATCGATTTGTTTACGAATCGGAGTAGCGTGATTCCGTATGGTTGTGATCTGATCGATTTGTGCATGATTCAATGATGGTTCGGATAATAATGCTGCATTGGATTGCACATTTTCAGTAGCGATCATTAGCGTACTGTAAAGCAACTGCATGGCGGCAGACAAATCTGGTTTTAACATCAGGTTCACCCCATCAAATACTTCTGAAAAATATTCCAACACCTCCAGACAGATTTTTGCCTGTTCTAGAGATTCTTTAATGGATGCCATAATACCCGAGGTGCGCTCTGAATTAGATTTGGTTTGATCTGCCAGTATGTGCATAATATGCGTGTATCCTTCCGCATCTGCTTGGACACCCTGTAATAGGCGATCGCGCTTCATTTCCAAATCGGATATTCTATCTGCATGCAGTGCAGGATTATGCTTATCTAAAATCCGTCGAATTTTTATCCCTAAACTAATTCCTAATGCTCCAGCAAGTGCAGCTGTGGATCCGCCTGCGGGAACAGGTTGGGATGTGCTCAGTTGTTCTGTAAAGTGATGAAGGGTATCGTGAGAGTAATCGGGAACGGGATTTGTATTCATGATGGATCCTTGGTATTCAGATTAGGGGATGGTGGGTGCAAAATACTCCAAGGCTTCTTGTTGTACCTGAATGGGTATTTCTGGATCACGCTTAAGAATATGGATTTCAATCCAATTTAACAACATAGCAGGAAGCTCTCGAAGACGGTATTTTGTAATATATACATACGCATACGGGCCATCAGCAGGGATTCCATACGCATCAATTCCTAGAGCATTGGCACAGTATAACGCACGAGGTAAGTGGTAAGCCTGGGAAACTAAAATAGCATGCTGTACTAACCAACCTACATGAGCTCGGTAGCACGTATCATAGGTATCTCGCCCCCCAAAATCTCGCCAGATATCTTCTTTAGGAACCCCCTGTTTGGCTATCACATCAAACATGGTTTGGGTTTCATTGTAGCTTTCTGTTGAATTATCCCCACTTACGAGTATTTTATCAACAAGATTGTTATGATATAGTTGAACTGCGGTGGTCAGTCGATCCTGAAGGATTTGGGAAGGTTTCCCTCCTTTATAGTATCCTGCTCCAAATACGATGGCTACAGAAGCATGAGGTAGTTTTTCTAAAGGTTGAACACGGGTGGCATACCGATTAAACGCATATAGTAATATCCCAGTCACAAATAACGGGATTACAAGTACAAGGATTAATATGATGAATACACGCTTTGATTTTGCCATAGGATTTGATTGCTACACATTCTATGGGAAGTAACAGTTCTCAGAGGATATGAGTTTTGTATTTAAGCTCCATTTCGTTTTTCTATTCGGATGCGGTTGATGGTTTTTTCGTCTGCATCGAGAATTGTAAATCGTACCGCTTCGTCTTCGATTCGTTCACCCGATTCGGGTATTTTACCCATTACATAACAAATATATCCTCCAATGGTTTCATACCCTTCTTTTTCTATCGATAAATCCAGGTCTTCGTTTACATCATCGACATCGGTATCCCCTGCCACCTCATACACTTCTGCTTCTTTTATCACAGAAATATTCGCTTCTTCTTTATCTTCTAAAATATCTCCTACTACTTCTTCGGCTAAATCTTTATATGAGATTAAACCTGCAACCCCGCCATATTCATTAACCACAAACACCATTTTCTCTTTTTTTCGACGCATTTCGAAAAGAATTTCGCTGATCTTTTTGGTTTCGGGAATAAAAATCCCTTTGATTAGTAGATCTTCTAAGGTTTGATCTTTCTCACTGAAATACAGATCGACGGTTTTTACATACCCAACGATCTCATCCACTCGCTCATTATACACCGGCCATCGAGTATAATAATAGGACGTAACCTTGTCCAAAGCTTGCTCTCGTGACATAGACAAAGGAAGAGAGTCAATATCTACTAAGGGAATCATGATCTCCCGGGCAATGGTTTGCTCAAATTTTAGTACCGCATTTACGTATGACTTTTCCTGGTCATCAGACCATCCTTTTTCGATCCCCTGTTGAATAAGCATTTTTAAATCATCTTTGCTCCCAACCGTTTTGGCAATCGACTCATCGGATTCGAATAATCGGTTAAGCAAGGTGGTGAAGATACGGAGAAACAAAATAAACGGAAAAAAGAGGTAATATAAAAAATTAATAACGGGAACAATGACTAACGCAATTTCTACTGCAAAATGATAAAAGATCGATTTGGGGAGGATTTCAGCAAATACCAACATCAAGGGTGTAAGAAACGCGGTCGTAAAAATCGACGCATACTCAACCGTCCAGTTAAAAACGAATGGGTGGGTTAGAAAATTGTTTAGAAGTACTGCAGCGGAAACAATACTAATATTATTCCCAATCAGGATAATAGTTAAAAAACGGTTGGTATCGGCTAATAGATTGACTAGGCGCTTGGCTTGTTTGGAACCTTCTTCCACTAAATGTTGGACCCGAAGCCGATTTGCGGAAATTAGGGATATTTCTGCACCCGAAAAGAAGGCTGACGCTACAATTGCAAGTAATACGCCCAGTATCGTAAGAATAGGCACGATCCATTCCATACTTATTCTTTATCCTCATTCTCAGGCTTGGGAAGAACTTGCAGTTTTATAGAATGAATACGATTGGCTTCCATACGTTTAATTGTAAATAAGAAATGATCTTCGGAATAGGTTTCTCCCTCCATTGGGATTTTGTCCATTCGATCCATGAGAAATCCTGCAATGGTTTCTGCGTCGCCAAAGGGTTTTCGAAAATCAGTTAACCGTTTGAATTCCTCAACCGTGGTATCGCCAGCAATCATAAATGTATGTTTATCCAATTGATAGACATTTCGGTTTTCATCCTCGCTTTCAATAATTTTCCCTAATATAGTTTCCAAAACATCGGTTAAGGTAATCAAACCGGCAGTCTGTCCAAATTCATCTACCACAATCATCATCTCATTTTTCAGGGTACGGAAATCTTCCAATACTTGAGCCAACGATTTGGTTTCGGGAATAAATACTGGTTTGGTAATGGATTGACGAATATGACGGGGTTTGGATGGACTCGCCCCTACTGTTGATATCAAGTTTTTAAAATTTACAATCCCAGTAACGGAATCCAGATCAGTAGAATAAACCGGAAAATGCATAAATCCCCGCTTTTTTATTTCATACAACGCTTTCGAATACGGTACGTCCTCATGAAGCGCAAATATCTGCGTACGAGGTGTCAT
>CAYPZJ010000469.1:0-4070 GCA_964414635.1 uncultured Spirochaetia bacterium
GTATGCTTCAAAAATCGTATCCTATGCACAAGGGTATGCATTGATGCATGCAGCAGCTCAGACTTATGATTGGGAATTAGATTATGGATCGATCGCTTTGATGTGGCGAGGCGGATGTATTATTCGCTCCGTCTTTTTAGGAAAGATAAAGCAAGCATACGATCGTCAGCCGGATTTACCGAATCTCCTATTGGATCCATTCTTTCGGGATAAAATTCACGCAAGTCAACAAGGTTGGCGGGAGGTCGTGGCAGCTGCAGCTCTGCATGGGATCGCTATCCCCGCGTTTAGTACAGCACTCAGTTATTATGATGGGTACAGAACAGAACAATTACCCGCCAATTTGTTACAAGCACAGCGGGATTATTTTGGTGCGCATACTTATGAACGAGTGGATAAGCCTCGGGGGGAATTTTTTCATACAAATTGGACGGGTAGGGGAGGGGATACTACCTCTTCGACGTATGAGGTATAATCATGCTCGCATTAGAAACCAACGAACTTACTAAAACATATCAATCTTTGCGACGATCTCGGATTGTATTCGCCCTCCAAGATGTTTCGATTCATGTGCAGCAAGGTGCGATATTTGGACTATTAGGACCCAATGGGGCTGGAAAAACCACGTTAGTCAAAACAGTATTAGGAATCCTGCATCCCACACAGGGAATAGCACGGCTTTTTGGGGAATATAGCAACCATCCTCGCATTAGGGAACGAGTCGGTTTCTTACCAGAGAATCATCGCTTCCCCGATCATCTTACGGGAGAAGGATTATTAAACCTGATGGCACGTTTAAATGGGCTAAGTGTGCGGGAAAGCCGAGCTCGTATTGATATCCTATTGGAACAGGTAGAAATGACCAAATGGCGGAAGATTCGCATCAAGAAATATTCCAAAGGAATGATGCAGCGAATTGGATTAGCACAAGCCATGATTCAAAATCCAGATTTACTGATTCTTGATGAACCAACAGATGGTGTGGATCCCAAGGGACGGAAAGAAATACGGGATATTATTCTGCGACTGAAGAAGGAAGGTAAAACAGTTTTTTTAAACTCCCATCTATTATCAGAATTGGAGATGGTTTGTGATGAGGTAGCCATTCTAAACCATGGGCGTTTGGTTAAAGAAGGGAAGGTGCAGGATATGGTCGCTGCTGAAAATGAATATCAAATTGAGTTCGGGCAACGAGCATCAGAATCGTTAAAAGAAAAAATAAATACAACAGCGATCCGCACGGAATGGAAGGAGAATTCACTTCATCTTTGGAGTGGGGATTTAAAAGAGGTTAATGAATTGATTGATATGATCCGTGCTTCAGGAAACCTCATCCGATCAATTACACCCCACAAAATAAGCTTGGAAGATTATTTTATTCAAACCATTGAAGAAGAGGGAACTATATGATTGGATGGATAAAGACCTGGGGTGTATTATTAGATACGTTTAAAGAATCCCTTCATAAATTTACGGTCATTGCCTATTTCATTATGAGTGCGCTATTCCTACTGCTCATGGCGCTTTTTAGTGATTTTTCTAACCCAGAAGCATCTGCTATGCTTGAATTATTCAAGGAATCCAACGAACTAAACGGAATTTTAAATGATTTGGTGTTAGCAGTGGAAATGGGATTTAGCTCCGTATTCTATTTTCTAATGATTCCTTTTTCTTTATTCGTTGTCGCGAATTTAATACCCCACATGCTTAACAAAGGGAGGGCGGATATATATCTCTCCAAACCTCTTCACCGACTTCATTTATTAGGAAGTAAGACTTTGGCGGTCATAGCAATTGTTATTGTGTGTGTCTATTTTTTAATCATAGGATTGATGCTAATTCTGTTTGCCAAAACGGGGATTGCCCATGGGACCTTCTTGCTTAGCGGATTGGTAATCTTTTACACGTTTTTTGTATATTATGGTTTCGTGCTCTTTATTGGTGTGACGATTCGCAATAGCATTATCGCTATTATGATATGCTATTTCATTTTGATTATGGAATCGATTATTCATGGAATAATCATTGCTTCGGAGCAAGGCGATTTGTTTGAAGAAGCACCGTTAGTATTACAGATCATTTATTGGGGGTTGCCAAAGTCAGCGGGGATTGCCGATTCGTTAAAAACGATTATTCAATATGGAACCATCGAGAAACCGCTTTATTATCTTACTACGGGTATTTGGGGAGTAGTAATGTATGGGTTGTCAGCTTTTGCATTTTGGAGAAAAGATTATTAATGCTGGAGGTCGATCCAATAGACAATCCGATCTAGTTCAAATCCCATTTTCTTAGATAAATTAAGGGATTTTGTATTTCCATCTACAATATAGATAAACGGAGTTTTTCCTTTGGTTCGTAATTCATGAATCACGGCAGCACCTACATCAAACGCATACCCCGAAGAACGGTACGGTTCCAACACATATAAACATCCGATAGCACCATCGTCCTGGGTAACATTCCAAGCAACCAATTGACCCTCCACATCGATCCCTGCTGAAATACCTCGCTCAATTCGTTCCTCGATATATCCCAGGGTTTGTTCACTACCAAAACTCCAGGTGTCATTTACAATAAATGCATCTTGAATTTGCAAGGAGCGGATAGGAGTACGAGGCGGAGGAAGGGGGGATAAATCAGGAAAAATCAACCGGTATACTTTATGGGGTGGATGAATTTGCACCACTTCTTCTACAAGGCGAAGCATCCAGGATTCCACAGCCGCAAATTGATGATCCGTAGGCTTCAACCGAGAGAGGAGAACTCGCAGCTCACTTTCAGATGTGCTGCTTAAATAAATCCGATCACCAATCAAATGACGTCGTAGCAGGACTGAGTTCCCATAACATTCATACCCAGTTATGCGGTGGGGTGCTTCTTCTAACAAATTAATAAGTGCCAGGTTTCGCAATGGATCACTTTTTAAGAGGGTGAGTAGATCTTCTATAGGTATGGGGTTTCTATTCATTTTTATAATACTCGATTCTAGGTACCAGATATCCTATTTACTGTCACTAACCCAAGTTTCATTGGATTTTTAGTGGGTTCTATTGCTATTAAGTATAGCAGATTGGATTTTGTATTTCAAGCAAACGTTTCTATACTATAGCAGTGAATTATTCGCACGGCAGTTGGTTATGATTTTTTTCAGTGTTCAATCTGGTAGCAATGGAAACTGCTACGTGTATCAATCTGGTTCCGTACATCTGTTATTTGATGCTGGGATTTCCTTTTCCTGTTTCGCATCCCGAATGCAACAAGCAGGAATGGCGATTCCTAAATTTAATGGTCTTTTTATTTCTCATGATCATTCGGATCATGCCCGTTCAGCAGGTATATTCCAGCGCAAAATGCAAATGCCGCTCTTTATCACACCAAAAACATTTCATCAGGTGGAGCCTTTCCTTGGAAAACTAAACCAGGTAGAACATTTTTATGCTGGTGATACTGTACAAATTAACCACGTTTTCGTTCATACGATGCGTACCCCTCATGACGGTGTCGATCCTTCGGTATTCATTATCGATGATGGACACACACGAGTCGGTTTGTTTACAGATTTAGGGAATCCCTTTCCCCAACTCAAAGAACAATTAGATAGCGTGGATGTCCTCTTTTTAGAATCAAATTATCAGGAAACATGGCTACAAGCAAACCCCAATTATCCTGAGCGGCTAAAACGTCGTATTCGTGGTATGGGAGGGCATTTAGAAAATGAGGAAAGTGCAATATTGATACGTGATTACACAACAGATCGATTGAAACATGTGTATTTAAGCCATCTATCGGAACAGAACAATAGTCCCGAAATTTCACTAGAAATTCACAGACAAATATATGGAATGTCACGGGCTTTTGAATTACACGTTGCACCTCGACATTGCGTATCCAATATTGTCCAAGTGGATTCTTAATGATAATGTATTGTCTGTACCTGATGTTTGCATAGTGTTAATCAAGGAGATCCTATGAAACAGTATACTCCCATACCTTTCCAACATGTTTGTATAACCGATTCGTTTTGGGGAAAACGAATGCGAGTAAACCGAGAAGTCAGTATACCCCAT
>CAYPZJ010000470.1:0-4066 GCA_964414635.1 uncultured Spirochaetia bacterium
ATTAACACTTTTGCGCAATACCCGATTCTAAGGATTCAGAAATCATGTGTTCGATTTCCACCTTTTCAACTTCTTTCGCGAGTGAAATTTCATCAACCATTAGCTGAAGGGCATTTTCAAACAATTTTTTCTCCGAAGCCGATAAATCCTTATCTAAACTTCTGCGATACAAGTTACGAACGACATCACACAAATCATAAATGGAGCCACTTTTCAGTTTGTCATGATTTGCTGTATATCGTTCTTTCCATCCTTCATCCATATCTCCACATTCTTCTTGCAATCTTCCAATCACCTTCTCGATATCCCCATCATCAATAACCTTCCGTAATCCAAGCTTCTCAGACATATCAACCGGTATCATCACCGTCATATCGGTAACCGATAACCGAAGAATGTAGTACAGCTTTTCGTTGCCAAGAATATCTTTTTTTTCAATACAATCAATTTTGCCTACCCCGTGCATGGGATAAACGACTTTAGAACCAACACCATACATTTGTTAACTCCCATTGATCCTACTCAAACGCATGTGAAATGACAAGTTGCGAAATAATATCCGACCCTGCCAACTCGCCGGTGGTTGAGCATACATGATAAACGGTAATATAGGTTGCTTCGAAGCATTGGAGGCTGGTGATCTTCAGAATGAAGTGTCTTCTGCCCCTAAGTTAAAAGTACTAATAATCCACGTAAAAGTCAAATTCGGTTATCCCGTTGTCACAACCATTTCTTCTACTTTCAGGAAAAATCAGAAAAATTCTTTTTTCATCAAAAAATGTCGATAATCTTTTATGAGAAGGTTTGACAAAAGGAAAGAACTATGAATTTTTCAAATCCGCCCTTTGGGGATATCCCTTGTACGGTCGCATTTAAATTCCACCCTTCCATTACTATGAAAGGGAAACTGGTTGGTCTCGATGATGATTATTACTACGTTTCCATTACTGATATGGATGAAGAAACCATTCGGATTTATATTAAAAAAAATCTCCTTCTGAAAGTCCGATTTCCTGACCAAGAAACACTTATCTTACCGGAACTACGTATCGAGCGTTTTGAACGCTTGAGTGAAGGGAAATTTATACTGGTTCTTCGGATTTTAGATGTCCTCATCGATATGAAAGAAAAAGCTGCTGTACTAAATCATAAATTGTCAAAATTGGCTTCCAGCAACTAATATGAGCAACACGCTTGAAACACGACATCCTGTTAAGGCGGTTCGGTTTGAAGCGCTTCCCAAAACAACTGAGGCACATCATCATCCCAAACCGACCGCTTAACCAGCTGCATCTCATCCCGATCCACTCCGGGTTGAATTGCTTTTAAATGACCCGTTTGGAGAAAATCATAACTGGCTATCCATCCCCAATCTTGACGGGATAACCCACTACAACCTTTAACAACTCCATTATCCCACCCAATTATTACATGCTGCTCCTCTTGGATCGATCGAACCTTCGTTTCGCAATAGCGTAACAGGTCTCGCCATAAAAATTTACTAACCGAAATCCCCGTATACCCCATCTGGGCTTTTAGAAAATTTATCCACCGGCATAAAAGAAATAAGGTATGCGTCTGTTTCCGATAGTGGATCGTATCTTCCCCTTTCAGTGCTGTTAACCGATACCATTCATAGGGGTGGGTTTCGCGTGCAAATTGTTGATGCATAGTGGAACCAGGAACATGGTAAAACATGGAGGGTCCGATCGTAACCGGTACCTTCAATAAATATATCAGGGAATCAATAATTGAATCGATGGATTGGTTGGGGATACCTAAAATGATATATACAATCACCTTCATATGAAGCCGATCTGCAATAGCCAGCACCTCATTTAACCAGTCTACATTCCCCCAACGATGTACTTGCTGTAGCATTCTATGATGCGTATTTACTAGTGAGATATTTAACGACGAAAATCCTGCCTCCTTCATCCAATACACCAGCTCCGGAGTTAGATCCATATACGAAATCCCATTCATTGCAGTAAGTTGAATCTTACGGGTACCAAACCGGTTGATAATTCCATACATGAGTTCCCGAAACCATCCCCGATGAGCTGTTAAATGATCATCCTCAAAATCAAACAGGCGAATACCTCGGTCTACATGAAAAGCCATTTCGTTTAGTATCCCTTCTATAGGGCGTGTGCGGATGGTTCGTCCCCATTGTTGTGGAATAACACAAAAATCACAGCGCTGCGTGCATCCACGAGACGCCTGAATCATAACCATCGGATCTTTCCCCACTTTATAGGATAATGGCTCCCACTCTGGTGGTAAGCTCATCGGTGAAGTGGGGAAAGTCGTCCCGTGAAAAATGGGTTGAATATGGTGCTTCCCTTGGGAATCTCGAAAACAGAACCCGGGTATTGCATCAAACAGTGATACCGCATTTTCCCCCGTTAAAAGTGCCTGCATCCCCCAACAATCCTCAAAAA
This sequence comes from uncultured Spirochaetia bacterium, assembly GCA_964414635.1. Lineage (GTDB taxonomy): Bacteria > Spirochaetota > UBA6919 > CAYPZJ01 > CAYPZJ01 > CAYPZJ01. The sequence goes on from CAYPZJ010000470.1 coordinate 2,445, forward strand.
GCCGTTGGAACAAATATTCCAGAGGAATTTCCCCTTCCCCGCGGATCACACCATGAAAATACGGATAGGAAAGGATATCACTCGGGTGAAGCGTTGCATGCCCTCCCCCAATCAATACAGGAAGATGGGGTAATTCACGATGGAGTCCCTTGCCCAGCTCAATAATTTGGGGGAAATAGGTGGTAAACATACTGCTAATTCCCACTAGTGATGGTTGAATCTGTTTGATTTGATTTATCAGGCTACGAGAACTCATACCGAATCGTTGATAGTGTTGGAACGATGCAAAGGGGGATTTATCTGGTATATAATAATCTTCGAGGTATTGCAAGGTTTGAGGAATACGCCGAGTCTGTTTCCCTTGGGAACGTGCATCCAATACAGTTATGTGTAAGTTCGGAAAGCGATGCTTCAAATGACGATACAGCATCAGTATTCCAAGTGGGTATCGTCGGATTGCTGTATTATAAAAGTCTTCAATAGGTGGGGAGATAAGAAGCAGGTGCATTATTCACAATCAGTCAAATATCCAGATTCGGTATAACAACATTTAGTAAGTTTCCCCTCTTCTGAATAACATAACGTATCTCCTTGTTCGTATGCTGTCTGGGCAATGAATATTTGTCGCGCGAGGGTGCATGAACGCAGATATCCTTTGGTAGTAAGATAAATCATATCTTTATCACATGGGGTGGCTTGAATCCATACAGCTTGCGTAAGCCGGCAGGATGCAAGCGCTCCATTCTCATAAAACCGCACATAATCCGCACCACAGGGAAATGATTTAATGATCAGAGGTTTAGTAAGCGCAAATTTCTTCGGATTACCATTGGGATATAACCAAATACGGGTATTCGCAGGTAGTTTGAGATCCCATAGCGTATGTTCATGTTCCACACTAAAGGAACTAGGTTTCCCATCTTCTCCAAGATATACCCGCGTTCCTTTCTCAAACGTGATGTTATGGAATGTTTGGGCTTGATCCAATTCATAGTAATTTGTTTGGGTGCATCCCGCTCCGAAAAAGAATAGAAGGCTTGAAAAAAGGAATATCATAGGTTGAATCCGCATGTGGGTCATGGATACCTCGTTGATTGGTGTTATTCTATGGAAATGTAATCATGTGTAGAATTCAAATCTCATACAGGTATAATATACTTAGATGCTTGGGGTTTGACAATTAATCCGTTGTTGCTGGATGAATTTCAACAGGACGTGAATCTCTTTAGATTATGGGTTATCAGCGCCTGCCCTTTCCAATATCCTGTTCCGAAGGGCGACCGCAAGGGTCACCCATACAAAGATCGAATGATTTTTGATTTTTTCAGCACTCCCCTTGCGCCTTTTCCCTTTTCCCTTTAACCCTTCCCCTAATTTTGTAGCCCCGAATTCATTCGGGGGAATGAACTGTCAGAGTGCTTGTGTCCAATTGAATGGATTATTGATGATGTATTCACGAATATTGTTTAATTCCTTTTCAGATCTTATGATGCGTTCGTAATAATTACGTTGCCATATTTTTACGCCAGGCGAATTACGGATTTGGTTTATCGTTTTGGTGGTTTGGTATTTATAATACCCCACCATTTGCCCCAATGTCCTCACAAATCCATCCCGTAGGG
>CAYPZJ010000471.1:0-4045 GCA_964414635.1 uncultured Spirochaetia bacterium
GGGAGTAACCTGTTCCAAAATCAATTCAAATCCTCCGGTTTCCTCTTCATAACCATTCAGTTTGACATAAAAGGTCTCCGGATTGCGTGTTCTCAGGTAAATAAACGCATTATACTTGATTCCTGAATCATCATCAAAAATAAGTAATTGTTTGTACTGATTCATTAGGCTCAATTGTGTATCGGTATCGCCTTTGGTGTATAAAATGTAATCTCCTTGGGGTACCGAAAAATAAAATTCCTGGTTTTCTCCTGGTTGTCGGATCATTCCTGGCAAAGGTTTTCCGTTTGGAGATAATTCTTGATACACCGGTTGTTCGGGTTCAGGTGACACCGGTTCCGGTTCGGGTACGGAGATATCCTCTGGTTCCCTCTCAGGATCAATCGTAGGCATAATATTAGATGATGAGTTTTCTACCTGTAAAAAAACCTGCGTGGCTTTGATTCCTACCCATCGATCATCTTGGAACACCTTTGATCCACAGCCAACATGGGTGTATTCAATCCCGTGATTATTTTGACTTAATATATTTGCCCGATGTCCGGGGGAATGCATCCATTGTAAAACCAATTCTTTTGCCATACTAAGGTATGTATAGTTTTCTGATCCAGGTGACCACGCCCGATATGCGATGTTTTCTCCCACCGCTACATAATCTCTTCCAAATACAAATCCATATTCGCCAACGCGATCGGTGGTTTGAGCATGATTCCGGTTATAAGAATTTGTATGAGAAAAGAAATCATCTTCAACCATATCCGCAGAATGAATTTGAGATGCATAATAAGCCGGTTCTGCATACTTAAGGGGTCCTTTCCCATTCAACCTTCGGTGCCGATTGGTTTCATACAAAATTGCTGCCGCTAATACTCGATAATCCGGATTGTCCACATCCAAAGATTGATTAAACGGCTCGAAAGATGCATAATTAGAAAGAGTCAAGGTGTTGTAATATTGATTACTCCACCTTCCCGAATAATCCGAAACTCCTAGATCCCGGGTTAGTATGGGGCTGGTTTCAATGACCTGATCCAATTCATCAAAAAAAGTAACAGTGGCAGGAACGGTTTCCATACGAATTTTTGAATTCGATAGTGGCATGAATTGTGCGTCGGGTTTTGCTACCGATCCCTCTAATCCAGATGAAGATTTTTCCGCGATAGCAATATTACCTTCCCCCTCAGATGTTGCTTCACTCCCTGATCCAGAGCATGATAATAAAATTATCGATCCTATTATAAATAGAATCCCTATCAACTGTAAACGTAATACCTGATACATGATATACCCTCCAAAGCATAGTTTACCCGAGCATCCCAAACGATGGTGATTCATCTGTATGTTTGCTTAACGGGTATCAACCCAAATTCCAGTGAATGCATGAGTTGTCTTGTATACATAGATCAAACACTTAGGTGATCGGTCTATTCATACCTATCACGATTTTGAAAATAATACAAGATTGAATCAAGCATTACACTTTTTTTTACAACACCAAGAATACAATTCCCATTTCACGCTTTTTTGTTTTTATAAGCAAAAATAGTATTTACTCAGAATTTGAAATCCGCTATTAATACAGGATTTCGTGCCAAAGACTAAACAATTTGCTGGTTAAAGCAAAAGCCTGGACAGCTTATTCAACCATTAATATACAGAGTAATCATTATTTTGTCCCTTTTCCATTTCTGGAATCTGCATTCAACCGCACCCTTAAGGGATGATTGAGGACAAATCTGATACGTTACATGTAACCAAATTTCCATTTATGATGAATCTTTTTGTTTTGTAAGGGTTACGATGACGGTATTTATTCAAAAATGTATTTTACGTATGATACCGATGTTGTGATAGCATTTGAATCCTCTATTTTATTCTTGTTTCATAACCAATCCCATAGCTAGATAGGCGAGAAAATTGGTGGGATCAATTTCGATACACCGCTGTAATAGGGTCTCTGCTCGATCATAATCTTTCATATTGATATAAACCTTTGCAAGGTTGAGTAACGCTATGTAGTAATCTTCGTCTATATCAAGTGCGTTTTTGAATGAGGCTTCTGCTTGCCTCCAGTTTTCTCGTTTTGCGTAGATAACTCCCAAACGATTATAAGCTTCTTTATCATTTGGATTTTCTGCTAATGCTTGTTTTAAGGATTCTTCGGTGTCGATAATTGCATTTTGCGTCAATTGAAGCAGTTCTTGCTCCACTTGGGCTATTAATTGATCTTTTGGAAGATGAAATTCGGGATGATCTTCTTTGGGGAATGGTGCCGGAGGAAATAACAGTTGGGCTTCTCGAGTACGGTGAATCACCATTGCATCGGTATTTTGCCATCGATTGATTTGTTCGGATGCCCATTTCCATGCAGTAGAAAAGCTTTTTCGCCCGATTGCGGTTACTTCAATAGGTATCCAGACCGTGTCATCTAAACTGAATATTCGGTCTGGATCTTTGGTAACTGTTTTTACATCGGAGATATGAACCTCCGAGTTAAATAAAACGAAAATATGTCCTGGAACGGTTACAAATGCTGTTTCAATCCCTATGCTTTCTAATAGGGAACAATAAAGCGCTGTTAAATCATCGCAATCCCCTGTTTTCAACTGAAGGAATTCGGTGGGATATTTAATAAAATCAATGGCATTTTGATTTCCAGGCACGGGTGAGGTGGGATCGCGTACATACGATAACCCGTGGAGCGTACATGCTTGATAGATTGCAACAGCTTCTGTAATTTTATCAGAATATAAACCTGTATCCACCTGACTTACTGCATTCACCGTTTGACTTGCGAACGATTGGATCGATGGATCAATAGGTGTAATAAATGAAGCCAGTTTATTATCATCATCCCATGTTAAAGCATTGCGGTGTTGAATGGTTACTGGAATATAGGAAGATACACTTAGTTTCTTCTTATCAACAAAATATGATACCTGAATATGAGCGGTGACAGGCGCTGTGTTGGTAAGTTCCATTATTTTGCGGCTAAATACTATTGGAAGTTGTACATCTTCTTCTGCATCCTTATCCATTTTAGAAATAGAGAGGCGGCTTTGGGTTGGCCCATCCATATAATCGGGTATGAAAATTGCGACCCGGACCTTAGATACATCGACTCCAGAATCATTTTTAAGATGAACATGCACGACCGGAGTTTGGGCATAATAGGGAGCTAATGCTGCAAATAGGGACGGAATGGATACCTCTTCAATAGTAATACGTGGGGTAGGTTTCTCAAAACGCCAAGCCGCCCCTACATTTATGGAAAGGGTGTTGTAGGCATACTGGGGGAAGGCTTTATCAAAGTTAACCAAATATTGCAAACCGAGTGTCACATCGAGTCGTTCAAAAAAAGTATATCCAACTCCAGCGGTTACGCGTGCGGAAAATCCCTGGCTAACAATAATCCGGTACGTATCTAATGATTCAATTTTATACGTATTCAGGTAATATCCTATACCGAGAGTGCCATAGGTAAAGAATGCTTTAATAATAGGATAATCCATTCTCCCACCAACATGAATTGAAAAAGCATTGGTAGCAGATGGATCTTCAATCTTTCGTTTCCCATAGAGGTAGCTAATGTTTCCAATGAAGGTTAGGTATTCTAAGATTGGTTTATTCTCAAAAAATGGAGGAAAAAAACGAAAGGTTCCATTAAAGCGGGGACCATTACTAAAATGTCTTTTATAGTATGCATTCATATGGAAATTGATTCCCCCATCTATACCTACGCTGAAAAAAGGATTAAATACTTGTATTAGATTCGAATCCGAATCGGAAGGATCTTTGGCAATGGTTGTTTTTTCTTCTGTTGTATTGATGTTTTCCTGTGTATATCCAGGATACGTCACACCGAATAGGGAAAACAGGCAAAACAGGATGACCAGGCTTGATAGGGGATGAAATTTCATAGTATGCTCCGAGGTTCATGGATCCTTCTACATTAATAATAATAAAAAAATAGAATGTCTGATAGGAAAACTTGGGTGCGATTTCATCTCTGGGTTTTTATAGATTTTATGTTTTAGATTATACC
>CAYPZJ010000472.1:0-4041 GCA_964414635.1 uncultured Spirochaetia bacterium
TCTTTCAATGGTTAGGTGAACGAACCAAATTAAAAGAGTTGTACATAAAACGATTGGAATTGTTTTTTCATTCACGTATGAAACGCCATCTAGCTCCACTATTAAAAGATCATTCCGAAGGGCGTAAAATCGATGAACAGATTTTTGCGATTACTGGTAAATATACACCGTATCCTGAACAGGATGCCATATTTGATCTAATTGCTAATCCCAATATCAAACGTCGAATTCGGGATCCTATTTTTTGGCATATTCTGGGTTTAGGTCGGGGTACGTGTCATTATAATTTTTTTCGGTATATCGATCGGATTATTAAATCCATCGGAGCGAACGAATGGTTGGAAGAAATGCCCAAAACCGATGATTTTCGTAAAACCATTCTAAAAGCCAAAGCATATTATCTATACAGCTTAGATTCCTGGTTGGAACAGGATGCAATTGTCTTGGCAATGGAAAAAGTGCGTCCATATATCAAGCAAATGGTACGGATGGCACCTCGGGATGTCAACAATAATCCCATGATGTCCTATCAGAATTTGGAAAAAGATCTACTAACAGAAAATGAATTAGGCGAAGTGATGGGGAATATCTATGAATGGCTTGGAGACGCTTCTCCTATTAAAAAATGGTTAGTGATGTGTTTGTGGAAAACCTTAAAACATAACATGATTTGGACACGATCATGTAAACAAGATATCGACCTGGGGCTTGTTCCCAGCAATGGAATCCGAGAAGCAACCCAGGAATAAATCGATGGTTTAGATAGGAGGTCCTATGAAAAACCAAATGCTGTTGTTTGGATTGGGTTGGGTTTTAGTGTTGGTGTTTTTTGCCTGTGGTGGATCTGCTGGTTCGGAACCTGCCACGAAATCTGCGACGACATCGGCGGAAGCAGTATCCACTACTTCATCCAACAAGTATCGTGGACCGGTAACTTCACTTATCTTTCTACCCATTCATTCTGAGTTGGAACCTGCTATCGTAGATTTAGTGGAACAGCATATTCATAGCTGTTTGGAGCGGATGCCAGGAGTAAACCTTACAAATGAAAACATACCCTCTATACTTTCGGAGCTGGAATATTCCCTAGCGGATTTATATAAAAAAGAGAAAGCCGCGTTGCAGGCGTTAGCAGAAAAAGTAGAAGCGGAGCAGGTAATCATTATTCATTTAGGTACCTTGAATAATCGGTATACGTTGTTTATGGAGCGGTACGATTTGGATAACCAAACCATGACAAACAGCGCTTTGTCTGAAACTCGCTCAAAAGACCGGCTTAATCTTGCTTGTGAACGAGGACTGTACCGTTTGTTTGGGGAAGCACCCCCTTCTACTGCGTATCCCACAGCAGAACAAGCAGAATTCGACCGCCAACTGCAAGCGCAACATCAAGAAGGGTATTTTGAAGATTCCTACCTTTGTCCAACGAATCCAGCCACGCTTGTCATTAGCTATAAAACCATTCAGCAAAGTAGTGATGATGAAAAGCAGCGAGTGATGGGGGAAATTATCTCTCGAGTTTATACGTTCATTGAATCATTTCCGCAGATCACGCATATCTCGGGGATAATCAATTTTGGAGATATGCAGTTGATTTTCCATTTTTCAAAACAGGATGCCCGCGATGTGTATACCGGAGCGATCAGCATGGATGAATTTTTAGGAGGGCGGGTTATGTTGGTTGAGAAAGCGTGTTTTTAATGTTATCCCTCTGTTTGTTCTAAAAATCGTTCTGCATCGATTGCGGCTTGACAACCACTTCCGGCAGCGGTAATAGCCTGCCGATACCGACTATCAACAATATCTCCGGCAGCAAACACACCTTCGATATTTGTAGCTGTGTGTTCTCGGTGGATAATATATCCTTTTGAATCCATATCAATTTTGTTTTTAAATATTTCTGTGTTGGGGGTATGCCCAATAGCAATGAACAACCCTTCGGTAGAGACTTCGGAGGTTTCGTTTGTTTTAGTATCCTGGAGTTTCACACCTTTAATCTTCTTGTCTTCCACACCGAGCACTTCGATTACTACTTTGTTTAGTAGAAAATCGATCTTTGGATTATCTTGAGCTCGCTTCACCATAATTTTGGAGGCTCGAAATTCTTCCCGCCGATGAATAACCGTTACTTTTTTTGCAAACCGGGTTAAAAATGTAGCTTCTTCCATCGCACTGTCTCCACCACCAACCACCATAATTTCTTTATCCTTAAAGAAAAATCCGTCACAAGTAGCACAAGCAGACACCCCCATCCCCATCAATGCTTTTTCAGAAGGGATTCCTAACATGCGTGCCGTTGCTCCGGTGGCAATTATAATGGATTTCGCTTGGTAGGTATGATCATCGGTTTTTAATAGAAAGGGACGATTGCTGAAATCAATATCTACAACGTGTTCCGAGAGTAATTGCGTTCCGAATTTTTCACTTTGTTGTTTGAGTAATTGGATGTATTGTGGTCCCTGTACACCGTCTGGAAATCCGGGAATATTTTCCACTTCACTGGTAATCATTAATTGCCCGCCATCTTCCCGTCCAAGGAAGACCACTGGTTTTAATAACGCACGAGCAGTATATATCGCAGCGGTTAAACCCGCTGGTCCTGACCCGATGATTGCAACATTATGTATTGTATCTCCCATGAGTAACCTCCGTTCTATGGAATCGTATCCTATTCTCAAATTATGGTTCAATCAGAATATCTGTTGAATTCCGGTCTAACCCCTTTCAAGCCCACCATCTATAAATATAATAAAAAGGCATAAAACAATCTATCGGATGGGTGCGCTTTGTGTTTTAGATTTTATAGCGGTTAGCCATTTGATTTTGAGTGAATAGATATCGTTTAAAATTCTATTTTTCTAACCTATTTGGTTACGCACATTAATTTATATCAAAGCATCAATTATATGATTTTTGTGATGTGAAGACTTTCTTATTTGTTTATTTGTACTTGACTCAACACCGGTCTTTTACTAAACTCCCATCTGTACACTTACGAGCATTTGCTTTGATAACTAAGAGGATAGTGATGCTATCTCAATCCGATTAAAGCAAATAGGTTTTAGTAAGGGTGTACAGATACGTGGGATTAATAAAGCAGATTTGTTCGGTACGATAAGTATGCTGAAGGGCAGGATAAACGATTTGGTGACGGAACCTTGTACTGAATATAACCACGAGAAACGAGTGTAAAATAGAGATTAAGGAGCATCGTATTATGAAAAAATTGTTCGTAGCAATCGCTTTCCTTTTCGCAATCGGTATGAGTCCGGTTGTGGGCTATACCCTTGGTTTTGAAATTCAAGTAAACCAACCCCTTTTCACATTTATTGTTCATGATGTGGGAGACGATTATACATGGCAATCCCAGGTTTTTTCCTTGAATTGGAATAAGGTCTGGACAGGACACATGGACCCGTGGGCATATTTTCATTTGTATTTTACAGAAATGATTCACCTGGGTTTAGGTCCCGTTATTGCTTTTGGTTGGGGAGAACGGTTTGGTGCAGATGCGAAATTAGGCTTTTTAATTCCGCTGGGAGCGGGTAAGGTGCATTTTGATCCCTATTTTCGATTTGGTGTCGGCGGTTCCTCTATATCCGAAGGGGCAGGAAATGGTCTTGTGTTTCAAATTGGTGGTGGATTCCGTTTTCGGATCGCCTTGGTTGACAAACTAGGACTGGATTTAGGTTTTGAAATCCTTTATGCGGAAGATACCGATAGTGATCAGAATAATAACGATGACTTCGGACTACGCTTTCCGGTTGGTTTTTCCTGGTTGTTTTAATAAGCATTGGGAATGGTTTGGGTTAGGATGGTATGCCATCCTAACCCATAAGTACCTTTCATTTGTTGCCTTCATTGTTCGTTAAAATTTCAATTGAATCCCTTCTTCGGATGGTGGGAAATCCTGGTGCTTTGTTCATTACAAATTCACACTGGTTTCAAGTTTTGTGGATATTCTTTATAAATCCTGTAGTGTTTATATTAGATTATTGGAGTTGAAGTCCTGATAGAATTTGTGAAATTCGATTCCATCGG
>CAYPZJ010000473.1:0-4019 GCA_964414635.1 uncultured Spirochaetia bacterium
AGATCCAAGCTAATACTCAATCAGATGTTTGAAAGCGTCCCTCATTTCCTTCACTTGCTTTATCAGCTCAGCATGTTGAAACTCAATCTTCCGCTTATTTTGATCATATCGGTTGGAAGACGAATTAATTATATTATCCGGGTTTTGATCCAAATAACCGAGAATTTTGTAAATTTCGGGGATCGAAGAAGATTCAAACTCGTGTAATAGCTTCTGAATAAAGGTTAAATTGGATAAGATTGAATCCAATTTCCGAGTAGCTTTTCGAATATTAAGGTAGGATTGTCCGTATGTAAGTACTTCCTGTTGGTAGGATTTCAACGTTTGAATATTGGGATTTCGTTTGTAATCTTTGAGATGTCCTTCAATCATAGGAAGTGCAAATTTAAGATTAAGAACATTATCAGTAAGTTTCGAAAAAGTTTCAAGCATCTCCTTACTGATACTGGAGATATCTATCTCCATCTTCTCTGTTTCCGTTCTGCTACGAAGATTTATGGTCTCGTGATCAAATAAACGTTTGTTTTTGTCATCACTTTTCATATGACAAATATAGCATGGTCTGTTACTAAAAACAAATAATATTTCAGTATATAGCGTGTTTGTGTATATCCACTTGAAAGTGGTTTGACATTTTTTTGGAGTCTGTGGCGCTTCACACCACAGACTCCCATATCAAAACTGAAACGTCCAAGTATAATACGTTTGTGAGAATAGAAAGCAGCCCATCTTGATGAAATTTTCACAATAGAAATCAATAAAATTAAGTAATAATGTTAAATATATTAAAACGGATGGCGAGACCAGACAATTTCTCCATCTTGAGAATATCCGTATCCATACGGAAACCGGTGGGATAGCTCATTATCATTATAAAATTTCCCATTCCCGAAAATTGTCACACTTAATTTTCCAATTTGTCCATTGGGTTTATTTTTTTTTGTAAAAATAAAATCGATTGCGGCGAATTGGGGAATGTTCCGAGGAGTACCCTCGGGATGAAAAAATGTACGGACCTGCCGAAATGAAAGCGAGTCCGATTGTTCTTTTATTGTATATTTAAACCCAAGCAATTGCCCTTGCTGTCGGATAGTGGTTTCCTGCCACCAATTGATTTTAATACATACATTCGGGTTGTCATAAAATATCGTAAGGATCTCATCCACTTCTTTTGTATAAGATGGTTGTGTAAGATACTCATTTTTTGTCGTTCCCTGCAAATATTCTGGCTGCATTTCATGGAAATCGATTACCGCTTCGGATTCCGCCAATTCTATTGCATCCGCCATATGACACGAAACAATACCCAGGCTAATCGTACAACAACTGATAAAAATAAGTATCCATTTCATTCTTTACAATCCTTGCTGCATTGGTATTTTCACAGACGCAAACTTACCTGTTCTGTAATATACACAATTGGAGTTAATTTGACAATTTAAAAAGCACCGATTCAGAATGGTTTCCTTGCAGAGGGAGAGAATAAACTGCGAATGAAATCAACGTGATATATGCTCACACTTATAATGAAGATATCACACGATACGAGTATCAATGGACACTTAAAATTATGATAGTAATTAGTCCTGGGTTTATTTCGGCTTTGCTGGATGAACGCGCACTGAGCGTAATCGAAGTGTAGAACAATTTTCGTTGTCCCAAGGTACTAATTCAAACCCACATCACATTCGTGTATAACAAACTTGTAGGGATTAGGTATGGGGAGTGTTGAAAAGCCCACCTCATCAGGTGGGTCATCGACCACACCACAAAGATGGCTGGAGGGATGGTCTTAAATCTATCCAATTTTGTCTAATAAACAAAATTCTGTTTTTCAACAGCCTCCATGCTTGATCCCTATGTTAATTTTCCAATTCCTTAGAACCGCAAAATACTCACCACTCCAAGAATTACAGCACGATGAAATACCTTATATGTTTCACCCGTAGTGGTCCAATTAGCGAATGCTTCGGATGTTACCCAACGGGCTTTCCGATAGGCAATCGTCAAACCCAACTGGTAAACCCGAGCGATATGCCCCAGAATCCCAAAATATACGTATCCTCCATAAAAGCCTTTCGGTTCGTAATTGAGTGGGAAGTATAGATCCCATTGCAAGAAAAAATTGAGTATGGGACGCCCTGTCTTTAAAAGAAAGTAGGTCAGACCAGGGCGAAAATTTAATGTATGTTGTGTATAATTTTGCGCATAATAATCATCGTGAAATCCATTTAACCGATATCCCATTTTCCATTCCATAACCCAGCTTTTTCCAGGCAAAAAGGCGAGGGGATGCCGTATGATGATATCCACCATCAATCCATGTTCTGCACGACGGATGGTATTTTTCCACCACCACTGCCATTCACCACTTCCCACAGGACGCTCTTCTCCAATCCAATCGTTGGAATGAATTGCACCCGCTTGTAGCCGATAAAATGCACCCAATTTCATATATTTAAACAACCGAAAATACGCACCTGCTCGTAGCGAGCGTGTTTGAAACTGAATTTTATCGCCTCGAATATTTTCAAACATGCCATGAGCTTCAAACAAAAAATTCACCTTAGGGGTGGTAACAAAAATTCGTTGATCCAACTCCATTTCGAACACTACATGTTCTAAATTTTCGCCAGGTAAATGGTTATCTGCCCATAAGACGTTTGAAATAAATAGTAATACCAGAATACATCCGGTATATAGAACGCGTGATGTAACACCCATATTATTCCTCACCTTTGGAATCTTTCACCAATGAATTACGAATATTGCATTGCTTCATCATTAAAAGATTCATGGAACTATTTAGAAATTAACAAATTAGGAATATCCCTTTTATAATCTATGCACCTGTCATTGGATTCAAGCAAATTAATTGATTTTCTACGTGTGAAATCACTTGTGTATGACGCTCCTCGTGATGACAACTGTAGCGTATGCATTTATTACAGACATTCCTAAATCCCACTTAGATACTACAGTACCAACTAATCGATTGCATAACAACAAACACACCATTAATCATAGTCATAATCGAGTAAATCAGTGTATAGATCATCGAGTCGGATTCGTTCTTCTACTGAACCTGCATTCGGATCCATATTCCAATTCAACTCAGAGGTCCATTCATATTCCTGAGGGTCAGTAATGCTCTGACCTTTTTCAACGAACACACCTTCCCCTCTTTTTACTTCTACTTTATCACCACTATCCACGGATTCGACCTCAACAACACCATCATTCACACACAACCATAAATCAGAGGGCTCTTCCTCTGTACCTGCTGATCCAATAAAAAACTGAGTTCCACGAACCCCTGCGACAACCGAAGGTGTAACTACATGGAATTTGTCCCCTGTACTCAAATGGGTAACCCGCGCCATCATCGTTCCTTGACTGATATAAAACTGCCTCCGGTTTTCACGAATTTGGCGGAGGGATACAATCGAATCTGGGTTGATTTTCACAGATGTCTCATCAGGGAACTGAATAATCGCAGTGGATCTAGGACTTGTACGGATAAGGTCGCCTTGGCGCATTGGAACAGGCACTTCATTTGGACTAAACGTTCTAACCTGATCCGCTCGCTTTATCTGAATATCACCCGTTGTATAAACCAACGTGGCAGCTTGGCTAAATACAAAACTAGGTAAAAGCAACAGGATCATCCCTGTTACTAGGATTATGTTTATTTTGATACTCGGCTTCATGCTTATACTCCTCAGCAATATAAATTGAACTAATTTATTGCTACATTGGGAAATTGCCAAATACACAGCAGTGTTCTTAGTAGGATTATTTTGGTGATTCTTTATCATACTTCCCTCCCAAAACCAAACATCGCTGCTCTTGTGGATATCCAACTACCAGAGGCTTGTCCTTTTCGATTCCTGGTTGATGAAAATCCAATGGGTCATTTCTCCATCTTTATTATGTAGTTAAACACAAACAAAGCGCATTTTGGACGAAATTTTCCCTTGCTTGTAAGATAATAATAGAGTATTGGAAGAACCTTACCA
>CAYPZJ010000474.1:0-4012 GCA_964414635.1 uncultured Spirochaetia bacterium
GGTAGCCCCACAATCAATTACCAAAGCAATAGGTTGTGCCATAAATAAATCGATCCTTTGTTTATTTACTTAACAAAATGTTTCTGTAAATATTCAACGCTCAATCGTACGGAGTCGATCGGTTCTCGTTCACACGTATCCTGCTCGATCACATACCATTGTGTACCTCCTGCTTCACAAAGGGGTATAATCCCTTCCCAATTTAAGTTCCCCATGCCCACTTCCGCAAAACGTTGTTCATTATTAACAATCGTAAGATCTTTAAAATGCATCACCGGAATCCTACCAGCCATCTTCTTTATCCACGCTTCAGGACTCGCTCCGCCATGTTGAATCCAATAAGTATCCAACTCTGCTTTGACCTTCTTGGGATCGGTATATTCGTAAAGAATCTCCAAGCCAGTTTTGTTTCCATACCGTTGAAATTCAAAACTATGATTATGATACGAAAGGGTAACCCCATAGGGTTCCAGTTTATCTGCACAGGTGTTGAGTTCATCCGCCAGTCGTTTGTATCCTTCTTCTGAACGGTATTCATCACCTACATGGGGACATGCAGTGTGGGCACATCGCAAAAGTTGACAGGTTTCCCCGACTCCATCAGGATTAGTGCGCAATTCATCCTGATTCTCATGAGTCGCACAGACTTCCAGTTCTAAATCATCCAGCATACTGCGGAGTGTTTTCGGATCATACGTACCCATTCCTGAAACTTGGACTGCAGACACACCCATTTCTTTGAGTGCTTTAAAAACAGGATATCGTTCGGAATCGGATTTGTTTTGTAGCGAATCCCGCAGTGTATAGGTGATAGCAGCCACTTGATTTTTTTTCATGCTCTTCTCCTTAATTTATTCCCTTTCTAACAGTCTTCCTGTACCTGAGGGTATTATTCCAACACATGTATCCTATTAATCCTAATTAATATCAAAGATACTGTGGGGGTACTGCAAACAACTCATGGAGTAAGGGTATAGAAGTTCCTCCAAAAAGACAAGCTTCACCCATGGATAGGGTGGGATTTAAAAAACGGTTTTCACTACCCATACCACTATCCCGATGAATGAATCCATCGGCTGTAAAAGATGTCCAACAATATAGAGTCCTCGAAATATGACCGGTATACATATACCGATTTCTACTTCATTGGTCAGAAAAATATTTTGTTTTAGAGGCGTCTCACCAAAACCATTGGAGATAGGAACCGGTTTTATGTTGGTTCCGATTCTACCGGTACAACAGCATTCGAATCTTCAATGGATTCCGTTTGAAAGATGCTCACATCTCGATGGAGTCTGGAAAGGTTTTCTATGTTCTGAATACCTAATTCGGATAATTCCTCAATAGCCAATGATACCTCATTAATCCCTCGGGTGGTATCAGCAATACCAGTTTCATTTTCTTTTGTTAAATCACGCATTTCTTTTGAAAGCTGTTCCACATTCCCTGCATACTGATTAATCGTAGCTGATGATTCTTTTACATTGCCTGTTATCGCCATCAACTCCCCTAATGCAGCTGTAACCTCATTGGTACCAGAGGACATCTCAGTCATCGAAAGAATCATCTCTTCCATCGCATTAGATACATCGTCAATTTGAGTAATCATATCCTGAAATATGGAAGAGGTCTGATTTGCCGTTGCAGATGTGACATCAATTTGTTGCATAATCTGCTGGAGCGTATTGGATACCTCATCTGCTTGAGTATGGGTTTGTTCTGCCAATTTTCGTATTTCATCGGCTACTACCCCAAAACCTTTCCCTGCATCTCCAGCGTGTGCCGCCTCAATAGCGGCATTCATCGCAAGTAAATTGGTTTGTTCTGCTATGGTATTAATAAGATTCATCATCTCAAACATTGCTGTAGTTGCTTCGGTAATCTCATGAGTGGCACCTATCATTTTTTGAAACGACTGATCGCCCTTTCTTGCAACCTGAACCATTTTTTGAACCGCTGCTTGCTTTTCGGTAGCAACGTCTGAGGTCTTCTGAATCGATGTAACCATCTGTTCAATAGAAGTTGATGACTCGTTTAGTGCATTTGCCTGTTGATCAATATTACTATTCAAGTTTTGGAGTGCACTTTTTATCTCATCCAGTGAAGAAGCCATTGTACCCATTTTATCGTTTATCGTTGACGTTTGGGTGTCTAAATCATTCATGATTCGTACGATTTCATGTATAGCAACCGCGATTTGTTCGGAATTACTACTCAATGCGTTCCCCTGTTGCTGGCTTGTATCGACCACCACCTTTACCTGACTAATTAATCGATTCAAGGTTTCCATAAATTGATTAATATCATTGGCAATCGCTCCCAGCTCGGTAACCGACTGAATAGGAATACGATGGGTTAAATTGGATGAACCACGTGAAATATCGTGGCTTAATGCGAGGATTCCCCCCACCTCCTTTTTAAGATTAAATATCAATAGTATTATATTCGCAACCGAAAACAGGAGGGTACTGCATCCCATACCAATATTCAACATCAAAAGCGTATCCAGCTTGAACATATACGTAGAAATCATAAACACGACATAGATTATACCAATTGCATAAATCAGAGTAGGTATCACAGCAAGACTGATTTTTCCACCCAACCGCTTCCGATTGTCAATCTGAAGATGATGAACCCGAATATGATACAGATAGCGGCTGCACTCATAATCACAAATTAGAAAGAAATAACTGATGGATAAAACCCCACTAAGCATGGTAAATAAATTGATTAAAATCAGCTCAATCAGGCTGGCATCGGTGGTCATTAGACAGACCGCTGTTATGATAAACCCAGCAAGGGTCCATCGAAAAAAAACAATGATGCCTTCGTAATAAGGAAGAACAGAAGCATTATGTATAGCTTTCTGCCGGTGGTTTGAATCGTCCAGGGTTTCATTCCGCAGCTGATGGTACCGGATCATCGGTTTCATATAAATATATTTGACCAACGTTCCAAATGCGAAGGTAAGAAACGCAACCGACCCTATAGTCACCATAACTGGCGTTTCTAAAATAAAAGGAAAGAGCATTGCCAGATATATCACCGTAACAAAAACAGGGAGAATATAAATGGGTACTTCCTGTTTTAAAACAGTTCGTAGAAACATATGTTTGATGGGATCGCTTGTCATACCTAACTCCTTTACACCTTATACTAAAATGGCTATTTATTAATTCATCTGCATGTATGTCCCACTCTAAAGTGGTTTGACATTTTCCGGGCTGTCTGTGGCGCTTCGAGCCACAGACACCTATGTCAAAACTGTAACTTTCAAGTATATTTATTAATATAATATATCAAAGCGCTTTTCATAAAAGGATACCTCTCTGTATGTTAGTAGTAACCGGTTAATTGATCACTATCGCATTCCAACCCAGATCGTAAACTACCTATTAAACAAAAGTATGGTTTTTGTTTTCCTAATTACATACCAACTCAGCACAGAAAATATAATGCTTTTTGGATAACTGAACAACATAGATGGTTGATAAGTACGATTTTTGTTTCGCGTTTATTATTCCTGAAATTGAGTAAGTTATTGCGCAAAAATATGTGGGCGCTACATTAAACAACAACCCACCCTTACAATTTTTTGGATGAATTTGTAAGGATAAGTTGTCTAATTATATATGCTAATGTTTGATTGAGTCCATAACTTGCCCTACTTAGGCAAAACAAAAAATCTATACAAAATTCGCCTCGGTTGATTTTACCTAGGATGAATCTCATAGTGATGAATCAAAAACAAGATCATTGCGAACCAAGTGAAGCAATCCCTCGTTCAAATAAAGATTGCTTCGTCGCTTCGCTTCTCGCAAAGACCCTTTCTCCCTCTAAGGTTGTCTTAATTATTTTTGCATCACTTTGAGATTCACCCTTTTACCCACAAATACTTGACGATACCTTAAAATTTAGGTATACTTAACAACGCAGTCCCCAGTAGCTCAGCAGGTAGAGCAAATGACTGTTAATCATTGGGTCGCAAGTTCGAGTCTTGCCTGGGGAG
>CAYPZJ010000475.1:0-4008 GCA_964414635.1 uncultured Spirochaetia bacterium
ACTCTGGCTATTCATATACCACCTTCGATTCAGGCGGATGATCTTGCCCTGGTGATTGAGCATACCAAAAAAGCAACCATGAATCAGTACGAAGGGATTGAGTTATACTCCGAATTGCTTTTTGGAATGGAAGGATTTGCGCAGGATTCTACTTGTAAGGAATATCAACGCCTACAGTACTTGTTCGAGACTCGGGGATTTCATTGGGAACCGTCCCACTTTCGTTCCCATTCGGATGCCAATTTATTCTATCAGCAAGGCTCGTTTACATTGGTTTGTGGACCGGGGAATTTATCAGTAGCACACCGATCCGACGAGCATGTTTCCCTGATGGAAGTGTTTCAGGCAGCGCACCTGTATGCGGCGATGTTGGTTGAATGGTGTGGATAATGCTATCTTCTTAAGGATGTGAACCAGGGGTGGAATCACTCCAATCATTAATTGTTGCTGTAGGTGACCAATCTCCAGAAATAAATGAAGTAGAAGGACCCGTAACACCAGCATCCCTTATCAGTGCTGCATTTTCGTAATACGCGGCGTTACAATGGGAGTCGATCCCCCCTCCATGATCGCATTCGATTGCATAATCGATAGTTGCTGCTCCATTTTTTAATATTGCTCCATCGGCATATTCACCATTGAACATGGTCCAGTCGACAGCACCGGTTACCATTTTCCCAGAATAACTTCCCGTTGATGGAAAACCGGTTTTTACACAAAGAAGTGATTCCCCTGCATTTAACGTTTGACTACTTAAGTTAAAGGTGAAATCATACTCAGACGATGAATGCCCTTTATTCTCCCAAACCTCCAGGGTCCAGCCTGTTAGATCGGCGGTAGCAGAACCAATATTTGTAATCTCAACATACCGGTTATCACTATAATCATTTTTAGGATCGCAAATTTCGGAAATAATTAGGATTGGGGAACCTGTAGTCACATCAAATGTCCCCGAATATGTGTGCCATCCATCATTACAGGTGTCATTCGCTTGAATCCGCCATTCGTAGGTTCCTTGCAGTAGTCCACTAAAGGAAACGGATGTACCCGTTGCATTTGTATTCTGCCAGGTTGTTGTAGTAAAACCATCATCACTAATCTGAACCGAATAATTGGTTCCTGTACCAGTCCAATTCAAGTCTGCACCATAGGGTTCTGGTCCACCCGAGGGAATTGTGGTAGGTGTTGCTGTGGCGTTATCAATAACATTGGTGCTGTGGCTATAATTTGCAGAACATCCTCCTACCGTACGATCATACGTCCAATCATAAGAATTGGGCGTCCACCCATTGATATTTACCGAATATGGATTTGATCCGCTTGCACTGTTACTATTCAATTCTACATTGGAAATGCCTGTGGAACTGCTTAGATTAAGCTGAGCATCGTTGTTTCCTTCACATACATCCGGAGCTGAATCAAACACATCTGCCGGAGTTCCATTAACATCAAAGGTTCCCGATTCTTCCCAATCACTTAAACATCCATTTCGATCTGTTCGGATTCGCCATTTATAACCTGTTCCTATGCCAACATTTTCCTTGGTTGCAGAAGAATTCCCCGCTATATAACTAGGGCTTCCCCAACTCCCATCGTAAAAATGTACTAAGTAATCATCTCCCGAAACACTCGTCCAATTAACCACAGCATCATCCCCATCACATAAATCGGAAAGTGAGGCAGGAAGGGTAGGGGCGGTAATGATAGGGCACTGAACATCAATGGTAGAGTCGGCAATAGCATCTGTGCAGCTCCCATTCGAATGGATTACATGCCAGTCGATTAAGCCAGCCCAATCGAGCGGGATATGAATTGTTTCGGTGCCGGATGTGCCGGTGTCATCAAAAATGGTTTCAGGTACGGTATCGAATACGATAGTATAACTTCCATATCCTACGTCGTCCCACGTAATGGTTACATCGATATCTGCTGGTGGATTACTATTATCAATGGATACGCTTGTTGGAGTTGTCGGACTCTGGATTACATCAAATGTATATTCTGAAAACGGTGCGGTATCACATGCTGTGCTATGTTGAATACGTGCTTCGTAAGTTCCAGACCAAGTTAGAGGAACAATCATTGAGGCTTGACCATCTGTAATAGTAGAAAACAATGTGTCAGTCCAATTTTCACCTAAAGTATCTTGGTTAATTTCTACAAGATAATCCCCATAGGTTTTTGGAGTCCAGGTCAGATTCAATTCCTTACCTGAACATACTTCGGGTTTGTCAAAAAGTAATGCGGTTGTAACATCGGCGCTGTTAAATACGTCGAACGTTGCAGTGACCCAATCTGTAGGATCACAGGTACCATTGGAATGCCTAACTCGCCATGTTACGGTTCCATGATGTGCGGCTTGCCAAGTAGCACCCTCGGAAGATAACGTAATACCTTCGGAGGTGAAGGACCCTGAATAATCGGATTCAACTTCATAATCTCCGAATGATTGCATATCCCAGGTTAAGCTCACGGTGTCTGAATTGCACCCCGTTGTATTATCCAGCAAATTCGCTGGTTCAACGGATGTCGCATCGATAGAAAATTCTTCGGTTGCAGCGTATTTAGTATCAAAGGAAATAGGTTGCACCGTAAATGAGTATGTACCTGCAGGTAAACTAATCGGTAATGCGAAAGAATCATCCGTTTGGGTTAAATCGGAGGTTTGATAAACCGGTTCAATAAGAGTCCCCGTATGATCATAGATGCTTAGGGTGTACTCCAGAAAGCGGATTCCATCAAAAGAAAACATGGGGTTGTTTTGGGCACATACATCGGATGCGGGAAGTAAATTTTTTGGAGTTGGATCAATCATGGTTACATAACAGGTCTGTAGTGATTTTTCTTTCTGAAAATCATTTACTGCATACACTACGATCTGGAGTGGTACATGAAATTTTAAGTGCTCGGGAACCGTTAGGATAAGACCATCTGTCGCGTCTGTGTAATCAAAGCGTAGAATTTGATCCGCATCATCTTCCACGGATTCTCCATTAATATGGATTTCATACGTTTCTGCCCCTGTAACAGTGGTCCAGTTGATTTCCAATTCATCTCCAAAAATTTTAGCCGTATCGGTGTAACTTGTGCCACAGGGTTCATTTACAGATAATTCTGGTGGGGTATCGATTTCGTAAAAAAATGGGGTATTACAGCTGAATAGGCTTAGGATAACTATAAGAATGATAACCACACGATGGAATGGAAGGCTATTCATATACATCTCCTTAAAGATCGGTTGTTATATTTTCTTAAACGCTATGGCGTTCCAGATTGTTTGCTACAAAGGCTTTAGTGCTTTGAAAATAATCGCAACATCACTTTGAATGGCTTGTTCGTATTGTTATCAATCAAAATGCTTTGCTATACGAAAACCATTGTGACTCCACCTTGTTACTGATTAAGAAAACCAGCTACAGGTATATTATAAGCCCGAAATCTCAAGTTCATATTAAGGTAATATTAATATTCCAAACGTAAAAGCAAAAATAAAAAAAACATGCATTCGTTACTGAAAACAAAGGGGCGTGCTTTTCAAAAAATGAAAGCTCACTTTTCGCTGATTAAACTGGTTAGAAAGAAAATAAACGATTTTTACCCCCTCAATACTGTAACAATCTCATCTTCCTACAATAGCAATAATAAAATCAGTAAAAGCGGTTCCACAAAAGTATGCTGTACCTTCGCAATTCAAAAAAAAAGGTTAGCACGAAAACAATCCAATTTCAATAAAAGACGATTCAGGAAAAAATATTTATTACGATGAACATAAAGAAGTGGGTGAAAAACGTCTATCCATCGAAAATCCTAAGGAAAGTATCCTCCGTCACAATAAGCATTAGCCCAAAAAACTATTTGACCTTTGGGGAAAATGATGTAGCTTATACGCGACGAGTACGTTATAATGAGGGAGAATATGAGAGTAATTCTTGGAATACTGATACTGACAATCTTCATCATACCTTTACATGTCACAGCACAACCTATTTCATCTGACCAAATTAACCC
>CAYPZJ010000476.1:0-3209 GCA_964414635.1 uncultured Spirochaetia bacterium
CGAACAAACTCTAAAAACCCATGTTAAGTTTATACAATTCATATAAGTTTGTCAAATTTTATAAAGAAAAAAGAAAGACACGCGTGTTAAAAAGCTTATGACTGTCGGGTTGACTTATTTTTGTTTTGTGCTTGAATTAGAAGGGATTTTTTACCAGGAACACAGATGGTTTCACACAGTCCAATGCTATTATATAAAGAATATACAAAACATCCAAACCGCTTTAGGAGGTGATGAGTCACACAGAATTGTGTGTAACGTACGGATTAGACAGAATACTATGCTTTCAAAACAAGTAGAATAAAATCCACCTGTTTTTTAACCCGAGACAGTTTCATCATTTCGCATTGGATCGGACTTGGATTTGGTTTTTCGTCAAGCACTTCACCCGGATTAGGAATCATTTTCATCCAGGTATCTTCGCTTGCTTCCATAAAATCTTCAACAATATCAGCGAGAATGTCAAACTTTAAAAATCGGATTTTACGACGGACCAGACTGTTCGGATTTTTAATTCGGAACAGCTTCAATGCATTTTCATTGATTTTCACAATCTCCCGATTTCTTTTGAGTACCAAAATAGCTGCCATAAACAACTCCCTTCTAGTGAAGGACCCAATTAACCCTTCTTTAAGATGCCTCGATTATTCCCATCCATTTTGAACACAGGTAGGGAATACCGTTTATGTCGTGTACCTTTTCCCTAAAACATTGATCATACCCAGTGTGCTTTGTATCCGTTTTCTACTGGTATTTACGGTACAGAGTGATTACCAATTCATAAAGGAAACACCGTTTTCTTTAAACATAATTCAACCACCCATCTATGTCGCCAACCCATTAGATTTTTACACCGTGCTTATGGGCTTTCTAGGTTTTTAAGAATACGCGCCCACACCCATACGAAATCTTATGAATAGCAATGGTTTCAATTGAACTATATATACTACTTAGTAGATAAGAAACATTCGTAATTAAACGGATGAAATCAAGATGTCTATTTGGTTTTCTTTGTTACCATTTCTTTCAGTTCTTTTCCAGGTTTAAAGTACGGGACCCAATGTTCAGGTACGCTAATTTGTTCATTGGTTTTTGGATTGCGAGCAATGCGTGCTTTTCTTCTTTTCGTACCGAATGTACCAAATCCACGCAGTTCAATATGCTCGTTATCTGCGATTCCCTGTTTAATCTTCTTAAAGAACGTATCAATTATAAACCCAATATCTTTTTTTGTTACTGCAATTTCATCACTAATCGCTTCGATTATTTGTGCTTTTGTCATGATTACCTCCTAAAACATTATCCTAAAACCTTGATGACCCTTTATTGATTTGGAAATTTCTTTCCATACCAATTCCATATTATGAAGTACTAACATATCCAAAATCCAGTGTGGTTATAACCCCGCTTGGAATGATTACAATTCTCCGTCACACCGCTACCCATAATAACCCAACAATAGGTTTAGTATGTAATACTCAAAATTGCCCGGCTCATCCTCTGCCCAATCCTTAAGGAACAAGGGTGACCATATCCCATAGATTATTAAAGGTGACAAGCCACTGATTCCTCAGTATAATTCTCCCACGCGACCCTACCCTCGGCAATTGCTGGATTGATATCCAGTTACCACACCCGTGCATGTCATCCGACTGCGTCTAGCCTTTGGTATCGATCCAATATCCATACAAAAGAAATCTATTCCTAATTAAATTAAGGAATATTACTTTGAAAGGGCGCTAATTTGCTTGGTAAGACGTGATTTCAGCCGAGCTGCTTTATTTTTATGTAAAATATTCCGCTGAGCCGCTTTATCCAATTCTTTGGAAAATTTTCGGAAGCGTGCTTCCAATTCTTCTTGTGGTGCTTTATTATGCAACCCATCGCGTACAAGTTTTAGGGTTGTACGTACAGCTGAGCGACGGGCGCGATTTCGTAAGGTTCGTTTTTTTGTTTGTCGTATTGATTTCAATGATGCATTATAATTTGCCAACGTTATCCTCCTTGTATTTAGGTAATGGTAACAAATGAAAGGAAATACGTCAACAGGCAATTTGATTTTCACAAGATTTTGATTGATCTTTCTCATTTTCCATTTTTCATATAACGGGAATCTAAAAACAGATCGATGTGTTCCACCCATGGGGGGTGTTGAAAAACGCAAATGTAGAGGCAGGTCTTGCGCTTGCCCTTTCTATGTCCTGTTCCAAAGGGCGACCGCAAGAGTCGCTCCTACAAAGATCGAATGACTTTTGATTTTTTCAACACTCCCCATGCTTGATCCCTGCATTAACCATTTTGTTACAACCGATTGGAGAAGTCTACCTATGTTTTTTTCTCAGGTTGATGATTCCACCGTACCTTTTTATTATATTACCCACAACGAGTAAGGATTCGGAAACGACCATCCAGGAGGAGATCAAGGAACTATGGCTACGCATAAGCACTCGCACCAAACCGAAGAAAAAATGAGCAATCCTATAACGGATAATCCCGTATTCAAATTTTTTGTATATTTCGCAATTGGCGCATTTATTGTTTTATTCCTTTTTGGCACCTATGCGATGAATCAGCAAGCAAAATTCGCTTGTGTATCGGCTCCCCCCATCATTCAAGTAAATGGAATCGAATTATTCCAGGAGATCAAGGGGGATCTCCGTTATTATGTCGATGGGAATGTGGATCGCATTATTCAGATGAAAATGCAACAGATGGACCCCGCACAATTAGCTGCTCCAGCGCCCAATGAAGGAGGAAAAACCAATCAGGAAGTATTGGAAGAGATGCGCAAAGAGGGCGTGGTTGCGTTTCTAAAAGAATTCGTAAACCGCTATGCATTGGAAAAAATGATGGAATTTATGGCGGAAGAAATTGGATTCGATCCGCCCAAACAACTTCTGGAAGCCGTCATCTGGAAAGAATACAAACGCGATCGAGACGAGTGGGTGAAAGAGAATAATGAAAAATATCCGAAAAAATTTGATGATTTCTTTGAAGAACGGAAAAAATTCTTTTATACAAGTTTAATTAGCTTCCCCATGTTTGATGATCATATTGTAGCGGAAATGGATGTCATGGAAGCATATCGGTTTGAGAACACCAAATCAAAGATTGAGTATGCAGCGATCACAAGCGATGGGTTTTTTGAAGAAAACATCGATACCATTGCAGCTGAAGCGACCATCGATGAAACGCAATTCAACGATTTT
>CAYPZJ010000476.1:3219-4006 GCA_964414635.1 uncultured Spirochaetia bacterium
AAAAAATAAATTTGTGTCATCCATAAAAGTGCAGAAACTCGTCTTCTCCGCTGATCAAGAACAACAAGCGCGCACGTTATTGGACAATGATACGGTGGCGCTTTTTGATTCAACCGAAGCAGAAAATACTGAATCCGATCCAACCCTGCCGACCCCCGAAGAAATAACCTTACAGGCAAACGTTCCTGATAACGATCCCCTGTTCCCAACCATCGAAAAGCTCCGCTTACTTGGGGTGAAGCAGCATACGCGGGAACCAATCAAAGAAGGCAATAATTGGGTTGCGTATAAAGTTCTGGCGAAAAATCCAAAAACGTTGGACGAATTAACACCATCGGAGAAAAGCGAAGCCACCAAAGATTTTATCCGGTCTAATAAAGAAGACTTTGGGGACACGTATTTAGACTATGCCAAAAAAACCATGGAAACCTTTAAACAAGCGGTACAACAGGGTAGTTCCTTTGAAACATTGACCGATCAATTCAATCTGGAAATTGGAACCACCGATTATTTCGCCCTCACTGCCGGAGCTATTAACAAAACAGATGGACAACCCATTCAGTTATTTGGGCAGGATGCTTCTGTTAATTTGGATGTCATCACTGAAGCATTCAAACTCAATCCCGGCGAATTATCCGAAATCATTGAAACCAATAAATTTTTTATTCGGAATGCCATTCCCGGCACCATTTCATCCCCCACTGAAAAAATGCTTGTCCTCATTCGCGTACTTGATTTCCAATACCCAGAACCAGAACCGGCTGAGAGCACCGTAGAACCAATACGC
>CAYPZJ010000477.1:0-3965 GCA_964414635.1 uncultured Spirochaetia bacterium
AAATCCCCCTTTTTTTGCCCCATGAATAAGGGCGGTTTTTTTTTACCCTTTATCGATGTTTCAGCTGGTTTTATTTCCAAACCGGTTTCGATGAGGATGATTCTTTTAGCGTGAGTAACAGAAGGGGTATTCGTTGCTTTGAGTACTTTAGGTTAAAACCTAAAGAATTATTATAGACTCCATTTTTTTACCTTGGTCTATTTAACAGAGGACATACCGAATTTTACACAGGTGAGGATTTATGAGATCGTATAAGCTAATCATTGCAGGAATTCAAGGTTCTGGGAAGGGAACACAAGCAGCGATGTTAATGGATCGGTTTGATTTAGTGCATATAAGTACAGGCGATATTTTCCGTTGGCACATAAATAATCGAACCCAAATTGGTTCTTATGTTCAAGATATCCTGCATTCAGGGCAGTTGGTACCGGCTGATTTCACGAATAAATTGGTGGACGAGCGATTGCAGATGCATGATTGGCATTATGGGTTAGTTTTGGATGGCTATCCTCGGGATAGTGATCAGGCAAATCATCTGCTTCAACGATATAATTTCGATAAGATGCTGTATTTAGATATATCTGAACAGGAAGTGCAAAATCGGCTTGTGAATCGAAAGATTTGTATAAAATGTGGTCGGGATCAAATGAGCATGCACTCACATATGAAGCATGGAAAATGTGATCGACCTGATTGCCCAGGGAAATTTATTACACGAGCAGATGATAAACCAGAAATAATTCATGCTCGAATCAAATCTTACTACGAAAACACCTTACCGGTTATTGAAATGTTTAAGGAAAACCAGATGCTAATTACAATTAACGGGGAGCAATCTCCGGATGCTGTTCATGAGGAAATAGTAAATAAACTGAGCCAAGCGTTTCCTGTCGTTTAAACAAGGTACATCCTTACCCCCGATCCTTTCCTTACTGTTCATCAAGCATGTTGATATCTTCTAATTTCCAATCGATGAAATCCCCCGAAAGCAGATTTGCTTCCCCTGGTGTAGGGACGTGCTCTCCGGTATAGCCGGGTTTCATATAAATGATAATGCTTCCATCCGAAGTTCTCCGAATGGATACCCGGACGGGATTGAGGGTTTCATTGCGTAGATTAATCAAGCGGATATCTTTGTTTTTTACTTTAAATTGAGATAAATCATCCATAGGTGCTCCCTCAATCGAAATACCAGAATCAAAACAGGTATGTTGTATTCATGGTAGTAAACCCCTCGTGTTCCAATTCATAGTATAGTGTATTTTCAAAAGGGAATCAAGTAAATAAATTTGATTGAATCCATTGCGCTGGATGAGATAGAGTTGGAATGCAAAAACTCGAACTAGGTAAATCGTGGGAGGAGTCGGAGAATTTCTGGATTTCATCATCTAAACATACCGCAGCTAGTCTATTGATCCGAACGGTTTCAGTCTTTTAGAATCTTAACAGGATCTTATTTTTATCTTAACAAACGCCCATTAATTTGGGATTGACAAAACAATCTTATCGTTGACAGGAGTCGTTGTATGATACATAACCAGAAAACATTGCGTTTGAGTTTATTACTGTTGTTTGTACTTAGTGCCTTTTTGATGGGTGCGTGTCAGTCAGGAAATGGAACGAGCAGCACGCAGCAAGGAAATGGAAATGAGACCAACCAACAGGAAAATCCTTCCAGTAGTTTGCAAATTCGAGGGTCAGATACAATGGTACATCTTGTATCGTCCTTGGCTGAAGCGTATATGAAGAAAAACAAGAATGATCTGATTTCTGTTACGGGTGGTGGTTCAGGTACCGGGATATCAGCCTTACTGAATGGAACAATCAATATGGCGAATGCATCGCGGCAGATAAAAGATAAAGAACTAAAAATCGCAGAGCAGAAGGGGATAGACGTGAAGGAACATGTGGTAGCCGTTGATGCATTAGCCGTAATTGTGAATAATGAAAACCCTGTTACAGAACTGACCGTTGAACAGTTAGGGCAGATATTCAGTGGTGTTATCACTAATTGGAAAGAAGTCGGAGGAACCGATGCCGCTATCGTATTACATGGACGGGAACCCAATTCTGGAACATTCGATTTTTTCAGAGAGCATGTAGTGAAAGCAGAATTCTCCCCCGATATTACCCAGCAAAATGGGAATTCATCCATCGTAACGGTTGTTAAACAGGATCCCAACGCAATTGGGTATGTGGGTGCAGGATATTTAAAAGCAGCAGGGGATAATATAAAACCGATTAAGGTAAAAGCTACCGAGGATTCAGAAGGGGTTGCTGCAAATGATATCCAAAAAGTAAACGAAGGGAAATATCCTATTCGCCGTAATCTACATATTTATACCAATGGCGAACCGACTGGCTTGGCAAAACAATTTATTGAGTTTATCAAAAGTCCGGAGGGGCAACAAATTGTAACTGATTTTGGATTCTATTCCTATTTGGACTAAACCCCAACTTGTTAAGGACTGATCTGAGATGCTATATACGGGTGAGTATTTACAGGTTGGTTCACATGGTGGGAAAGAAAAAATAGGTTTGATTATGAGTTATCAAGGTAGGGGTTGCTGGATGTAATCCCTGCCTATTTTGCTTTTATGGTATAACGGTTCGATGGGAGCTTTACTAGAACGGCTTGTTATTATCTAAGATGTGCTTATATGGGTAGGATTCTGGTACCTAAATTTGAATACATGGTATAGTAAAAGCAATTTATTGTTGCAATGCAAAACTTGGCTATTAGGGAATTTGACTGTATCTTTTATAGTGGAGAATAAATGAGGAAGATGAAGAGGTTAAACCATGTCAAACCCTTTACAAAGTGAGATTAAAGAACTTAGACAAGGATTGTTACATATTGGTTCATTAGTTGAAAGTAGTACTCAACTAGCAATGGCAGCATTAATGAAGGATAAAGATAAGCTAGCGGAACGAGTTATTGAACAAGATATAGAAATCGATCATCTCGAAGTGGAATTAGAAGAAGCCTGTTTAAAAGTGCTTGCGTTGCATCAACCAGTTGCTACAGATCTTCGAACGGTTACTACGATTATGAAAATTAATAGCGATTTGGAACGTGTAGGGGATTTGGCTGTTAATATCGCCGAACGAGTCTTAGAGGTTGAAACCACCATGTTTCCAGAAATATTGGAGGATTTGACAAGTATGGGAACCATGGCACGGGAAATGGTCAAATTATCCTTGGATTCGTTTGTTGAATTAGATGTTGCATTAGCTTTTGAAGTATGGAAAACAGATGATGTTATTGATGAAAAAATGAATGTGTTATTTAATATTCTAGAAAAAAAGATCCACCAAGATCTAGCCAATATGACCAAGTATACTCGGTTTATGTCGATTGCCCGTTATCTCGAACGAATGGGAGACCAGGCAACAAATATAGCAGAAGATGTAGTATACATGGTAGAAGGGAAAATATTCCGACATAAAATGCAGCTGGTTGACGTCGCCAAATATAGGCGAGATTATCTTGCTTAACGCAAACCGTTCCATGTAGTAAGGAAAGGGGTTATGAGTAAACGAAATATTTTGGTGATTGAGGATGAACGAGATATTCGCGAACTCGTTCAGTTTAATCTGGAAAAAGAAGGGTATAACGTATTGGGTGCTGAAAATGGGCGGGAAGCATTCGAATATTTATCATACGAAACGATTCATCTAGTAATTTTGGATCTAATGCTTCCGGATACCAGTGGATTGCGCATCTGTGAACAAATGAGGAAAGACCCCGAACAAAAGCATATTCCCATTATTATGCTTACTGCGAAAAGTGAAGAATATGATATTATTAGAGGCTTGGATAGTGGTGCAGATGATTATGTAACCAAGCCATTTAGCACTAAAGTATTAATCGCTCGGGTCAAAGCCATCTTCAAGCGAAGTCGAATCATCGAGTCGGAAAATGAATTTGAAACCGTATCATTCAAAGAACTGGTCATTGATAA
>CAYPZJ010000478.1:0-3960 GCA_964414635.1 uncultured Spirochaetia bacterium
GGTTCATTCAGAACTAACATTTCGGTTTAACCCGTTTAATAATGTAGCCGCGTTTCAACTTGGAGGGTTGGTGGGATGGGACATCCAAAAGAAAGCTTTTTATTACAGCAGTTTTGTGTCGCTGGATGTATTTGATCTGGTGACGTTATTCGAACTGATAACGGAGTAGTTTTATGTATGCACGATTTGTTCTAGTCATTACACTTATGTTACTTTTTTGTTCAGGATTGCTTGTGGGATGCTCGGGAAAAAACACCGCAGACAATAGTACTCCTCCCGATCCACCTGATTTATGGGTTGCATCCTTCTGTCAGGATGATACACGATCCGAAGTATACCGTAAAGTCGATGCGTATCGAATTCCTATTCGGGAACAAGCAAATGAATCAGGATCCAGTTCCATAGGACAAGGTATGCAACGCCCAAGAGAACGGGTCGATGATTTTGAGGATTCGGGGATGATATCCGAATTGGAAACTGCTGAAGAAGAATACCGATATACTCCTCAACCATCCACGGAAACTGCCAGTCCTGAGGTTGAACGTCAACCGTTCATACCACCACCACCACCAACACTACTATTAGAAACAACTCCCCAACCTGAACCAGGGGAAACGGACCCCCAACCTATTTTAGATACAACACGTGATGATCAGACAGTTGAAGAATCAAGAGCGGAAGCAGCGGCAGAAATTAATCATCGTTTGTGTTATTTTCCCCTCGATAGCCTGTATCAACCTACATTCCGAATTGAGGTACTCGACCCCATGAAAGCAGAAATGCTTTGCTCAGAAAATATGATGTGTTTCCTTCAGGAAATTAAGTGTGGGACACAGGAAACAAATCTATATGTGATTGATAAACTTTCTTATCGGGAATCCAATCAAACTCCAGCCACGGGAGGAAAGCAATTATTCACGGGGTATGATCAATTCTCATGGGATGAAATTCTATCTCAAACGAACAAAACCTATCTGGCAGGGGAAGCACTGGAGTGGAATGGCTGTATGGTGGATAAGGATAGCCCAGAAGATACCAGCTGTCCAGATTATCCGCCCCCCCAAGATCTATTCCATCCCATGAACCCATGGAATATTCTGAGCACCATCGATATCACTGCCTTAAATCCTCGCGGTGCAGATGTCATCAATCCTGAGAAACCTGATCCCACCTTGCGTGGCAAAGCTACGGTACAAGGTAGTCGGTATAATTGTTGTTATCTCCATTCAGCCATGCATCCACTTATTCAGGCGTTGTGGCAGACGAAACCTTATTATCGAGATCAGTCGGATGAAGGTTTTTATGGGTGGGGAATTTATTCGGTTTATCAGAAAACATATGGGGGTCCGTTAAATCCACTCTTTATCGTAAGTCGCCCGCACTTCCCCGATTACAAATCGTTACCCCTTGGAATTACCTGTGCGGATCCCGATGCTGTAAAGGATTTCGACACCGTTTGTATCTATGAGGAAAAAATGCTGTTATCAGCCACTTGTGAGATACCAGAAGGGGAAGAAGATCTTCCTGCTCCTTATTTTGCTTACCTACACAAGTTCCATGAGGATTATTGGGATATCTACTTATTAGATATGAATGTGGAAACCGTAGAAGGAAGAAATCTAATTGTTGGGGCAATTCGCCTGTTACCCATCTCTGATTTACCTCGAGCAGATCAGTTGGATTTTGTCATTCAAGATTGTAAATGCAGCCGCTAATTGATTAAGCAACTGGCTTCACAGCCGTGGTATCTGGGGTAATTGTTTCCACTTTAAATTGCTTCAGCAGTTGATTTAATTTTTCTACCACATCCATATTTTGTTGGGTGATATCCATAATGCGTTCGATATTCTCAGAAATATCCCGTTGCCCTTTCACCTGCTCATCGGTAGAATGATGAATTTCATTGGAAATCTGTACCAACTGATCCAGCGCTTCAGCCATACTGTTGGAAGTTTCTTTTTGATTTTCCATAAAAGCTTTTACATTCTCTGTGGCTTCAACGAGCGTACTAATGGCATTGAGCATATCTTTGGCACCTGCATCTTGCTCACGCATTGCACCAGCCACCTCTTCCATAAGATTAGATGTTTCTTGAATTTCACTGATTATCGTATTCAACTCGGTTCCTACCTGTTTGGATAATTCCACTCCCGAGTTTACTTTTTCACTGGTTTCTTTGATTATCTCAATAATATCTTGGGCACTTTCCCCACTGGATTCCGCCAATTTTCGGATTTCATCCGCTACCACTGCAAATCCTTTGCCATATTCTCCTGCATGTGCCGCTTCAATAGAGGCATTCATCGCAAGTAAATTGGTTTCTTCGGCAATGTGAGAAATAACACCAACAATTTCCTCTACTTCCTGAGACGATTCTTCAATCTCCTGGATCGCGAGGATCGCTTTTTCTACTGTCTTTCCACTCGATTCCGCACGCTTTTTCAACTGTTGTGAGATTTGATTGGCACGTAGGGTTGATTCTGTTACGCTTTGGATATTGGTTACCATTTCTGTTATTGCCGAGGATGTTTCCTCTACATACACAGCTTGGGTGTCCATACTCTTGGATGAGTCTACAATTTTTGAAATCATCTCCTGGATGTGATCCTTATTCTCTATTACCACTTGATTTTGCCGTTCGGTGTTTTCATTGATTTGTCTCACGGTTGAGAGCATCTCTTCCACAACGGTCGATGTACTCGATACGGAATCATTGAGTTGATTGGATGAAGCTTGTACTTGATCATTACTGGAAATGACACTTCCTACAATACCGTGTAATCCGGAAATAAACCGATTCATTTCCCCAACCATCTTTCCAATTTCATCGGATTGCAAGATGGGGATTCGTTGGGTTAGATCCCCCCCCTTGGATGCTAAATTTTTTATAGAATGACTCAATCGGGTAATTCGTTTCACAACCATGGATATTTGTAGATAAAAAATAAAACCAAGTAGTAGAATCAACCCCATCGAGAGGGGCATGGCTGTAATTAATATAGAATTAATCGCATCCGGTTCAGCACGGTTCTCATAAATACGGTCGTGATATTCGGTTAAAGCACTCCAATCTTGTGTTTCGATATAGTGGTGGATCTGTTTCTGTTCAGATGCATATTCCTGTTCTGCAATAACCGATAAGTTATAATTGATCGAAACGATGAGACTAATGGCAAACGTTATCAATGCAACTACCAGAATGACAAAACGTTGGGATAAACCAAGAAAACGTATCCCTTTATAGTTTTCAGTTGAATACACCTCCAATGCTTGTTTTTGTTTGTATAAAAATATATGGAGGATAAATTGTCCATTGAATACCCCAATGAATAACCCTAAGCAAAATGCCAAATCAAAATTTAGAAACAAATTAACCGTAGATTGAAATCCAAAATTACCCATCATCCCCTGCTTAATAAAGATAAGTCCAGCTGTTGGTGCCAGCACAAAATATGCAACGGATGTTAGCACAATAAAGGGAACCAACCGTCGATCCAAAGAAACGGCTTTACGATATATATCTGGCGAAACTTCCAAACCCCTTCGTTTCTGTTCTACGACCCGCTGTAACGGCTCCAGGATTCGATACACTCCATACGCTTGGAGTCCAAGTAAAATTATAGCTCCTCCGATCATGGGTAAAAATGCTTTTAAGCCTCCAAACAATACGTGGTATTCTGTTCCAACAAAAAGAAACATCTGTAGTTCCCTATTCAGTAGCGCTCCTACAAACATTACAAAAAAAACAATCAGGGCTGACTTGATTCGGAAGTTACTACGCTCCATAATATTCCGCCTTCTTATGTTATTTGATTTGGTGAGACCTTTATAATCTGATTCAATCTATAATCCTTTGCTATCATCGGTTTCTCGTATGAACAAAGAAGCTCCATCTACTTCTGTAGGGGGTGCGAATTTAAAAAATGGTAGATTCCTGTTGATGATTAAATGCTGTTCCAT
>CAYPZJ010000479.1:0-3947 GCA_964414635.1 uncultured Spirochaetia bacterium
CTGAGTCGTACTAAAACAGTATTAATTATTTGTACTGATTTTTTCCTTCTTGAGCAAAGTTGTATTATTTTATGGGAAGAAAATGTTCGAAGGAATTTGACCTCGAGATGTACCTGTTATATAGAAAGAAGGAAGGAAGAACATGATTTACCGCATTGGTTTTGTACTGGTGCTAACTATTGTAGCACTGATAATTTCTTTTACTAGCTTTTCAGAATCCCAAGCCGGCTTACCACAGATACTATTCCCAGTTATTGTTGCTGTACTAGGTGCTTTATTTGCCGTTATTGAAAGGCGATTTGCAGCACAGAATGGGAAACGTGTAATTATTGGATTTTTTCTGATGATTTTAGGTGGTGGGTTTGGTTATTTATTAGGTTCCTCGATTGAAGCGATTAATCCTGAAGCTCTGAAAATATACTATATCCCATTATTTTTGCAATTGATATTTATTTATTTGGGGATGGTACTTGGCTTATTAAAAGCTGATGAATTCAACATCGGAGGCATTGCAAAGGATCGTAAGCAGGAAGCGGAAGGGGCGGTTTCTAAAATCTTGGATACGTCCGTAATTATAGACGGTAGGGTCGCAGATATTGCAGAAACCGGATTTTTAGATGGGGTTTTGATTATTCCCAAGTTCGTGTTAAATGAGTTACAGCAGGTGGCTGATTCTTCTGATCCACTGAAGCGAAGCCGTGGTCGCCGTGGTTTGGATATTCTTAATAATATGAAAGCAAGCAAAAAGGCGATTATTAAAATCTCAGATTTAGATTTTCCAGAAATAAAGGAAGTAGATAGCAAGCTGCTTCGTCTTGCGAAGGAAACCGGTTCCATTGTAATAACCAATGATTTTAATCTTAATAAACTGGCTGAATTTCAAGGTGTGAGAGTATTAAATGTGAATCAGTTATCCAACGCAGTCAAACCGATTGTCCTACCCAATGAAGAGCTACGGATAACCATCATAAAAGAGGGGAAGGATTCCAAACAAGGAATCGCTTATTTAGATGATGGGACCATGATTGTTGTGGATAATGGACGGGATAAAATAGGACGTGAAGTAGATGTCGTTGTAACATCCATTTTGCAGACACCAGCTGGACGTATGATTTTCACCCAACTAGCCGATGACAATCAACAAAGGCGCAATTAATGCCCCACACAGGTACCCCGATTCATCGGAATACCTATAGTATTCTCCTCGCCGCTGGGAAAGGCACGCGATTCGGTGCTAAAAAACAACGATTATATTATCATAATCAATATATAATCAATGGTCCCATACGAACACTCAGCAAGCATCCTATGATTACCGAGTGTCGCATTGTTATAGATGAGGAGGATCGGGATTTCATGCAGCAGCGTTTAACGGAATTAAATCTGCTCGCATCAATCCCACTTGTTCAAGGCGGATCGGAACGATTTCTTTCTGTAAAAAACGCATTAGAAAACTTACGTACGAGCGTACGGGATGAAGATATCGTGTTGATACACGATGCAGCGCGTCCTTTTGTGACAAAGGAAGAGGTCACATGTTTGGTTGAGATGTTGAACCAAACCCGAGCAGGAAAACCTATTCAGGCAGCAGCACTGGCATTCCCCGTTTCTGATACCATTAAAGAAGTACAACAGGATGTTATTCAAAAACATTATGATCGTACTCATCTTTGGGGAATGCAAACCCCACAAGGTTTTCATTTTGGAATTTTATGGAACGCCTATCAAGCACTTCCATCGGATGCCCTCCCAACAGATGATACTATGGTTGTAGGAAATCAGACCCCAGTATATATTGCCCAGGGGAGTCGGACTAATATTAAGCTGACCTATCCGGAGGATTTAACCAATGCACCATGGGATGTATTTAATTGGGAATAGGATGATTGGTGGGGTGGGCATGCAAAATGGTTTCAATCCACTTGCTTTTTTTGATCGTCCGTTTTTTTACTAATTAATAGGCGTACTTGGAATGGGGTGATTGCCGATTATCAATCTTCTCATTATCATTTTAGTCACGGGTTGGAACCGATCAGAACTACGACCATTACCCGAGGAGATCGCCAGTGCCTACTGCACTACGCTTGTGGCAGATTCATACCGATCAACAATTGGAGGAATTATATACCCAATCGGTTGATTTGGAAAAGCGTTTGGAGAATTGGCTATCTCAGGATATACGGTTATTAGCATCGGATATCCTGGTAATCGGAAAGAAGGTACAAACGAGTTTTGGTGGTATTATTGATTTATTAGGGATAGACAGACAAGGGGATATTATCCTGATAGAATTCCGTAAGGATCGGTCACCAAAAGTTGTGACAGCGGATATTTTAGAGCATGCCAGTTGGGTACGAGAGCAGCCCCATGAGTTTTTTCTAATGCTGGGTGGCATGTATTACGAAACAGAAGAAGCATTTCGGGAACAATTTATTTCCTATTTTCAGACGGGATTCCCCGACTTGATGAATCGACATCATCGAATGATAATCGTGGGAACGGATTTTGATCGGGGGGCGGAACGGATAATTCAGTATCTCTCACGAGGCTATGGTTTACATATCAATGTAGTGATGTTTTCCTACTATCCCGATCCAGAAGGAACGACCCGAACGGAGAAAGGAATTGAAGGATTTCTCGCAAAAACCACACTATTAGAGGAAAACATACTCAGGGAACAATCCAAACAGCCGATGAATACTCAGTTGAGGATGTACTCGGAATCGAGTGAGCAGGGAACGGTTGCAGCCGATGAACATGGGGTGGGAGTTTTGTGGGAAACGGTGATGGGGCTTCAGAAATATTTTGATCAAATGAAGCATCATGATACCCACACAGCATTGTTGGGGTATGTGGATTCAGATTTACTGCCGATATTAACGTTTTACCCGGGAGATTCATCAAAGCAGATGGGATTATATTTCCAAATTGAACTCACCCGATTTAACCGCTTTTTTCAAGTACAGGATGAACGGGATATTTTGCATAGACTTACGGATGGATTTGCGATTGAAGGCATTCGCAATCAAACGGATTGGTACGGGGGCTACATTCGTACAACACGGGATGCGGATGAATTACTGAGTCTTGTTGCTCGGTTTAATGCACGCAAATTACGGAATTTTTAATGCAGCCTAGGTTTACACGTATTGAAGTGACAAAAAGGGAGCTTTTGCAGTTAAGACAAAACGTGCTATACTAGAGAACCTAGAGTATGATCCATCGTATTCCCTTGCATGATTGGTTATGAATGCAAGGGATATTACGTTACATTTATTAATATGGGAAGCAAAACGACAAAGAAGGTGATAATCCATGAATACTTACGAACGTATGATTCTTGATCATCTTGATCGACTCTACCGTGAAATGGAATTAAATCCTGATAAAACGGATTATAAGTTGTATTTCACTCGGATAGAGTTAAAACATTTGTATGGTTTGGGGAAAATGGAGGAGTTTACCGAAGAGGATATTCTGGGGTCAGGATTTGAGAAGTGGGAGTATGCCCTCTATAAAGATAGGTATGAAGAGAAGATTGAAAAGGTGTATGCATACGCGAAACTGGATGAGCCGATTGGACCGAAGAAGGTGTGGGAGTTCTATTTATCAATTGTAGAAACCCGCGTGCTTAAAAAACTCCAAAGCATCTATTGGAATAATCCGGTAGAAGAGCTTGATAGCTATCGGTTTCATTCTGAATCCGTTGGGAACCAAGGTCATGCATTTCAAAAAGATACCTGGCATAAAGGCAAGCATTATGAACGTACCAAAATCTTTGTAGATCAGGCGTTCAATGAATTAGCTGAGTTTCAGGATTTTGGACAAAAGGATGTTATCATCCATGCAAAAATCTTATTTGACATGTTGGAACCTAAAGTTCACCCGGGAGGCACGGACAATGTAGAGGAAGATGATCAGAAAGAGCCCAAAGCGAAGCGCATCAG
>CAYPZJ010000480.1:0-3934 GCA_964414635.1 uncultured Spirochaetia bacterium
GGTCGATATTGCAGGATCAACCTATAGATCTAGTAATCACCGATTTAAAGATGCCTCATATGTCGGGGGAAGAATTAACCA
Source organism: uncultured Spirochaetia bacterium (assembly GCA_964414635.1). Classification (GTDB taxonomy): domain Bacteria; phylum Spirochaetota; class UBA6919; order CAYPZJ01; family CAYPZJ01; genus CAYPZJ01. The sequence continues at coordinate 82 of CAYPZJ010000480.1, forward strand.
AACGTATACTCAAACACTATCCAACCATTCCCGTGATTGTAATTACAGGACATGGTTCCATACATTCCGCAGTGGAAGTCATGCGACGTGGAGTCTATGATTACATTACAAAACCGGTTGGGGATATCGATGAATTTGTAATGATTGTACAACGAGCCTTGGATCGTCGACAACTGGCTCAGCGTAATGAAGAACTGGAATCCATGTTAGATGAAAAATTTGGATTCACAAATATTATTGGTGTTTCCCCCCAGATGATGGAGATATTTACTAAAGTAAGACAGGTTGCAAAGTCCAATGCTAGTGTGCTCATTACGGGCGAGAGTGGGACGGGTAAAGAAGTAATTGCTAATGCGATTCATCGATTGAGTGACCGCAGGGATGCCCCTTTGATAAAGCTACATTGTGCCGCATTAAATGAAAACTTACTTGAAAGTGAATTATTTGGGCATGAAAAAGGTGCCTTCACCGGAGCCCACGCACGCCGACGCGGACGATTTGAGATGGCGGATGGGGGAACGTTGTTTCTGGATGAAATTGGAGAAATCTCACAAGCAATACAGGTTAAATTATTAAGGGTATTACAGGAACGAGAATTCGAACGGGTGGGAGGGGAAGAAACCATCCAGGTAGATGTACGGGTTATTACCGCTACCAATAAAGAACTCCAGCAAGAAGTCCAATTGGGTTCATTCCGTCAGGATTTATTCTATCGCCTAAATGTCGTACGGATCCATATGCCTCCTTTACGGGAACGTCATATGGACATTCCGCTTATGATTAATGCGTTTACAAAAGAGTTTTGTGAAACCAATGGACGTGGCACGATCACATTCACTCCCGATGCGATAGCGGCATTGGAACAATACAGCTGGCAAGGAAACGTTCGCGAATTACGCAATGTTATCGAAGGATTGGTTGTAATGGCAACCGAGTCTATAATCACTGTGAACGACCTTCCCGACTTCATTACAAGTAAAGAAAACAAACGCTCTCTGGACGACACTGGACTACAACCAGGAATGACGCTCCAAGAAGCAGAAAAATACCTTATTCAGAAGACGCTGGAATTCACCGACGGAAATAAAAGTAAAGCCGCTCGTATGCTTAACATTGGACGAAAGACTCTTCACCGCAAGCTTCAGGAATATCAGATTCAGGATTAAGAAAGAAGAAACCACTCATTCCAATCGCATTACTGACGATAATTTTTGTACCTTTGTAGAAGGATATGGGAGCATGGTTCGACACGTTTTCTTGGGAATCATTCTTGTTTTATTTATAAGTACCGTAGGATTCAATCAGGATACATCGTCCTCAGAATCTAGCGGGATTCGCTATTTTACAGGGTATAAACGTTTACCAAACGGACAAATACAATTTACTCATCCCGTCGAGGAACCGAAACCATACGGATATTTCTATGAAGAACGGTTTGAACCCTATCATCGGTATCGCATTCGCAGTATATATGGACAAACCAGCTATGGATTGATTCGTCAGGTGTATCGCTTTGATATTTATAATCGTCTGATGTATCGTGCGTTATACAATATCCGAGGTGAACTTTCATCGTATTTTGCTTATTTTTATGATGGGGATTCCAAACGCATTCGAGTGATTCAGCATTTATCCCATGAAGATACGCTACTTTTCCGTATTGAACCAACGTATGATGAATACAATCGGTTGCGATCGGAACACTATCAGTATGCGGATGGTACACTCCACATTAAGCAGGAATATGAATGGGATCATGGGAATAATTTAATTCATGTTAAGACGTTGGATACAAACGGGTATGGGATAGCCGATGTTACTATGGAATATGATGAAATCCAGCGGTTGCAAACGCGTTCGTATTGGAGCCCGCTTGGAAATGAAGCCGTTCGATTAGAGTATGAATATCCGATGCCGAATGAAATAGTTATTACAGGCTATAACACCACCCAGGAAGAACCTCTTTTAAAGATTAAAATTGAAAAGGATGAATGGGGAAGGATTGTACATTACGCATTTTTTCATCGGCAGTATGATGCATGGACCGGAGCTCCAAGCATTCACATTGATTATAATGAGTACGGTTTTCCAGAAACCGTTCATCAAGTAAATACATATGGGAATGCTACGAGTACTGCAGTTGAATATACCACTGATGGGTTATATTGGGCTACCGATTGTATCACACAAACCCAACACCAGCTAGTAAACGAAAACTGGTTTCAAGAATATTTTCAACGAATTCCAACACCTTCTACTTCACACATTCAACATCTATATGAGTTTGTATTGGAAGATCTTCGAACGTTGCCTGGTACAAGTACATTGCAACATCGTTATGAACCTTTTCTACACCTGTCTGATTAAGTAAACGCCCACGCTTTTATTAACAAAGCGATTCCGCTAATGATTAAAAGGAGCGCTGTAAACTGAAAGAATCGGAGTTGATTTAATCGGGTAGCAATCCATTGGGCAAACCAGTTGCCAATTAATAATCCAGGCAGGGCATATAACAATATGTAGATACCAGCCGATCGGTGCTCTCCTTGAATCAAAAAAATAATAAACATCGTAAGATTGAGGCACACCCATACGGCAGTAAGCGTAGCTCGAAAATTTTCCTTGGTATGTAAAACAAGCTGGCTGTATAAAATGAGTACTGCTCCACCAGTTCCAAACGCTCCATGAACAACGCCTGTACCAATAAGCATCATTATTCGAAGCCAGAGAGCGGGTCTATTCGGGTGTTGTATTTCAGAAGAACTAAGACTGGAACGAATATTACGAACCCCTGTTACTCCAATAAGAACTGCAAGTACTGTATAAACCAGCACAGCAGGTAATAATGTTGGAACCAAAAGTCCCAACGGTACGCCCATTACTCCGAAAGTTAAAATCCAAATTAATTCCCGACGATGAATATCTTTGTATGTGTACCATAAAATATGTAATGATTGAATAAGTCCCATACACACAACCAAAAATACAGACAACTGTAAATCCGTTAGAATCAGAATCAGAAAAGGGAGTGCTACCAACGCACCTCCAAATGCAGCGATCCCACCTACTATATTGGACAGGATTAGAACAAGGATGCTTAGAATCATTGCTGTGTCTGTCATAAACAATAAACCGCAGTTTGCTTCAAATCGGATTGGATGGATCAGGGAGCCTATCCGGTATATGATTCGGTATTTAGATGGTTCATAGTTGTAATCTTAGGTATTCCTAATCGCGCTCATAAATATACTAAAATCCAATATACAACCAAGCGAAGGTGTGCGCATGGTTATCTTGGTAAATAAGTAAAAACCGGTAGAAAAGGTTCCAACTAAAGATAAAATCAGCCACGGGTAAATACGAGGATCTGACTCAAAAGGTTATCGGATGCGCATTCCATGTCAGTAATCAGTTTGGAATGAGAGTATAAGAAATAGCGTTTATAGTGAAAAATCACTATTTTTCTCCCACCCTTTCTGACTTTCTGAGGGTGCGAATTTAAAAAATGGCAATCCGTTCTTGACTTTCATTCACATTCTTTTCTTTCGCCATCGCTTTAGATTTCCACAAAAATATCTATGCAAGGTTTGGTTCAACAAAGCTAAACGAACTCGCAGCACTTTTTCGTTGTCCTCTTTTTTCCAGCGCATGCCATTCCCTTTGAATCGTTTGCAAACCACTCGTTTGCATCCCGCTTCTATCATTCCACTGCCAATTGGAAAGTTTTTCGTACGATATTCATCATACTGCATGTAATTTTGGTTTTTCTCAAAGTATTTTATTTCCCTCTCTCCATCTTTTCGTTTGTCAGGTTTGAGGATTTTTAGTGCACTTCTCATTTGAGCAAGGACTT
>CAYPZJ010000481.1:0-772 GCA_964414635.1 uncultured Spirochaetia bacterium
GAGCACCTTAGATCGGACTTGCATTTTCCGGTAGAATCGCAGGATCCCTGTTTAACAAAGAATTGAAACGATGCGACACCAAGCACTAAATATTGTTGTTATTGGATTTATGAATAATACAATGAGATTGATAAACAGTCCAATTGTCAACCAAGCCATTCACGAGTATATTTAAGACAGGAGTAACCATCATGATGGATTTTCAATCATCGGAACCAAATCCCACCGATACAGAGCAAATGCACCGAGTTGAAGGTATATTATCCCAAGCATATGAACATCTAGCTGGTTTGATAACCAATATGGAGACCATCATCCGAGGGCAACGAGATGTGATTCAACTCATGCTCACCGCGTTATTGGCAGACGGGCATATTCTATTAGAGGATTATCCAGGTACGGGTAAAACAACACTGGCAAAAGTTTTAGGGAGAAGTATCAGTCAAACTGAGAGCCAGGCAACGATTCAATTTAAACGGATTCAATTTACTCCAGACCTGCTCCCTTCTGATATCCTGGGCGTAAATATCTTTCAGCCAGATCAGGGGAATTTTCGATTTATTCAGGGTCCCTTGTTCGCGAATATCATTCTCGCGGATGAAATCAATCGATCCTCACCCAAAGTACAGTCCGCATTGTTGGAATCCATGGCAGAAAAACAAATTACCATAGACCAACAAACCTACCGGTTGGAATCCCTCTTTTTCGTGATTGCTACGCAAAACCCCATTGATATGGCAGGAACCTATCCCCTCCCCCTCGTTCAACTGGA
>CAYPZJ010000481.1:782-3930 GCA_964414635.1 uncultured Spirochaetia bacterium
GATCGGTTTATGATGAAAGTACACATGACTCCCCTCCCGTTTGAAATTGAACGAACGATTTTAGAAGAAGAAGCGATCATTCATAATTTGGATGCAATTCGACCAGTGTGCACCATAAATCAAATTCTACAGATTCGGTCCCTTGTCAATCATATTCATGTGGAAGATACCATCAAAGATGCGATTGTACAGATCTTGCAAACTACCCGTTCTGCTGATCAAATCACATTAGGAGCTTCGACTCGAGCGGGGATCATGTTGCTTCGTGCACTCAAAGCTTTTGCGCTCGTTTCAAAAAGATCCTATGTTACCGAAGATGACGTGGTTTATCTAACCCCTTTGGTACTACAACACCGACTCAAATTCCGTGAAAATATCCGAGACAAATCTCGAACCTTCCAACGTATCCTGGAACCCGTTTTTGAAACACTAATCAGAAAAGTATAACCGACCAACCCACAACGATGTGTCTTGTTTATTACTATACAGATTGGATCACTACCATTCTACTTTATACACGCAGGTATTACTCCCTTCTTTTCTACATGAACCGGGTTCGTGGGTAACACGCGCGTTGGGTTGGAATCGTCGTGCCATCGCGAGAATGATTCCTTTATCAAATTCACAGGGATAGGGATTGGGGCAATCGACTTTCGCACTGGTTTCACTTAGTTTGGAATAGATGTAACTTCCAATTTCACCTCCCCGATGATTCATATGATACGCAACATCGATGGATTGAATGGCTCCATGGGCATCATTAATCTGAGGAGGGAATTCGGCGGATTCGGGTATCTTTTGTCCAATCTGGAATAACGTTTTATCCCCAATCTCCTCGGATATCTGTTTGAAACAATCCAGCCAAAGTTTCATAGGATACCACCCATCTTCTTTTACGTTACCCAATCCGTGTTCCGTAAAAATCTCATCCGCTACATCCGCAAAAGCCCCCATCCCTTTTTTAATCGAAAGAACCGTACGTCCATTCACCTCAACCTTCTCATCAAATGGAATAAATTGTGCCATGATTTTACCTCCTTATTATTTTGCTTCTAATACTTGTTCCATGTTTTCGGTATGTTCTTTTAAGCCGGTACCGCTGTTGTCACATGGAAAGCCAACTCTGTAGCCTCAATAAAAGAATCAGCAGGTTCTTCCAGGTTAGGAATCTGTTCATCTATGGATTCTTTTTCCCGGATAAATTCATCCGTTTGCGTAGATGAATCATCCTCAGATTCTTCCTGTGATACGCGTATTCGATTAAAATAGTAAATCCCTAACAGTCCCCAACCGACTGCATTCCCCCCCAATATAATACCAGGAAAACTCCAGGGCAACACCCCTCCATAATATAACCCCATTCCTATATACGGTTTATTTACATCCACTTTTAAATAGCTACTTCCCCTCGCAGGTAGTCACCTCCGCCAGGGTAAAAATCCCGCTTTCCCGGAAGCCTACGTCAAACAAATATGCAAACCGGGTGCGCCACTGATCGCAGAGCGTCTGGCGGACGGATTCCCCCAGAGCGGTTTCCACTTCCTGATTGATCGCGTCGATAAACACGCCCGTCACATCGTGGTGGTTTTGGGGGATCGTTGGTTCGGAAAGGACGGCGTGGAGGATGGCGTGGTCGAATTGGGGTTGGGTTGTGGGGTCCAAGGTACGGCGGGTTTGCCAGAGGGCGCCGGCGAAGATGGTGCCTAGGATGTAGGGGTTGTGCATAGCTAACAAACTATAGTAGTTAATTCCAGAAATAATAGTACTATCAATTCGAGCAACTGTTCTATCAAGTAGTCTAGTATTCTCCCAATTCCTTGGATCCTGGTAGTCAAATGTTGTAGCACCAAGTTCTTCAGGGTCATAACTTTTATAAATGAAAGCAGGATCATCTATAAAAGCCGCACCGAAATAATCTGCTAATCCCTCATTTATAGACAGCATTGAATTTGTTTTTGTCTGGAGTCCTGATGTATCAAACAATAAGTGAAAAACCTCATGAACAACGATACCTGGGTTTGATTGGGGCGGTATGAGGGATGGATTTATGGTAGAATCGCTGTTAATAAAAAAACTTTCCAGAGGTGAGAAATAAAATATGGATTCATTTTGTTTATGTATTTCAAGGGCTGATATGACTTCGGCATCACAATGTATTTCATAAGGAAATTGAAAAATAGTGTCTTGCACAATCTCACCGAAAAAGATAAATGCATCTTCAAAACTATTTACCATTGATAATAACATTAACTCTTGGTAATTTTCTGCATATATCTTGTTTTGCCTCCTTTTGAAATCATAACTTTTTATTTCACCTTGTTGTATCGTAGTATATGACTTGATATTATCATCGAGGGTTTCCTCTTGAATAACAAGACAAAAGTCCACATTAAAGAGAACGCTCCTCAGACTATTTACATCATAAATACTTTCCAGATACTGGAAATCCAAATTAAAGCCAGTAATATTCGTATCGTTAATAAGATAATATCGAGTTGGGTTTGGCTGAACATCAGAACAGGCATACATGAAGACAACTAGGATCATGAGAAATGGAATACTATGTTTCATTCATCCACTTCCTTTTTAATAAACGCAAGATCATAGAGGGAAGTAGAAGTGCCAAACACCAAAATATCCTCGTTTAGTAAGATATATGGAATGTCCTCTCCAATAAATTCAGCGCTTACCAATTCTTCTGTATAGCTGAAATCGCCATCCGAAACGCTTACCTCAGGCTCTGTTTTCCAGTCCGTGCCTTCGGTATTTGGCAGGAAATATTCCCGGATAAATGTATATGACCCTGACACTTCAATACTCAAGGTAGAAACGATTTTCAAATTAGGATGCAGGATGTCACAAGGATCGGAGGTCGTCACCTTTTCTTTGGCAACAATATTTTCCCAAACACCTAGCAATCCATCGTTTCCATCTTTGCGTTGGTAAACCAACGACGCTACATCCGGATACCCAAATAAATACTCGTCCGTAAATGCAATAGTAAATCCAACACGTTCTAACCCCTCTTCACAAGTGGTAAAATCACCAAAGTCGCTTTGACCTTTTGTAAGCAATTCAATATAATTGTCCTTCAGCGTATATAATAGAGTATTGGAAGAACCTTACCAGATGAATTTGTGAAATTCCA
>CAYPZJ010000482.1:0-3928 GCA_964414635.1 uncultured Spirochaetia bacterium
TTCTCCCTCTGAGGTTGTCTTAAATATTTTTGCATTACTTTGAGATTCATCCAAAGTGTGCCAGTTCATTGACTTTTCCAAAAAAAATATTAAATTTTCGAAACTGAATGCAGGAGTAAACGTGATGTATGCTATAGTAGAAGTAAAAGGACAACAATTCAAGGTTACCGAGGGCTCAACGATAACGGTCCCTCACATTGAAGAAGAAGCAAAACAAAATATTTACCTGGAAAAGGTTTTGCTTTTCTCGGATGGTTCAAATACAGAATTAGGGTCCCCTTTGTTATCGAATGTAACCGTTAGTGCGACTGTTGTAAATCATATGAAAGGGAAAAAAATCGATGTACTTCGATACAAACCCAAAGTAAATCACCGAGTTAAGCGGGGTCACCGAACCGAATCAACGTGTTTATATATCGATAGCATCCGTAAGGCATAGTATCCAAGCGTGATTACACTCCGGTTTTATGCCCAGCAGGAATTACCATGTGGTTTTCAAGCAACCGGGCATGCCGATATGATGCAACCCGATGCCACAGGAAATCATTCCTATGATTTAGCCTGTTGTGCAATTTCGGTTGTACTCCAACAACTAATTGTGGGATTGAAAGCAGTTGTTGAAGTGGATATGGAGTTGGAGCAGCAGAAAGGGATTTTGCATTGCCGTTGGGATCCTCATATTCTATCTGATAAGCAACGTAACCAGGTTCAGGTATTAGTTGAAACAGCGTATCTATTTTTAGAACAATTGCATGAATACAAAGCACATTTTAATGTGGATTTGATTAAGGAGTAATCCATGGCACATAAAAAAGGGGGCGGGAGCTCAAAAAACAACCGAGATAGTGAATCCAAACGGTTGGGTGTAAAACGTTTTGACGGACAAGTTGTATCAGGGGGAAGCATACTGGTACGACAACGTGGTACTAAATTTTTCCCCGGACGAAATGTAGGACGAGGATCGGATGATACCTTGTTTGCAAAAATATCCGGAAAAGTACGATTTGAACGGGTTCGTGGGACACGCCGCCAAATTTCGGTCTATCCTGAAAGCACCGAAGCAGCGAAGTAGTTTACCCCATGAAACCAAACCGGCAGCGTAACCGGATTATCCTCGCAATATTTATGGGAGGGATTATCCTTGCTGCGTTTATTATCTGGCTCATTCAACCTCCTGATACGGTTTATTCGTTTCGTATTTATCATCATGTCTCAAAACCCCAAATGCTGTATACTGAAGTGCGGGTGATTCCAAAAACAATCCAAGGGAAAGAGCAAATCAGGCAGGTTATCCGAGAAGTGCAAGCAGGGCCACAGAATCCCTTGTTCTATAAACATATTCACTTGCCCATTCGATTGGAAGCGCTCTTTGTAACACCACAGAGCGCATTTGTATATTTTGTTCCCGAAAGGAATCCATACGGAGCAAATGGAATTACGATAAATATGACCCAATTGCATCGATTTCTAAACTCGGTATATACAACACTAAAACAAAATTTCTCATATATTTCGGATTGGCATATCTTTTGGGAAGACAATAGGGTATCTGTGATAGATATTCGAATTTATGGCGATACCCCAAGCTAGTAGGTAGGGACGGTTGACTGTTGCTTTTTGCTATTGATTTTAATCCTGAGGTAAGATGTTGAGAGGAATGTTTGTGGTTTAAAGCGCCACAAAAACCAAAAAACAATCTGTGAATGCCATATTAGTAGGGTACTTCAGAAATTGTTAAGGCTAATACGTTTGGGTATTGGATTCGAGGTGTTAGGAAAGGAAGAGGTGTATTCATGCGGAAAATACGAATGATTGTAAGCTTTAGTTTGATATTATCCATCCTGTTTTTAAGCCAAGCAAATGCAGAAATAATCGAACAGGTAGCGATTCGAGTGGATAATGATATTATTACGAAAATTGAGTTTAATCAAATCTGGGAACCATTTGAGAAAGCAGGATATACCACCGTTCATAAAAATGGTATTATTAAAATGCTGATAACATTCCTTGTTTTTGATCAGATGGCAGAAGATCAGAATATATTTGTTTCGTTGGAAACGATTGACGATCAGATTCAACGTACGTTTACATCCCAGGGTTTGAATACACCGGAAGAACAGGAAACCTATTTAAAAGAGAATGGGATCGTTTCCTATCCCTACTTTTTGCGCCAACAGCGCTATTTGATGACATTAGAAAACTATATAAGTGTTATTCAGCAACAAGCAGCAGGCATTCCCAATGCACCTCAATTAGTGGCGGACATTCCTGAAGAAGAAATACGGGATTATTATGAAGCGAACAAAGCGCAATTTATGCAAGGGGAAGAGCGTCGGATTAGTCATATTTTGGTTATGAAAGCAGATCCCAGTCGCGTAGACGATGTTTTTGCGATTAATATAGAAAAGCGGAAGCTCGCGGAGGAAATTTTAGGGAAGCTTCAGGAAGGAAGTGGATTTCGAGCGATGGTGGAAGAATACTCACAGGACCCCGAATCCGTTACAGAAGGGGGTGATCTGGGGTGGTTTACCGAACAATCCCTAACAGATTTAGCCAATCGGCTTAACATGCGGCGCTTACCTGAGCTTATTTTTTCTATGGAAGTAAATGAAATCAGTGATGTTATTGATTCCAAACTGGGTTTTCATATCTTTCGCCTGGAAGAGGTGAAAGAGCCTCAGAACACCACGTTTGAACAAGTACGTTCTCGTATCCGTGCTTATTTGGAGCGACAACAATATATTGAATTGATTCAAGAAGATCTAAATGAACAAGTGAATCAGGCACAAATTACAGTTAACGTAAACTAATCAGGTGAAATATCTATGGCGATGAATAGTTCGATTATCAAGGGTGATTTTTCAGGGAAAGGACGAACAATCGGCGTAATTATCAGTCGATTTAATGATTTTATTACTTCCAAATTGTTGGCGGGAGCGTTGGATGTATTTGATCGCGTCGGAGTCTCGGAATCTGATATTGATATCTACCAAGTACCTGGTGCGTTTGAAATCCCGGGCGTATTAAACAAACTGGTACAGAGTAATCGATTTGATGGGATTCTTACTTTGGGAGCGGTGATTCGAGGTAGTACACCCCATTTTGAATTCGTAGCTTCTGAATCTGCGAAAGGGATTGCATCGATTAGCCGTGACGCAGACATACCCGTTGTTTATAGTGTGCTAACAACCGACACCATCGAACAAGCAATTGAGCGTGCTGGTACAAAAAGTGGAAACAAAGGTGCGGATGGTGCCATGAATCTGATTGAATTGATAAATCTTTATAAAGTCCTTCCAAAACGAACCTCCTAAGTATCCAGAATCCTATGGCAAAACGGAGCAAATCACGAGAATTAGCGGTGCAAGCCTGGTTTCAACATAAGGAGGGGGGAATGGAAGAAATCGAGCTTCTTCACTTTGATTGGGTGGATAAAAATTCATATCCTTCCGATGTGTTTATCTATGCCGCCGATTTAACCCACGGATGTTTTGAGCATATTCAACCCATTGAGACCATGTTGGAGCAATACATTACCCGTTTTCAGATCACCCGATTACAAGCAATTGATCGAGCAATTTTGACGATTAGTATTTATAGTATTCTCTACGAACCGTCCATCCCACTCACTGCCATTATTAACGAAGCCATCCGAATTTCCAAACGATTCAGTGAGGATCATGCGTACAAATTGATTAATAAAATCCTGGAAGAAATCAGCATTAACGAAGTGCCACCGGAACGCAAACAGCTCTGAAGAAATAGTATTTAAGCGTAGTTTTTGTGGGATTGTTGAATAAACGAATTAATATCATTTTTGTAGTAGGGTGAATACCAAGAGATGTGTTGAAATACGGATTGTTTAGGAGAAATGCGTAAGACCTACCTTTACATACCGTGTTATTTCCTGGTTCCTTATTATTAGAGT
>CAYPZJ010000483.1:0-3893 GCA_964414635.1 uncultured Spirochaetia bacterium
ATGATCCCCCTTTGAAACTGTTCCAACCCTTTTTGCAAATCTTCTATGGAAGTGCTCTGCGTATTTCGCTGGGATGTTAATTCCTCAATTCGTAGTTCCATCTCCGCTTGGGTTGTTTCCAATTCCATTATGCGATCCCGTCGTTGATCCATCTGTTCTGTTATTCGTTGTTGGTAATCGGTTTGATCGGTATAGGATTTTTCATAACGCTTTATTTCTTGATGATAATTCTTCTGCTTTTCAGATAGCTGAGCCAGTGAAATGCGAACATCGTTGAGAATTTGAGTTTTACGGGCTTTTTCCTGAGCCATGTGCTCAATCCCACGTTCTAATGTTGCCACTTCTTCATTTAAATCATGAATCTGTTCTTGAATTTCCGCTATTCGCTTATCCAAATCCTGTTTCTGACGATATTCTCCCCCTTCTTCCCAGATTATTTGAGTTAGCTGTTGCGTCTGATATCCATACCGTTCCAATTCCTTCAACAGAATTTCATAGCGTTCATCCGCTTTCTTATAACTGCTTTGCAATTGCTCCCACACCGTATACAACCGATCCAACTGGGATGTATCTGGTTCTGAAAAAAAAGAAGGGGTGAGGATGTCTTTCAACAAACCAAATCGCATAGGATGTTCCTCACGAAGTGTATCCGCCTGCACCTTGATTTCTTTCCATAAATCCTGAATATGGCTATCACCCTCAAGCGAAAGACTATCCAAGCGATCAATAAACTGATCAATCGCCTTTCGCACTTCCAACCCCAGCGAATCCGCCACGTTTGCCAAATTTTTGATTCGAATTTTATGGGTTTTTACTTGCTCCTGCTCCTGGACAATCGCTAAATCGGTTTGGTGGACTTCCTCATGATATGATGTTTCCTGGGTTTCTAGTTCTTCAATCTTTTGTGACAGCGTATCTGATTCTCTTCTGTATTGTTGTAATACAGACTCCAATTGGCGAATTTCTTCTTCTGCTGTACGAATTCGCCCCTGATCTTTTAATAAGGTTTCCCGTTTCTCATGTAGATCGGTTGTTAGATGTTTGAGTTCCAATTCTGTTTGTAGAATCTGTTTATCCAGGTTTGTGTGGCTGGATTGGGTTTCTTCAATTTGTATCCGTTGTTGTTCAATCGCTCCAGTGATCGCCAAATGTGAATCTTTGAGTACCGATTCTTCCTGCTTCACCTGCTCCAGCTTTTCCGCATAGTTTCCTCTGCGTTTGTCAGACTGTTCCAACTGTTTCTCATAGTGCTGCAATCGAGACAGAATGATTTTTGTATCTTCATCGCGTAAAATCTGTTTTAGATCTTTATATTTTTGAGCCCGATCTGCTTGCCTTTTCAGAATATCTAACTGGCGGGAACGTTCCACTAAAATATCCCGGATACGATTCAGGTTTTCCTCGGTTCGGACGAGTTTGTTCTCGGCTTCCCGCTTCCGTAATTTAAATTTGGTGATTCCTGCAGCTTCTTCAAAAATGACACGCCGATCCTCGGGGCGAGTGGAAAGAATTTGATCAATTTTCCCCTGCTCCATTACCGAATAAGCAGATTTTCCCACACCGGTATCCAGGAAAAAATCATGGATATCCTTCAAACGACAAGTTTTTTTGTTAATGAAAAATTCTTTTTCACCTGAACGATGAATGCGCCGTGTTATTTTTACTTCATTAATATCTAAAGGGAGGGTGGCACCATTATCCACAATGGTCATGGAAACTTCAGCCAGGGACAACGAGCGTTTTTCATCCGATCCTCCAAAGATCAGATCTTCCATCTTTTCGCCCCGGAGGGTTTTCGATCGCTGTTCTCCTGTTACCCAACGGATAGCATCAACAATGTTGGATTTCCCACATCCGTTTGGTCCTACTACCGCAGTAATGCCATCTTCAAATTGTATCTTCGTTTTATGACCAAATGATTTAAAACCATATAGTTCCAATTCTTTTATTCGCATGGATGACTCGGTATTCTTTCCTTCTATAAGTACACTAAATAGTATTCCATCGAACCATGGTGGATTGTTTATGTTAAAAAGTCTTTATGGAACATTCGATCCGTAAAAACTAAAACCACCAACTGTAACAGCGATTTACTAATTGCTATTCACTGTGGGAGCATTGGTTAATGGGGCACCAGGGGCTTCCCCGGGAAAAAACTCAAACCTATTTTCCAAAATTCGTATAACTGGTGTTTGGGCTCGGTTTACTAATAAACATTGAACCCGGACAGTATAATGATCGCCACCTTGATTGTACACATCGATTATCGTTTCATCGCCCGGTTCCACCTTTTGATTCTCTTGAGGCATGAGTGACGATAAATGATGTCCTTCCAGCCGCTCTCCCCCCGTTCGAATCAGTCCGTAGTTATCCCATGATTCACTCGCTTTGGCATGATGATTTGGTCCAAAATGGCTCGCATTCGATTCGACCGTATATTCATATACATAGTAATCACAAGGCTCACAAAAGTTTGGAATTTCCAATCCCCTCACATGAATATTGATCGTACTGCCTTCGATAACCGCGGTTGCAGGCAAATTTTCAAATCGTATATTGGCTTTGGCTTCGGAGCCGTATTGTGCCATGATTAATGTTCCATTTACATAACCAGTAAGCGTTCGGGAAAAATCAAGAGAAATCATCAACCAAATAACAATGGCAATCAAACCAATCAACCCGATTGTGATTCCCATTAACCGCTTTTGTATTGTAGATAAATTCATACCCTTTTCCTCTAATGCTTCATTAAACAGCGAACCCGCAAGATACCTAATTCCGCTTCATAATTAAATCGGTAGATAATACGTGCTTCCGTGTATGCTTCTAACGCCTCTGTTAATTGATTTCTTTTTTCCGCACGCTGCCCTTTCTGAAAATAAGTGTCGCTAATTTCCTTCAGCTTGTTAAAAAACACGGTGGGAGAAGTAAGCGCTTCAGCTTCAGAAGGGACAAGGTACCCTCCATACGTCCACCAGTCTTTTCGCCCATCCGGCGTACCAATTTGATAAAAATAATGCGCTTGATTGTCATATTCGGTTTTCTTTTTAGAAATTCCATTAATCTGGCAGGTCATCCCTTTAAACAATCGTCCCATAATTGGCGCACCCAGGTTTGGTTCATTAAAAAGGGGGGTACGATCTGCCGCTGCCATAACAATATCGTGATAACCAAAGCGACTATCCGAGGGAAAAGGTGGTTGAGAAGAGCATCCAATTAGCCATCCAACAAGGGTGAGTAGTATTAAAACATAGATTTGAATCGGTGCGTTTATGATCATTCCGTGGTTTAAAATAATCGATTGGGTAGTCAAACGTCAAGACGAATCCCTTTTAACGCTTAATCTATTGCTAACAAACAGAATTGTATTAAAGTCAACTCCAAATAGATTCCTCTGTTAAGAAAGCGTGGATCAAACACCCTTCCATTGGATAACCTATTAAACCGGCTGTTCAGACTTTTCGTTTCCAAGTACACAGCGTGTTAAAACATATGGCTATCATCCCAAAGGCGACCTACCAGGATAATTTTTATTTCAAACTCAAATCTACCAAATATCCTGTTCCATACGACACCCTAAAGAACGTAGATGCGATGTTTTCAAACTGGCTTCCTTGTCCTTTAGGGCAGGATGAGAACTGGCGGTACGTTGGGATAGCGAAGGAAAGCCATGATTGATTAATAAAAAACAACAAAACCCAGCGATGATATCCCACCCAATTCACGCTTGGACTTGTCGAACAAGTTAATTATGGCTATTATGGGAATGTGAGTTTATTATCTACAATCCATGATAAATCATTGCTAAACATGCACATCAAACAAAAGCCAAATGGCACGTTTTGTATTGGGACACTATATATACTAGTTAGTGCTTTGGATCCGATTTTTTT
>CAYPZJ010000484.1:0-3888 GCA_964414635.1 uncultured Spirochaetia bacterium
GGTTGTTTTTAACTGATCCTACATTATTGGATTAATTAGAGGTCGCATTCGGTTCGAATGCGGGTGTGGATTCCACTTTTTTATCGCGTTTGACAAACGTATAAACACACGGCATTAAAAACAAGGCGACTAAAAATTCAAACAACAATCCGCCAATCGCCGCAATTGCCATCGGTTGTAGAATATCTCCTCCTTCACCGAAATTCATTGCAAGGGGAATAAACCCACAGATGGTCGTCGTAGTGGTCATCAACCGTGGACGTAACCGAATGGTTGCGGATTCACGTATCGCTCGATATTTATTGTATCCATGACGTTCACTCAGTAATTCTGCATAATTGATAATCAGTACACCATCGTTTACAGTTGCAGAAACAACAATCAACATCCCAATTATTACGGTAGCACCTGCCGCAAACCCTGATAAGAATAAGATAAAAACAATTCCCGATAGACAAAAAGGAATGGAAAGCAAGATCTGAAGGGCATATCCAATACGATTGAATTGAACAACCAGAATTACAAAGGAAAAGAACACGGCGAAAAAGAAAAGCATTAAAATACTCCATACCATTTCTTCCATCATCTCCGCTTCCCCACCATATTTAATCTGGTATCCTAATGGTAGCGATGCCTGGATATCCTGGATATCTTGACTCACCCGTTTTACTGCTTCACCCAACGCCATATTGGTTATATCCAAATCTACCGATGCATGGGGGAGCTGATTTTTCCGTTCAATTTCCACCGGTCCAGTTCCCGGTAGCACGTCCGCGACCGTCTTTAACCTGACGAATTGACCCGACGCTGTTGGAATAAGGAAATTTTCGATATCCTGGCGGGAGGTGATGTCTTGATCCGGTACAATCACTCGGACATTATATTGATTTTTATTATCGTGATATTTCGTCACCACCGAACCACTGATGAAAGTACGTAGGGTACTTGCGATTGTATTAATTGGGATACCCCTATCGCTTGCTTTAACCCGATCAATATGGACTTGAAATTCTGGATTATTCAAATCCAATGATTTTCTGATATAAGATATGTAAGGTTTCTCCTCTAAAGCATGTTCTAATTGCAACGAGATCTCATACAACGTACGGATGTCTTTTCCATATAAATCGAGAGCCAGTCGGGTATTCCGCTGGCGTGGAATCCCTCGGGTACCCTTTTGATGCACACTTATTCGCCCCCCGATGAGTTCTATGGAATTGGCTTTTTTCATTAAATCCATCGCGAATTCAGATGTACTTGTCTGGCGCTCATTCTTCGGTTTGAGTTGAATATTTATCTGGGCGATGTTTTCCATCACAGTGATAGTAGCCCGTGCTCGTCCTCCAACAAAGGTGTAATAATCCTGAATTTCGGGTCGTTTCTGTAGGAACTCCTCCAGTTCGAGTGTTACCGCATTTGTTTCATCTACATTAACACCTGTGGGAAGATGGATGTACACTCCTACCCGACCATCATCCATTTGGGGGATAAATTCGGTTCGGATCAGCCCGAATAACCATAACGCCAGTATAAACGTGCAAACAAAAACAATGACCGTAAGAACGCGATACTCCAACACATACTTGAGCAGTTTGCCATACCCCTCCCGTATCTTTCCGAAATAGAAATCCACCCAGTTTTTGCGTTGCTTGGTCCATAAACGCTCAGTCCATTCCGAGAAAGTCGTTGTTAATGCTGGTGTAAGTGAAATCGCCACTACAAGACTGATAACGACAATCCCTGCAATGACAAAAATCAGTTCTTTAAATAACAAACTGATTGTTTGTTGGAGTAAAACGAATGGCAAGAAAAGGACAAGAAACGATAACGTGGATGCGATAATGGCAGGGCGTACCTCGGCAGTGGCTTCCAGTGCAATTTCTTTCAGACTTTTTTCAGGATAAAGCGTTTTAAACCGGGTTATGTTTTCCAATACCACCGTAGAATTATCAACAATCACACCCACCGCAATCACCAAACCACCCAGGGAAAACAGATTCAATGTAAATCCAGCTAGTGTCATAAAAGCAAAATTGAAGATTAGCGTAACCGGTAGGGCAATCAATAAACTAAATACCTGGCGAATTTTTCCCAGAAATAGAAACACTACCGCAATCAACAGAAAAACGGCTTGAATAACTGCCATTACAATGCCATCCAGCGAGGCACGAATTTGGGTAGATTGATCTTCCATCGTGGTTAAATGCAAGCTAGTAGGCATAACCGGTTTTATTTCATCAATCATGGAATAGATTGCATTGGCAATTTCAACTGTATTGGCTCCCGACTGTTTATTCACACGCACACGTATGCATGGAATTCCATTCAAACGGGAATATAAATTCGTCTCTTCATGGGTATCGCGAATGGTTGCAATATCTCCGAGCAGAATTTTTTGGGATCCCCATTCTTTGATGAGTACAGCGCGGATTTCTTCTATGCTTTTGTAATATCCCATGGTTCGGGTATTATAGGAACCACTTGCCACGCGAACATTTCCCGTAGATATCTGTAGATTTTCACTCCCAATTCGATTTAAGATAGTACTCAAGGAAAGGTCATACTTTTTTAATACTTCCGTGTCCAATTGGACTTGAATTTCCCGACTCAATCCTCCCACCACTTCTGATCCAGCCACACCTGGGACTGCGAGCAAATAATCCATAAACCAATTATCCGCCCAATCCCGCAATTGAATCATATTCCAGCTATCGGAGCTAATCATAATCTCCAGAATGGGTATCTGCTGCGGATCCCATTTTCGAACCATCGGGGTATCCACATCATCAGGTAACCGTCCAACCAATCGTTGCACTTGTGCAACCACGTCTTCAAACGCGGTATCTAAAGAGACATCGTATTCGAACGCTAAAAAAGCGCGGTAGCTTCCCTCCCGTGAATCGCTATTCAACTCATGGATTCCTTCAATACTGGCAAGGGCTCGCTCTACATACCGAGCTATATTTTCCTCAACTTCCTCGGCGGTAGCTCCGCTCCAGGATACTTCCACACCTATATAGGGATATACAATGTTGGGTAATAGATTAATGGGTAGGGTTGTGAGACCATAAAGACCGAAAACAACCAAAGCAATTGCAACAATCAAAGTAGATGTACGCCGTTTTAAGCTAAATTCGGTAAGATTCATGCAGTTGATCCCGCTGTACTTGTTGTAGTCGTCGTTGGTGGTTGGTCAAGCGGATTCTGTCCTGCTGCTGCTGGGGGAGGTGGTTTTTCACCTTCCAATCGTACTTCAGAATTATCCGTGAGCATGTCTTGCCCAATCGTAACCACCAGTTCCCCTTCTTCCAAACCGTCCAGGATTTCAACATAAGCGTCATCCTCAATCCCAGTCCGAATCGTTCGAATTTTTGCTTTTTTATCTTCAACCACATACACAAACGATTCATTTTGGGCAGAAAGATTCAATGCCGCACGTGGGATCGTCAGGATATGCTCCTTTTGTTGTAGAATGAGCGCAATGCGTACAAACATCCCCGGATGCAAATCCAATTCCCGATCAATCGCAGCTTCCAACGTTAACGTTCGGGTTTCGGGATCCAAAACGGGATATTTCCGAATGATTTCAGAGTGGAATGTTTTCCCCGGAAGGGAATCCAACGTGTATTCAATCGTTGTGCCTTTTTGTATGGAAGGAGCATAGGATTCGGTCACCGCAAATTGAATAACAGTCTGGGTCATGTCGACCAGTTCCAATATTACGGTTCCAGGACGGGCTTGCTCGCCAACGTGGGCATGAACACTGGAGATTACCCCCGCATTTGGTGCGTAAATCGTGCACTCCCGGAGATTTACCATCGCTGTAGCTAAATCAACTTCTGCTTGTTTGATCGCAGCTTCCTGAACTTGTAATTGAGCGGGAGTGGG
>CAYPZJ010000485.1:0-3882 GCA_964414635.1 uncultured Spirochaetia bacterium
GATGGATTGTTGTAGCTTGCGGATGTGTATATGGAGGGAATCGGTGGGGAGTGGTTTGCTCCGATGAAAAGAGGAAAAAAAAGCCACAGAGTACTCAGAGAGCATCGAAACCACCTTGACCGTCATTCTCGAATAGGTTAGGTTTTAAGCACCGGGTACTTTGGCGAGTCCTCGGTGGCGAAAACAATGGAGGAAGCAATGAAGACTTGGAACAAGGGATATGTACATGTATACACCGGCAATGGCAAAGGAAAAACCACGGCTGCCCTTGGGCTTGCAATTCGAGCCTTGGGTGCAAATTTATCCGTGTTTATCGGGCAATTTGTTAAAGGAATGCGTTATAGTGAAATTAATATCTTAAATCCGTTTGCACCGAAGCTAACCGTTAAGCAATTTGGACGAACCTGTTTTATTCATCAGAAGCCCGAACCAGAGGACATTGACGCAGCCCAGCAAGGATTCAAGGAATTCCGAATGATTTGTGAGAAAGGATCCTATGATCTGATTATTGCAGATGAATTGAATATAGCACTTTATTTTAAACTGATTCCGCAACAGGATGTATTGGATATGATCGATAACCGATCCACACAGTCGGAACTGGTTATCACAGGACGCTATGCGCCTGCTGCGATTTTGGATCGAGCGGACTTAATAACGGAAATGAATGAGGTACGTCACTACTACACGAACGGGATTGAAGCACGAGAGGGGATCGAATCGTGATGGAAGAGCAGATTAGCGTTTGAATATATCCCCAATAACTTCCATGATAATCCAGAACAAATACGTAGGAAGCTGAAGATATATATCTCCTTCAATAATAGGCGAGACCATGGTATGATTGGGATTAAGGCAATTGGTAGAAGCGGGAATTATTTCTACACCACCTCCCATCCCTGCACCTAAACCAAAATTACCTAACCAAAAGGGACTGAAGATCATCCCTGTCCAGCGTGCGAGCGCAACCACTTCGATCCCTTTCGACCGGATGACCCGATCATTCAGATGATGATAAAGTAGTGCATAACTGATTCTACCACCGTATTGAACCCGAAAGAAATCCTTCGCCGCTGGGAAATCGCATTCCCGATCGGCATAACATTCCGAGCAATGCCCTTCTCGAAACCAAAACGCACGATCTTTATTCCCATGGAGCATATCCACCAGAAAACTGCCACCTAGGGTCATGGCTTGCGGTTCTCCTTCGTAGTATTTCTCTGGATAGAGGCTATAATCAATAATGGTATGAGTAAACAACACATCAAAACTATGTTGGAAATAAATCCCCACGCGAATATCGGGTTGTATTTCGTTATGGACATATTGAACCCGACAACCTACTTCTGTAGTACATTGTGTAAATAATACACTTGTTAACATAAGTCCCAATAACAAGCATAGCGTATTTGAATAACTGCTTTTCATAGGAGTTCCTCAGACGCATCGTTATCATCCACCACAAAAACAAGTCCACCAATATTAAAGATAACACAAAATATTGTGTATGAACGGAATTATCGCTTGGTAAGATACAATTTTGTTGTTTTTTCAGTGTAGGTACAGGGGTTTGCTAAATAAGTTAATTATAGGGATTCGGGTTTACAAAAAGCAATGGGATGATGGAATCACTACATTATTGTTTGTATAGTTGGTAAATATGCCACAATTCAACCAACCTGTGTTTGTAATTCACGTGAGCAGGCATATAACTCGGTTTGTGTCATTTCTTTTAGAAAAACCAAGCCACGTGTTGCACGAAACAGGGGTTTGGGATTTTCATAAAACCACGACCGATCCAAACATGTTTTTATCTGTTGATATTGATTGACCTGAATTTGTTGGGCTAGTTCAGAAAAAGGACCATCCCATTCATAAGATGGAAACGATGCATATTTCTGTGAAACAAATGCATTTTCAAACGCATTCTTCATAGTAGATAACATACTCATGGATACGGGAACATGAATGGTTGCTTCCATTGGATGAAATCGAAACCACACATTACGATACCCCCAAATCCGAATATCTGATCGTCCCGTTTCTTGCTCATATTGTTTTAATGCTTCTGTGATAGCTTGTAGGGTTTTATAATGGGTTCCAGGACCGCTGGATTCGGGGTCCAAAGCTAGACTTATGATATCAGGTTCCGTAGTATGTAATAAAGTTAAAATGGGCTCCACATCCCGTTCGAATTGGGGATCAGGAGTAAACAAATCACCGGAATAGAATCCCAAACGTAAATGGAACACATTAGACGTATTCCAACCATAATACCCCCATAAACACTCGGATTCCCATTCCCGACACATCCCTTTAATCTTTTGGACGTGCTCCTGATCCTTTTTCCCTGGATATTGCGTGGACAAATAATGTTCCAATTCTGTAATCCGATCGAGTAACGCAGTGAAATTGGTTTCATCAAATACAAGCATTAAATCCCGAAGCAGGCGACGAGCTTCCCCTTCCACCTTCTGATCAGCATTATTAGAAGCAACCCCATCTAAATATTGCCATACATCTCGATTACGATAGATACGTTGATTCGGGTGGAAATAATTTTCGCTCTGTAGCTGCTCGCAAGCAGGACTCTCCATGAATGCACGAAGTTCTATTAAGCGATTTTGGAGATACGTATTTGATACCGATGTGAAACCGCTTGTTAATGTGGCAAAATAATGAGTATTGCTGCTATCCCGCATGTTGCGGATAATAAACGGAAAATACCCTAACATTAGATCATCATGATGCGGTTCGGTATGGAGGAAGACGGTGTTATGAATACTTCGGGTTCCTGTTTCTAATCGCGATACTAACGCTTCATGCATTTGTTGGGTTAATTCCGAAACTGATTGTGTTCCTTTTTCAAGAAGGAACCGGGTGAATTGATTCGTATGGAAATCATCTTCCGTAAGGTTTAATAGGGGTTTCTTTTTTTCTAATGATAAATTAATAACCTCCCGTTGTACAAGTTCTTTGGATATTGATCCACTCTGAATTAGATTTTGATATCGTCGTTCTGTTAAACCTTTTGCCGCTCCCTTGGTAAGATAGAACCAGGCATGGGGGAGGTGATGCAATATGGTTGCAGGATAGGTAATCTGCGCGGGTTGTTGGATTGCGTCGGCTACAATCTGCGCTTTGGCTTCACCCGATGCCATAATAATTGCGTGGCAGTTTGGATTGTAGGTTAAGGTTCCCAATCCAATAGTAATCACCATCCGTTTGGCTACATTTTCAATCCCGCCTAGATCTTCCGCTGCTGCTGCTTGACTTTCATAATTCAGATAATCCAGTCGCGTGGTCGAATGGAAATCAGACCATCGAATATTAAAACCAATGTGCCCATCTGGGCCAATACCACCCAGGAAAAAGCCAATTCCTCCCAGGTTACGAATACGCGTTTCATAATCGACACACCATTGCATAATGCGGGATAGTACGGCTTGTTGTTTGGATTCTTTATGATTTTTAGCAGGTCGATGCAATAGACTCATATCAATCGGTTCTTCACCCCAAATCTCTTCTAAGGTTTCCGAACCCATCAATCCTATTTCTGACCCTTTCATTAAAAGCGCTTTAGCGGGATCCAACCCGAATTGATCAAGATAGTATTGTGTAACATAATAATAGAACGAATTATGCTGCCAGGAATGAAGCGGATAGAATTCATCAATTTGTACAAAGTGAAGGCTCTTCATATCGGGACGCTTTTGAATAGGTAATCCCCATGCCTCCAATTCTTCCTGAACCGCATGAGACTCCCATGAAGACAAGTAATGAACCACCCATTTGATGAAGTATTCAGGAGTTTTTCCGGTTGGAAGGGCGATCACTCCACCAGGATGATTTTGCACCCATTCAAGAAATCGTAGGGCAACC
>CAYPZJ010000486.1:0-3851 GCA_964414635.1 uncultured Spirochaetia bacterium
GAGATAATATGCTTTTCCATCATAATTAGATGAAACCCTTAAAAAACCTGAGGGGATAAGGATAATAACCTGCGTATTCTGTTCTGTAGCAATTTTTAATGCATTTTTTAAAGCGGTTGTGATTTGAAAAGTGGGAATTAAACTATCCGGTTCAAAATGAAAAATATGGGCTGCCCCAATGGTTAAAATACCAAGGGTTTCTGGATTTTGTGCTAATTCCTGTAGTGCATTCTCCAACAGGCGTTCACCCCGTTTTTTTGTTTGTCCCATTAAATCATAATTTGAGTCATAAGTAAGATTGGGATATTTATAATAATAGCGTAGTAGTGCTAATTGTTCTGCATTCTCTACACCCAGGCAGCGTAAGGAAGGATAAGTATACATCATAGCTTCCATGATTTCCCACCGGCGAGACCATAGCATTCCCCTAGATAAATCCTGACGTACGGATTGGATAGGGAAATGATCAAATAGATCCGCTGGTACCCCAAGAGCCAACGCGGTTCCTTCTCTAAATAGAAGAATACTATGCTTGTTGGAATGCATTTCAACTAAGGTTTGAAGGAGCTCATATTCGGTTAGTGCTAATGGAGCATAATCATGGTATTCGGGTACAAGAAATAGAAACTGGGAGGGGGAATCCAATTCATTCTGAATTTGGTATCCGGCATACCCACCTTCCAGGTAAGGTATGAGGGGAACCATATCTCGAGATTCCATAGTAACATAAATACCGATAGGTTCTGGAATTGTATTCGATTCCAGTACAAAATTTTGTAGATCGGATTGGGTATGGAAACAGTGGGAACCAGCGAGGATTTGTTTTTCTCGATTAATTCGTAGGTATACAACCTGATTATGTACCGTTTTTTTTATCAAGGTCACCCGTGTGGCTTGCTGGTTGATAAATAATTGGGTAGTCTTCAGAAACGCTGCAAGATCGTGTACTTCAGTGGGCGAGAGCATGTAAGAATGGTTTATTCCCTTGGTTATGCGTTCCTCCCAATTAATGGGTGTTTCTTCATTAGCAACAGCCCCATTAGGGAAGGAAAGTATAGCTAGAAGTAATAACCAACGAAAAATTAGCCCCATATTACTCGTTTTGGTTCAAATTTTCTAGAAAGATGCTGATGGGTTGGTAGAATTCGGATAGCGAATCCTTGATACCCAGTAGTAGAGCAGGATATCGTTGTTTGATAGCGATAAACCCCACCTTTTTCAAAACTTTCCAGATGCATTGCGATGACTTCCCCTTCTTCAATCAAACTTTCTGAAGTGAGGGGTCCATGCAACAATTCCACCAACAGATGCTCCGGTTTTAGTTCCCCAAGGTCTAATCGGGCTGTTACGGGGATCTCATCACCCACGCGTAATTCCGGAGTTTCGGGTGTATTAATATCTAGGATTCGAATTTGATCCCAGTTTTTCTCAACATACTCTAAATATTCCACCAATTCTTTGGCATGTTTCCATTCATCGGCAGCCAACTCGTTATAGTTTTTCCACGCTTGGTGGTAGAACATTTCACTATAGTCTTTGACCATACGGTTTGAATTAAACATGGGGCAGACTGTTTTCATGGACTCTTTTACCATCTCAATCCATTTACGAGGAAGTCCGTCGGAGCTGCGATCGTAATACGTAGGAACAATTTCCTCCTCAAGCAGTTTGTAAAGGAGTTTGCTTTCCACTTCATCTTGATAATTCTGATCCTCATATTCCTCGCCACTTCCGATCGCCCAGCCATTCTTTCCATTATATGCTTCTACCCACCATCCATCAAGGATACTACAATTTAATCCTCCATTAGGAGGGACTTTCATACCGCTGGTACCGCTGGCTTCCCTTGGACGAATAGGATTGTTTAACCAGAGATCCACACCCTGAACCAAATAGCGTGCTACATTAATATCATAATCCTCCAAAAAGATAATGCGTTTCCGGAAGCGTTCTTCTTTTGCAAAGGATACCAATCGTTTCACAATGTTTTTACCAACATTATCAGCAGGATGTGCTTTTCCCGAAAAAATAAGTTGTACCGGTGCTTTCGGATTATTCAGGATTTTATCCAGACGATCGGGATCCTGGAATATGAGCGTGGCTCGCTTGTAGGAAGCGAAGCGTCGAGCAAATCCAATAGTAAGTGCCTCAGGATCCAAGACCTCGGAAGCCATTTGTATCTCAGAGGGTAGGGCACCTCGTTTTACCAATTGTCTGGTTAGCATTCGGCGAGAAAAGCTAACCAGCCGAACTCGCAGGCGTTCCTTAGCACGCCATAATTCTGCGGGTGGAATAATATCTACACGTTCCCATACATCGTTCTGAACATCTTCATCAATCCAGGAAGGACCCAAATAGCGATTAAACAGCGATGTCATTTCATCAGATAACCAGGAACGAACATGTACTCCATTGGTGATGGAATTAATAGGTATTTCGTTGTAGGGTAGATTGGGCCAAATGGAATCCCACATCTTCCGTGAAATAACCCCATGAAGCTTACTCACGCCATTACAGTAATTGGACATCTTTAATGCTAATACGGTCATGCAAAACAATTCGCCCTCATCATTGGGATTCTCTCTTCCTAATCCCAGAAAGTCTTTATGACTAATTCCCACGCGCTTTGCATAATCGGAAAAATAGCGCATAACTAGTCCAGGATCAAATCGATCGTTACCAGCAGGAACGGGTGTATGGGTGGTAAATACATTCGTTGCTTTTGCTACTTCTGTCGCCTGTTTGAAAGTCAATCCTTCTTCATTGATTAATTTTTCGATACGACGTAGGCTTAAGAAGGCAGCGTGTCCCTCATTAATATGATATACACTGATGTGTTCGTTGAGCTTTTCTAGTAGATTTATTCCTCCCATCCCCAAAAATATTTCTTGTTTTACGCGATGTTCTGTGTCACCCCCGTACAACCGGTATGTTAATTCCCGATCTTCGGGTGAATTCTCATCAATATTGGTATCCATCAAGTATAAAGGAACCCTTCCTACTTGTATTTTCCAGATTTTTGCATAGACCTTGCGTCCGGGAAAAGGAACATTAATCATAAAAGGGGAACCATCGTCTTCTTTAACCAGGGTCATGGGCAAATTAAAGAAATCCAAATTAGGATAGGTTTCCATCTGCCAGCCTTCGGCATTCAGATACTGATGGAAATAGCCATTGTGATAGGCTAATCCTACCCCTACTAAAGGGATCCCCATTTCACTCGCTGATTTTAGATGATCACCCGCCAGAACACCTAATCCACCAGAATAGATAGGCAAGCATTCATGAATACCAAACTCAAATGAAAAATACGCCACTTTGCTGCCCGTATGGTCGGGAAAGGTTTCTTGAAACCATGTCGACCGTTCCATATGTTGTCCCAATTGAACATCAACCCGATCGAGATGTTCGCGGAAGATACTCGATTTTAGTGCCCGTACATAGGTCTTTTGATCAACTAACCCAAGCAATTCTACTGGATTATGATGGGTTTCAGAAAAACGTTTGATATCCAAACGACGGAATAAATCAAGTGCATCGGGATGCCAACACCACCATAGGTTATAGGCAATGGTTTTTAACGTGTCCAATTCATCCGGTATATTGGGGAACACGCGATACTTATGGATTGTGTGCATAGAAACTCCTGTATAATCACCAACTATAAGTCCATTCAGGCTACATAGCACAATAATAAGAAAAAACAGTATTGCTTTCAACCAATACTAAACCGTGTTAAGAAAATGGTTGATTAAGGTTTCGATCCAACAATTTTATCACGTCCTCAGCTAATTAAGTGTAAGCCCGATTGGAGAAATCAAATTGAAATGAGTAATGTATTCGGATAGAAT
>CAYPZJ010000487.1:0-3851 GCA_964414635.1 uncultured Spirochaetia bacterium
AGTAATGATGGTTATCCAAGATCTGTACCCAGGATATGAAGAGAAGGTTGCCATCGATCAACTGGTGTTCTTTTTTGAACCCACTAAAGAATAGGTCATACCTCCATTGTATGAGTATGATGATTGATGCGAATGGAATCAGCAAAGCTGCTATGCTATTGCAAACCTATTCAGATTGGTTTTTATAGAAGGAGGAACCCATGAAAGGGTTTTGGAGTATTGTGATTATCCTGTTGGCAATGGTTCCCTGGAGTGTATCAGCACAGGGGTTTGAATTAGGAATTGGTAAATTTTTTGTTGATCAGTATGAATCCGCATTAGTAGAAAGTGCACTGGAGCAATGGATTCCTATGACTGCCTTACAGAAGGAATGGGAGGAGCAAGCCATTGATTTGTATCGATTTTACTGTGAATATTCCAGCTATAACTATGATGAATATGGTATTCGCTATGTAAAAGGAGATGATGTGTATTACATCCGGTTTACGGATTTTCCTGTGGTACGAGAGGATTTTTCCATTTTTCAAGAAAATGATGGGTATACCCTCCGGTATAATAAGGTCAATCGTATTTCGATCCAATCATCGGATTACCTACGTCAAATAGAATCCCAGCTTCGTGGTTTGGATCTTATTCTATTCCAACGTCAGGTCGTCCAAATTCAGGGTAAGTATGAAATGAATTTGGATGAGGTGAAAACGCGTGTGCAGGATTTCTATGCAACATTTGGAGAACCAAAAGGTATTGTACGACTCGAACCGACTGATGATGATACGATGGAGCAGGTACGATATATTTGGGAATATGGTGAAAAGATGATAACCCTGGATATGAATCGGAGTAGCTATAACCATTTAAAAGAATTGGATCAAACATTTGGAACACTCCACTATTATCAGAATCCCATTACGATAACCTATAGAAACACGACTTATTTTAATCTTGAAGTATACAAAGCTCAGGTTCAAGCAAGTCTACGGCATTATTTAAATCGATACATCTCACAAATAATCAAGTGATCCCATTCCCATTATGCCCAGGCAGGAAGATTTCCGCACCTCCTCGCAATCACAACCCCGCTCCCTTACAAATACGAAATCCTTAATCGGATTAGTGGTAAAAGTTTATGGAAGATTCTATTTTGTATGGGACAAGCATACCCAAACACGGTATCGTTGCACCTTACGTGGGCGATTGAAAAAAACGTATTATCCATTAACAAATATTGTTGTGGTTGGAGATTGGGTAACGGTAACGGATATTAATCCTGGAGAAGAGGATTATCTGGAAGGGGTTATCGATAGAATAGAAGAACGAAGGAATTCGCTTTCCCGAGCGGATTCCCAAGAACAAGAAAAAGGTGCTCATGCGATAGCACGTCGACTTAAAAGCATGAATCCCCATCGCACCATTACTCGAGATCCGCGAGAGCAAGTGCTGGTAGCAAATGTGGATCAGGTACTAATCGTAAATGCAATTCAAAAACCCGAGCTCAAACCTGGATTTATAGATCGAGTGTTATGCAGCTGCGAACTGGAAGGGATCTCCCCTCTATTAGTATTTAATAAGATGGATTTACCCTTAACCGAACGAGTTGATCACATGTTGCATCTATACCAGAAGCTGTCCTATCCGGTGGTTTTAACTAGCATGGAAACGGAACAAGGGGTGGAAGAACTGAAGCAGTTGTTAAAAGGAAAAATTTCAGTTTTATGTGGGCAATCCGGAGTTGGTAAAAGTACTATAATAAATAGGATCCTAGGTGATGAACGCCTGTGGACCCAGGAAGTATCCGAAGTTTCCCACCGTGGGATTCACACTACAACCAATGCAGAAGCTATTCCACTGCCGCAATCGGGATATATTATTGATACGCCAGGGATACGCGAGTTTGGGTTATTTGGAGTGGAACCAACCCAGCTTGCTACCTTATTTATTGAAATGTATGAATACATTAACCAATGTAAGTTTGGGAACAAATGTACCCATAATCATGAACCATCCTGTGCTATTAAAGAGGCTGTGGAGGCGGGGCAGATTGCATCAGAACGATATGAATCATATCTTCGCATTTTAGATTCCCTTGAAGATTAATTATCGACGGCGAGTGCCAATCACGCGTCCCATCAATTTTTGAAAGATCATTAGAAATTCTTCTTCTTTGAAGAAAATCATAAACCAGCTGTAAACAAGTAAAGCAGATATATATATTCCACCTACAAATATAATGTTTGCCAACGGATGGCTATATCCTCCTATCAATTGAAGCATTGCATACACATAAGCACCCATTACCATCGAACCAACTGCAGTATGGAAAAACGTGCGTAGTAATTGTTCCCAGTCGGGTCCGGTAGTTTTGTGAATAAGAAGGATCCCAAATAGGATACAACTGGTATAACTCACGATTATGTATGAAACGATGATTCCAACCAAACCCCAATCCAGATGAAACGCCAATAGATTTGCGAGAACCAAATGCATTCCAACCATGATGACACTTACGATTAAAGGACGCTTCCATTCTTTCATGCCCTGATACGCACGAAGGAAAATAACCGTAAGACTAATTGATATCAATGAGGGGGCTAGATAAAACAAAGCCATTCCAATGCTTACATAATCTCGTGTATTAAAGTTACCTGTGATGAAGTCTGCGAAATCTTTATAAAAGAAACGGGCGGTTTGTTCGGATAGCAATAACAGTAAAACCATTCCAGGTACAGCGAACATAAGCATCACACGAAGTCCCATCGTTAGCAAGGCTCGGAAATTATACCAATCTTGGGCTTCGTAGTATTTACTTAGGTTTGTTAATGAAACAATGGAAATCCCCGTAACGAAAATGGAGACAGGAAGCTGGATAATAATATATGCCCATTCAAAGATAGATAACTGGTCTTCACCTAATGCAGTTGCATAGCCGTTAGTAATAAACCCAACAATTTTAGGGAGCGCGATAATCGTAAGAATGGGGATGTATAGAATTAAAAACTCCCGAACATAGGGATCTTTTATGGTAAACTCCCATCGAAATCGCCATCCTAATCGTAATGATACAATGAATTGTATTCCAAGCTGTCCAAGTGCTCCACAAATATAAGCCACGGCAATACCTGCAATACCCATGGAATCACCTAAAAATAACATCGCAATGATAAACAAAACGTTAGATACAAAAGGAGCGATAGCAGGTGCCCAGTACTTTTCATGCGAGTTAAGCAACCCCATAAATAGTGATGCTAACGCGAGTATGAATAAAAACGGAAGCAAGATCTCAAAAACCTGTGCTACTAAGGGAAGGGTTCCTTCATTAAAATGATATAACCCGATAATACCATAATCTAAGAAGGGTTGACCGAGCAAGTACAGAATGACGCATACGCCGAATATGAAAATTGAAAACAGGCTAAGGATTTGATTAGTAAATCGGATTACCGCTTCTTTCCCTTTATGAATCATCACTCGAGTGCAGATCATTACAAATACAGTGGAAAAGGCACCTTCCGCTAATAAATCCCGCATCGTATTTGGAATGCGAAATCCAGACCAGAAGGCATCGGTTTCGGGTCCCACGCCAAATAAATAGAAAATGATTTGAAAACGTACCAATCCCAACACCTTGCTAAGTAAGGTTGCTGCGGTTATTATAAAGGCAGCCCGGAGTATAAAACCACGTTGTTGGAACCCGTTATCAGGCGGCATCGTCTTCCTTAACTATCTATTCATACTATTTGCGGGTGATGTCTGTTGTTTCCAATCAATCCTCAAAATCAATCTTCACCCTCAATAAAAGCATAACTGATGTTACGCACACTTTTAAAAAAAGTTCCGGAATTTGGATAGAAGGC
>CAYPZJ010000488.1:0-3838 GCA_964414635.1 uncultured Spirochaetia bacterium
CAATGATTTGGGATGAAATATCTCCTTGTTTATCCAGGCTGATTGGAGCAAACGTTGATTGAGCTTGATGAAATAATTCATTCCATATATGTTCAAAAATATCTTGTTTATTTTTAAAATAGAGATAGAAAGTTCCCCGAGCGATTTCCGCTTTGTCAACAATATCACTGATTGATGTTGCATAATAACCTTTTAATGCAAAGACTTCTTCGGCAGCTTCCATTATTTGCTGTCTTCGTTTTTCCTTTATCATTGTTTCGCCCTTTCCCTAATTTTTTTTTGTTAAGATAATAAAAAAAACTGGTTTTCCAAAGGTGATAAATCGATTAGACTGTTGCTGTCACTACAGCAAACAGAACAAAAAAGATACATTAATACGTTTTTATCGATCTGACGGGGAATTCATGAAATTTTTGGTCTTAGCTTCTTAGTGTATATTCCTATAATATAAATGAAAACCGTTGCGGTGGATTCGATACCCTAGCGAAGGGGATGGTGTATGCGCTAACAGAACAAAGCGTACATTCCTTCGACATTTACTTAGTGTATCCAAGGGTATTCAATCTACATAATGTAGAATCAAGGAGACGGATATCGTTGCTACGAATGGACTACATTCACTGATAGCAATCAAAAAACGTGTTAACATTTATTCAAAGAGGCTTGTATGTGTTCGTATGTTTTTCTTCTAACTCTTCTCATCAGCCAACCCCTCACAGATTTCCAAAATTTTGAGGTGGATACAATCCGATATGCAGATGGATTTGCTGGCAATGTGACCGGTGTGGAACAAATAAATAATGAACAAGACGCTCCCCCCCCACTGGAAAGCTATTTTGAAACCAGTTACAATCAAAACGGGCAGCTAATCCGACTAAGGAAAATAACAATAATTGAGGATTTCGAACAATGGATAGAACAGGTCCCACCAGATGTTCGAGATACACGCTATTTCCGGATTCAACCAGGTGAAGACCCGTTTTTACTTACGGAAGTTACTCCCGACATGCTTCAATCGGGTGTATTTGTCCGGTGTTTTTATGATTTCGACTATTTGCCTATCCAATTAGATTTCATCGATCATGGTGTAGCATTGGTTCCTTTTGATATTCGTTTTTTCCCCCGTAATGAATTGATATCGCGGGATCATCCCGATATAAACTCGTATGCTTTATTTGTCACATATGCATACGATGACGAAGGAAGTTTAATCACAAAAAACATATGGAACCTGCTAGTCGAAGACTATCAGGATTTAATACTAAAAGAACGCACGATCAACGTAAATCCTAGAAAAACATTCACCGATTACAACATCGTTCCGCGACCACGAATCTGGCTCCAGTTTAATTATTCCTATACCGGACAACTGTTAACACAAGTGGATATACAAAAACAATCCCGCTATGTTGCCGAATGGATGCCTTTCCAAACCCATTATTTTGAATATAATCGGGATAATAAGAATCTACTACAACGACATTGGGTAATCAATCCTGACACGTATATCGCCTATGAAGAAACATTTGGAGAAAACACGATAGATGGATTGGAACTAATTTCCGGCGAGATCGCTTTTCAGAATCTTTATCAAGAACAACTTATATTTAATCGGTTTGTGCGCTATCTCCCCCAAAGTCGGTCTATTGATTACATCGTAGAACGAGAACCGGAACGATATATAGTTTATTCGGATGTAGGGATTCCCTTGCGATATATCCCGATTTTAGAAGCAGAAGTACCCGAATAAGTAGTTTAGCTTGGCAATCAACCTGCCACCTTGGGTATCCAATTATGTGCCTCCCTTTTTCAAACGATCGTGCAGAATAATATGTTTCTGTAGTTGCTTTTTTCCTGGTTCTTTTTCAACAAATAGTGATTTCCCATTAAATGGATTGCGACATGTATAGTACATGAGAGCAGAATAGGTGGAAGGTAGGGGTGTAAAAATCTGGATCTGCTCTGGGTTGATTCTGAGTTGAGATTTCAGGGTTCGCTTTAAATCCACCATATGTTGATGATTACATCCTGGATGTGCTGCAATGAAGTAATAGGTTAAAAATCGTTTTGAATGGAGCGCTTTGGTTCGTTGGTAGAATACCGTAACAAATTCAGAAACATGTGGCGAAGTAGGTTTTCCCATCGTTTGCAATATATCCGGATGCGTATGCTCCGGAGCGATTTTTAGTTGCCCTGAGATATGATGCCCAATCAATTGATCAAGGTAAGCCATCCCGCTTTGTTTATCCGCAAGTACCATATCAAAACGGACCCCCGATCCGATAAATGCATGACGGATATGGGGGCGCTTTCGTATCGCATTTAACAATGAATATTGTTTTTTATGTTCAATGGGAAGCTGCGCACATGGAGAAGGAAACAAACAACGCTTATCAGTACAACTACCCGACTTCTGCTTTTTTTGGCATTCAATACCATACATATTGGCTGTGGGTCCCCCTACGTTAGAAATCACCCCTCGAAATTGTGGGTGAAAAGCAAATCCATCCACCTCCGCAAGTATAGATGCATCCGATCTCGATATCACGATACGTCCCTGGTGTATCGCAATCGAACAAAAATTGCATTCCCCGTAGCACCCACGATGTGTTGTAATCGAAAAACGGATCGTATCCATCGCACGGATGGAACCGAGGTTATGATAACTCGGATGGGGTGCTCGTTCATATGGTAATTCATAGATTGCATCCAACTCGGTTGTGTACAGCGGGAATGAAGGGGGATTCTGGACAAGATAGCGGTTGTTGACTCTATGAGCGATCCGCTGTGCCGTGTAGGGATCCGATTGCTTATAAAACTGTTGGAATAGTGTTTCAAAAACGGTATTATCTGAAACAATCGAATCAAAATCAGGTAAAATCAGCGCATCTGTTGGAGGTTCGGATGCCAGGTAGCAGATCCCTCGAATAGCATGTATTGGTCGATTCTTTTCCAGGGCTTGGGTTAATTCCAACGTGGCTTGTTCACCCATTCCATAAACCAAATAATCGGCTTTCGCATCAAATAATAGGGGTTTTCGGATTCTATCTTGCCAATAATCATAATGACTAATTCGTCGCATGCTCGCTTCCACCCCACCTAGTACGATAGGGCATGTGTTTTTAAAATATTGGCGAATTAGATTCGCATATACGATCGATGCACGGTTAGGGCGCTTGGTGTTTTTACCTCCGGGCGTAAAATCATCTTCCCTTCTTTTTTTTAACAGGGGTGTATAATTAGCTACCATTGAATCCACACATCCTGCTGTGACTCCCCAAAAGATTCGTGGTTCTCCAAATCGTGTGATATCCTCACCGGTTTGAATATTCGGTTGTGCAATAATGCCAACACGATATCCCTTGGAAACCAAATACTTCCCAATAACCGCCACGCCAACATGGGGACTATCCAAATAAGCATCCCCTGTAACAAGAATAATATCTAGGGAATCCCAACCGTACTGTTCCAATTCAGTTGGGGTCATAGGTAGAAAAATATGGAACCTCCAATATAAGGATTGTTTAAACAGGTATTTTGGTAACCACGCATGTTGAATAAAAGTAATGGAGCCGTTTCGGAATGACAACAAAGAGTATTCTCAAACAAACAGGATGAATCTCAACTTAGTTAAAAGAACCTCTGAAAAATAAAGCGTCTTTGTGAGAAGCGAAGTGCCGATGCAATCTTAATATAGGTGAGATTGCTTCACTTTGTTCGCAAATACATTATGTTTGTTTCATTAGTATGAGATTCATCCAAATAAACAAGTTGCTTGAAGAATTGAGGAAAAAATCTTATATTCAAAAACGTAGAGCTGAATGTATGCCTAGTATAT
>CAYPZJ010000489.1:0-3827 GCA_964414635.1 uncultured Spirochaetia bacterium
CGATTATTTCGCAAAAACTTTTGGAGAAACCTTTCTCGCATCTTTCCCTGGATTGACACTGAGCTTTTATCTACTTGCAATTGGAGAGACGCTTGCTGCGCTAGGAATGCTGTTAGCATTACTCAACCGGGAATTTATTGAAACACGTGCCAAACCGTTTTTAAAAAGCGCATTGGTCATAGGTGCGTTTATGTTTTTGATTTTAGGATTTGGACAACGGTTAGCTGGAGAGCATAGCGGAGCGGCAAACCTATTCTTCTACTTTGGAAATACCCTGTTATGTTTTCTCTTTGTGGAATGGGTAGAACGCCGATCCAAACCACAACCCAAGTAGCAATTGGAATCACAAAGCATGGAATAATATCTAGTATGAAAACACTTTTACATCTTACTGGTACCCTTGTGGTACTAGTTATTATTGCAATTCTCGTGCTTACACAACCGTTTGATACGCAAATGCTCACCGAATTGTTTGCCACATCCGTTCCTGAATTGGTTTATATTTTTCTTACCGTATTAGGCTTGGGTGTACTGCTGGTTCTACTCCTCCATTCATCTCATATAGATCATCAGAACGATGAATCCAATCATCCGTTAGCCAAATACCAAACTTTTTTAAGACAATCCGCATCTCAGGTATATACCTATCCAAAGGATCTTTTTCGTTCGAATGATGTTTCATTTTCCCCTCGATATTTGCCTACCGTGTATGAAATCCTTCATAAGAAGCAAGAAGACATCAATAAGGAACAGGAGAACTAACCTTATTATGGATCAACCGATTGTCCTCGCCATTATTGGAATGCCTGGTTCTGGAAAAAGCCTGGTTTGCCAGCATCTTGTTGATCAGGGATTCCCTGTAGTATATTTTGGTGGGATTGTGTTGAAGGAAGTCGATGCGCGGGGGTATGCGCGATTACCCAAATATGAAAAAGAAGTACGGGAGGATCTTCGTGCCAAACATGGAATGGGTGCCATTGCTCTGTTAGCATTACCTGAAATCGAATCCCAGTTAAAGCAATCCCAAGTGGTTTTTATTGATGGTTTGTATTCCATGGCAGAATATAAAATCCTAAAGAAGAGATTTGACGCACGCTTAATAATCATCGCTATTTTCACAGAGAAAAGTAAACGATATACTCATTTGGCAAACAGACCGGTACGCCCACTTACACGAGAAGAAGCAGAGAAACGTGATTTAGATGAAGTAGAACGGATTGAAAAAGGGGGGCCGATCGCCCTGGCTGATTATATGCTTTTGAATAATGAAACACCTGAAGAATTGCTCCACCAGGTGGACACACTTCTTTCACGCTTGATTCAATCCTGAATAGCGGTATGTGTAATAATGTTACATATTTCTATATTTTTATGACATTTATTTTTTTCATAGCCCATAATGTTTTTCTGGGTAAGTGATTACGATGATATGGTTCTTAAAATGAGCCTGGTGAATTATGGGATAAATTGTGTAAAGATGATACTTGACTGTGTTGATTTGTTTCGGTATATTCAGTACACCAGCATTAGATCAGATTAGCGGAGGAATTATGGATCGATCGAAACTACGATTTACCAAATCACACGAATGGATCTATGTCGAGGATGATAGCGTTGCAATAATCGGTATCACAGATTTTGCTCAGAAGGAATTAGGTGACCTTGTTTTTATTGAAGTGAAAGAGGTTGGAGATCAGGTTTCCCAAGATGAAAATTTTGGGACGATTGAATCTGTGAAAGCGGTATCTGATCTACTTTCCCCAGTTAGTGGCGAGATAGTGGAAATAAACCAAGGTACCGTAGATTCCCCCGAAGTTATCAACAGCGATCCATATGAATCGGGATGGATTTTAAAAATTAAACTTTCCAAACCGGAGGAACTCGATGAGCTGATGACCGAGGAAAAGTACGAAGAGTTTCTCGCAAGTCAATAACCCCGGTTGAATCGTACTTATTAGCGTAAGGAAGTGCCCCGCCGAATTCAGGGAGGGAATGGGTAAATCCAATCCCAAGAATACTCAATTTGGTAAGAGGTGTGCACACATGGCATTCGGGCTTCAGAAAATCTTAACCAGATTTGTTTTTAAATGATGGAGTATGGATTCCGCTGTAAGTGATCTTCCTATAAATATATGTTGGGAAAAAAACAGCCTACACCTTTCATTCAAGGAGTAATTTATGTCTTCAGATGATTCCATTGATGCTAAAATTAATTGCGCAAACTGCTTACATTGTGTTTTGTTTAAATCCCAAACAGGAGTGGATTCCCAGTATGTGTTGCGGGTCCGCTGTACCCAAAAACAATGGAAGAAAAAATTGGGGGAAGAAAAGGTGTATAAATACTTTACCGTTGCCCGTCGTACGGTAGATGAATGTGAACAATATGAGTCTATGGGAGATATGAAATCCTATTTAAAGGATCTACGGAAGTCTCTTCCTATAAAGGATGAAATATACAAAGTATAGTTGTATGTCTACTGAATCCTCTTCCCCTTATGTATATCACCATCCGCTTGGAGAGCGTTATGCATCGATAGAGATGTTGAAGATATTCTCCCCTTATCATCGCGCATTAACATGGCGAACCTTGTGGATAGCGCTTGCTCGTGCTGAACAAGAAATGGGATTACCTATTACCGATGCTATGCTTGCTGAAATGAATCGTGTCAAAGCAGATATTCCATTTGACCGGATTCGATCAAAGGAAAAAGAGCTTCTTCACGATGTCATGGCACATATCCATATTTTTGGGGAACAGGCTCCACAAGCACGGAAAATTATCCATTTGGGTGCAACCAGTGCTTTAATTACGGATAATGCCGATATCCTCATCATCAAAGAAGCGCTTCGAATTATTCGATACCGTATGATTCAGGTAGTACAAACCCTCCGTAATTTAGCACTAGAATATAAAAATGAACCTATCGTAGGATATACCCATTTTCAACCAGCCCAATTCACTACGGTTGGTAAACGGATTTGTTTGTGGCTTCAGGATTTGATCCTGGATTACAATGATTTACGCCATCGTACCGAATTAATTCCATTGTTAGGTGTGAAAGGGGCAACGGGTACACAGGCATCCTTCCTGCGCTTGTTTAGTGGGGATGTATCAAAAGTACAAGAACTAGATGAAAAATTCGCTGATAGCCTCGATTTCGATCGACGGTTGATGATTTCAGGGCAAGTCTACTCTCGTAAAATTGATTATCAAATTCTTACGTTATTATCGGGTATTGCTCAAAGTGCTAGCAAGTTTGCTACAGATATGCGATTATTACAACATGAGCAGGAGATGTACGAACCTTTTGGTGAAAAGCAGGTGGGATCATCTGCGATGCCGTTCAAGCGAAATCCTATATTGGCAGAGCGGATTACGGGGTTAAGTCGTTATATGATTTCCATAACAGATAATGCTGCACATACCGCTGCTAATCAGTGGTTGGAGCGAAGCTTGGATGATAGTGCGAACCGTCGATTAAGCTTGAATGAGGCTTTTTTAATTACCGATGCGATTCTTTTGTTGTATCATCATATTACAAAGGAGTTGTTTATTAATCTTCCGGTTATTCAACGGAATGTACGGCGTGAATTGCCGTTATGCGCTTTGGAAAATGTGATGATGGATCAGGTGAAACAGGGGGGCGATCGGCAAGATATGCATGAGACTCTACGGAAGATTTCACACGAAACCCTCGCTATGCAATTTGATGGGAAACAGGTGGATGTGCTTCAAACCTTAAAAGAACAAACCGATTTGAATCTTACACCAGAACAGGAACAATCGTTTTCCGATCCGAGTCAAATGGTTGGATGCGCACCGAACC
>CAYPZJ010000490.1:0-3790 GCA_964414635.1 uncultured Spirochaetia bacterium
CCTTCAATGAATCTTAAAAATCGAAAACTTGCCATTATTTGGGCAATACTCATTGGTTCATCACTGGGAGCAGCTTTTTATTTTATTATCACCGAACTTACATGTCATAGTTCGCACACATGTGTTCTAAAAACTCCTTCCGGTTTTGTATATGAACTTCGTGACGATGCCTATCCTTCCTATCCCAACACCGGGGATATGAGCCGACTACAAAAAGGCTTAATTGTCAATTACAAAGGGAAAGATCTTATTGGAAAAAGCTTCGGATTGGGTGTCCCGTTGGTTGAATTGGACAATAAAACCTATTACAGTTCAACAGCAACTTGTAATTGCAACAATGAAACACAAACCTGGACCAAAACATATTACATGGATTGTTTGAATATAAGTGATCGACGAGATGTAATCCAGTGTGAGGTAGGCGCTATCGCCGCTACGGTTGAAGTAGTGTTTCAATTGGAAGATACACACTGGAAAGTATCAATCGAACCAATAGGAGAAGACCCCTTTTCAGGAGCGATATACATTAACAATGAATTGCGTGGCGATGCGTTTGTTGATTATTATGATGATCAGACAGGCTTTTTGAAAAACTCCGAAATTGGTAGAGAAGAGGAAACCCTTGCTAGTCATGCGTTTTTTTCAGCGGGTTTTGGATGGGATTATATCAAATTTGGGATCAGCACAGAACAGAAAACTGTAAAATACTTTGGAAGGGAAGTGGTTTTACCACGTAATTCAGTTCCCTGGGTGGGAATTGCTTTGGTGTACAATTCCTTTCCTGATTCAGAACCGTATTATATAGATATGAGTACATTAGATATTCATGATCGACTTTTGGCTACCGGTGCGGCAGTTAAACATATACAATTCTACGATCATGAACAAGCAGATCGGGCTATTCTTACTGCGACTACCACAGAACAAACCATCTATCTTTGGGATCGGCGAGGGCAGACGAAATCCGGTCGGATTTTTAATCAAGATACCCTGGCTTCTCCACCGGTATTAACATTTTCCAAAGCAGGAGCATGGGAAGCTATATACTGGTTGAATCAGGTTGGGAAGATTGAGGGGTTATCTCCCGATGAAGTTCCATTGGAAGGATACCCAAAAGAGCGGGAAGATTCAGGACCCTATACTCACCTTGATGTGGTACAATCGAACCATTTCTTCTTTTTCAAGGATCGGTTGTGTCACATCGTAGATTTAAATGGAAATCATTACAACCAAGCATGGCCAAAGAAAGTCGATGCAGGTTATCTAATCGGCTATGATTTATCATCCCGATTTTTTGCAGCCACGTCCCAAACGCAACCCGAGGAGGATGGATCGTATGACGCCATTGTGGAAGCTTGGTATGCTAACAGTGGGGGATTGACGGGATTTCCAAAAGTCTATCATAATTTGAATATTTCCAAACCCCATATTTATGAATCCAGCGATACGATGTGGGTGCTTTTCAACCTTGGACCAGAATTAATGGTGTTAGATGAAAAGGGACAAAATTTCTCATCCTTTCCCAGACACCTTTCATCCGAACCAACCGTTCCACCACAATTTATCCAACCGTTTGCATTCACCGAACCGTTTATTTTATGTATGGATGGTATGGATTTACATGTTCTATCCATGCAAGGCGAGCCGGTGGAAGGATTTCCGATCACTTTGGATTACAATCCACTCTTTTTGAATGCGTATTCCATCGAGCACGAAGAGGGAAATCGTAGTGTCATCCTGGCAGCTTCTAATCAGACGGTTTATGCTTATACTATGGAGGGGGAGCCTATTAATCGGTTTCCTTTGACACTGAGCTACACCATAACCACAGCCCCTTATCCGTATGATTTGGATCATGATAATCTGGGTGATTTAATTGTAGGGACCCAAGCCGGGGTGGTGCTGGTTTCGGATATTTTTCTACCAACAAAGCCATAGGTTAAATATGGGTATTACAAAAGACGAACTCAAACACAATCCAATGGAGATTTGTTTTGCTGTAACCGGCGGCATTGCGATTTATAAAAGTTTAGACGTGATATCAGCACTACGAAAATTGGGGTATGATATCCATGTATTTATGACTCCCCATGCAACTCAATTTGTGAGCCCCACTACTTTTGCAGGGATCACAACCAATCGTGTTTTTATAGATCAATTCGATTCATCCCACGCGTTCCCTCATTTAGAATTAGTCCACCAATCGGCTCAGTTTGTTATCTGTCCTGCGACCTACAATATTGTAGGGAAAATTGCGGGAGGAATCGCCGATGATTTGGTTTCAACAACGGCTGCGGCAGCATTTCGACGACGAATCCTATGCCCCGCAATGAATATGTTTATGTATGAAAATCCCATCTACCTGGAAAATCAAAAGAAACTGCGTGACTTAGGTTGGGAGGTGATTCCACCCCAGATTGGGACGCTAGCTTGTGGATACGAAGGACCAGGTAAGCTAGCATCCGTTGATACGATTGTAGAAAAAATTTCCCAGCCTCCTCCAGAACAATTATGGAAGGGTACACGGTTTCTAATCACAGCAGGAGCAACCCGAGAAAAGATCGATCCCATCCGATACATAACCAATCGGTCCAGTGGGAAAATGGGTGTTGCCTTATGCCAAGAAGCGATACGCCAGGGGGCTTCCGTCACACTGATTCATGGACATATGGAAGTATCAGCACCTTCTGTGGATCAAGTTATTCAGGTTGAATCTGCTATTGATATGTATGAAGCGGTAGCCGAACAGTTTGATTCCCATGATGTTTTAATTATGGCGGCGGCGGTTGCTGATTATCGAGTTACAGAACCATCGAACCAGAAAATAAAGAAACACAATACGAACCATACGTTGGAACTTACACGTAATCCGGATATTCTTACCGCGATGGGAAAACGTAAAACTCACCAACGCGTCATTGGGTTTGCTGCTGAAACGGAACAGCTGAGAGCTCACGCTCAAGCGAAACTCAAACAGAAGAATCTCGATATGATTGTGGCGAATGACGTGGGGCATGATGGTCATGTATTTGGTAGTGATTCCAACCAGGTTGTGTTATTGGGTGCACAGGGATGGGAATGTCTACTGGAAACCGCTTCTAAAAGAGAGATCGCGTCAGGCATACTCCGTGAAATGGCACAACGTTTTCGATCGCAATGATACTTCGTTTAGTTCAATTTCTTAGGATGGTGCTCCCGTGATGTACGTTTATTAAATGTTACGTGGATATGCGTTCCTTTGTTAGAATAGACCTGCCATTCTCCTTTTAATTGATATTCAACCAGAATTTTTATTAAGCGTAAACCCAACGTTGTACTATCCTGAATGTCTAGCTGGGAGGGTAAACCTATCCCGTTATCCTGAATATGTAAATGAATTCGTTGATCTTCCTGATAGAGCTGGATGGTTACGACCGGTTGGGTGGGTAAATCCGATGGAAAGGCATATTTTATACTATTAGTTAAGATCTCACTTAGTATCAATCCACAGGGAATCGCCTGTTCTAAATTAAGATGAACCGATTCCGCTTCAATACGCCGATGGATCTGGCGAGCAGATTCCGTGTAGGATATGAATAGTTCCTGGGAAATCTTTTTAATATAATCCGCTATGTCAATTACCGCAAAATTCCCGCGTTGATATAACATTTCATGGATAAGTGCCATGGATCGGATTCGTGTTTTGGAACCATGAATCAATTCCAGGGCTTCAGTACTTTGGATATTTTTAGATTGCAAGTTAAACAGGCTTTGAATAATTTGCAGGTTGTTCTTGACCCGGTGATGAACT
>CAYPZJ010000491.1:0-3777 GCA_964414635.1 uncultured Spirochaetia bacterium
AATACATCCTCCTGCTCACAAAAAAAGAAAGATTGGACAGCCTGTTCATTCATCGGTAGTGGGAATTACTATTTTTTGAACTCCCACCCACGATTAGCATCGATTTGATTTTGGTCTTAATCTTTACCCAACGGCTACTTAGTATTAAACAGGAACCTAGTTTTATTAGAATCAACTAGAATCCCCACCTCAAGGTCATTTAAATTCCTCACTTCGAATCTAAAGTGGTCTCAGTAAGATTTTTCACGCGATAACTTATTCCCATTATTTTACAACCGTGCGATGATTGATCAACCGATCAATCATTATGCTGCTCAGCAAAAAGATGTCCGCCGTTGTTCTTCCAATCCCCCGTCTTCCTGCTTCACCAAAGTCCAATCGATTTCTTTATCAATCTGCTTCAAAATTGAATTAATCATAAGATCGCTATCATCTCGAATAATGGGCCCATCAAAATGCCCAGGTTTATTCGGGAGTGGTTTCGTTACTTTTGTGGGAGTCATATAGGATGTCCTTTCGAGGTGGGCGACGAATGAAACAAGTCCGTGCATTGCTTCCCCTCAGTAGTAAGAGTAATAGACCAAGAATTGTTAGCCAACCCTTTAATCTATGTAAAAATAAAAAACAACAAAAGGGATCAAATCAATATCCATTCCGCTCCGTTTTCAACCTTTTTCTTTCGATCCTCCATCCATAACAATGGTTATCAATCAGTGTTTCCCAACAACGCAACCTGCTAATTCCAAAAACCAAGATATCGAGTAAAAAAAATAATAAGCTAGGATGCGTGCAAAAATTGGAAAAAGTGGGTGCATTTTCATGAAAAAAAAGAAAAAAAAACGCCATGGAGGAGTGAAAAATCAAAATATTCCGGGTAGTATAGAATGATCGAAATTGGGATGCCCCCCCAAAAAACGGTCAAAGCTAGATCAGACGAATTAAACAGTCAAATCCAGCCGCACTGCTGCCTGGAGGATCTCCCCCTCCCAATTCCTCCAGTGGGAGTGCGGAGCTGGATTACTTTTTAGCACCATCACATTAACAAACAGAAAGGAGCGTATCATGGAATTGATACTAAAAGCAGATCAAACTAGTACAAAACGTATACGGGATGCACAGGAACGAACGGAGGAGTTGATTTCAAACGAAATCATTCGTAAAGCGATTGAAAATGATTTAAACGATTCGTGTAAGAAGATTACGGTAGCAAAAGAAGATCAAAATCTGTACTGGACGCAGAGAATAGTGGATATGTTTGATGGTACACTGGTGGAATAAGAGGTGATTATTTTACGTAGTAACCCACGCAAGCATGTTTGTAATAATACTTCATGGTTCCTTCCACTTCGATCGCGATTCGATATTTATCAATCGAATCCAATTTTCCCTCTACTGTT
This sequence comes from uncultured Spirochaetia bacterium, assembly GCA_964414635.1. Taxonomy (GTDB): domain Bacteria; phylum Spirochaetota; class UBA6919; order CAYPZJ01; family CAYPZJ01; genus CAYPZJ01. The sequence goes on from CAYPZJ010000491.1 coordinate 1,398, forward strand.
CCTGTTTCCAATTCCAGAACCACTTCTTTTCCACGGTTTTCCAGTAGGAATTCTTCTTCTTTACTATCATTGAAGCCAAACTGGTTAAATCGGTTTGTGAGTTTCTTAATGGTGTTTTCAAGGATTTTCAGGCTATCTTGTTTGTCCCCCCTGGCTTTTGGAGGACCACCGGTGTTGCCCTGCTGTCCACTTACACTTGACCCACCATCTGGTTTTTTGATCTTAATCTTTTTTGGTTCCATTGTTACTCCCACACTCAAGTCGCATCAATCCTGACTTGAAGATGCTGCTTGATATACTACATCGGAAAAATCTGATTTCCCAAAAGCATTTTTTTAATACCCGGGTTCCCGTTCATATAAATAATACTGTTTATATAAGAATTGGCAAACGGTTTCCGTAGCGTTTTTAATCGCTTCACCCCCAACAAACTGATTGAGTGTAATATTCCCTTTTAATAATTCTAGTACAAAATAGCGATAGACCGGTGCTAAATTTCTTACCACATCCTCCTGAAGTCGTTTGGAATAAGGGATTAGCGCTAAATATAAATCCACAGGATTTAAAGCATTCAACCACAACGATTTTTGAACCGGTTCTTTTGCCCGATCCAGCAATGGAATCAATGCGGTATGGTCCGCTGATTCCGTATGAAACCGTTCTTCAAGGTAGGTTTCCATAAAATCCAAGAAAGCCAGCAAATACGACGAAGCCGTTCCAAGCGATTTCCAATGGGAGGCATCTTCGGCTAGCATATTCCATGAACGGGTTGAAATTTCCGATTGTATCCGATCTAATTGGTGGGGGTGGGTATGAAATAAAGCAGCTAACGTATTCGTAGATAACCGCGTAATTAGGCGATGTACCAAACCACGCTCCAATGCATCGGTAATAAAATGCTCAAAAGGATATGCTTCCAGTAACAGTTCTGCTCGTTTGAGTTTCAGTGTCCGTACAACTTGACTAAATCGCTCGATAGAGGGGAATCCCAACCGATTATCCTCTATTAAACTCCGAAGATTTATAAGCGTGTGAATAGAACCCACATCAAACCATCTGGAATCATACTGATCTTTTTTGGATTGATAATTTTCATCAAACTCTTGTACCACGTTTTTAGAAAGGGTATGACGGATACGTATCAAGCCATTTTCCATAATCATCGCAAGTGCCACAAGCATATCATGGGTAATCAGTTGATTCATCCAGAGCACCTGTACAACATGTTGGAGTTCCACTTCACTTAACGAGTTGAAAAAGTCCCGTGGTTCAAATGGGAAGAATTCCGCCTTGAGAATGATGCCTGATATAAAATCTTGTCTTAGAAACTGTAATCGGTGATCCACGGGAATCTTCCCATATTCTACCCGAAACATACGCCAGCACAACCGTTTTACTAAAGCAAGAGGAAGATTTAACACCACAGGGAAGGATGGAGAATCCTCGTGTTGGAAAATACAACAATACCCATCTTTAGTAAGCGGTTGGTTTTCCTGATACGCATCCCAAGTTAACGAAATACAAATCTCTTTTTTAGCAGTTAAATCCTGAATATTTCGCATAAAATTATGTTGGATTCGATGATGAAGATCCCTTAATTCTTTTCCTAACTGCTCGTTCGTAAATGTATGATCGGTAGGGAGCAAGGGAAATAAGCACCATCCATACGATTGTCCTTCCAGATAAACACATTGACAAACCGACTGCATAGAATCAGGGATGGGTATATTTTCTATTCCTCGACGATGAATAATAAACGGATGATTGGTTGGTGTCTTAGAAGAATCCAATGTGGATGCCGATGAAACCAAGGGATGGCGAAACCACAAATATTCAAACAGTGTGGGTGTATGATCCATTCGCTGATTCCTTCTTCCGAACTTCACTCACTCAAAGAAAATCCTGTTTGATTAACTGTGCCATTTGTTCATATACAGATGTAGTAGGGAGCTGATTCCGTAGCTGATCAAAGTTATTCAGCATATTAATACGATAGGAATCATCCGATACAATTTTCCACAGTTCTCCCGCCAGAAATGTTGGAGTGGCGTCTTTCTGAAGCAGTTCCCGTACAATTTCCTTTCCCACCATTAAATTGGGTAATCCCACATAATTATACTTATAAAGCAAAATACCCATATACCAAGTAAACCAGGAAGTCTTATACGTAAGCACAAACGGCGTTTTTAATAAAGCAAGTTCCAAGGTCGCTGTTCCCGATGATGTCAACGCAACGGAAGCTGCTTGCATCGCTGCATATTTATAGGGTGCATCTACCAACGTAATCGGTACCGGAAAGGTTTTCAAAGCCCCTTCTATTGTTTCCCGGTAGGATTCCGCTGCAAGCAACATACAATACTGATAGGTTCCCAATTGTTCT
>CAYPZJ010000492.1:0-3774 GCA_964414635.1 uncultured Spirochaetia bacterium
GGGATGATGGTACGATTTACCGAGGATCGCGCTCTGAAGTTTTTTGATCCCAAAACCCGATTCCGCCAGGTGAATCTAAAATTACCTGATCTTACTCAAAATATTATTACCGATGCAAGTGTAACATTTTCCTCCAAAAAGCGTGTCGGATTTCGATTCGATCAAATGGCGAATTTATCCGTTAAAACATTGACCCGTTTTATCAATGAACGTACAGCGCTTGTAACGTTCTAATATGTTCTACCCGTAACCAACCACGCATAACAAAAGCCGAGGCAATTCGAGCCCTTATGCATGATACACTGTTCAAAGCAACGAAATGGGTGATATGATATAAGCTGTTATCCTTTTTTCGTCTTGTTTGTTATCAAACGTTCTGCTGTATAGTTAAGCAGGTTTGTGTATTCGGGATAGGTTGGAGATGCATACTCAACAGCTGGCTTGAGCGTCGAATAATACTGGGCACTACCGTAACTATACGGTCTATTTTGATTTTAATCATTCCCTTCGTTTAGAAACACAACAAGCAGGGTCTTTTATTATGGCTTCATAAACCATTCATAACGGTTTATATATCACTCTAAGAAGCATCCTCGCCTTTGTATCCGTAGGAGCGCTATTCCCTCCTCTATTTGATTTTTCATTGATCCTTCTGGCAGTTTGATGAGAATCCCGACGGATTTGCTGGTTGGAAGCCCATTTTCAAATTATTTGATTCCTGGGATACTCATTAATTGTCATTCTAATTGGAACACGCTCATAAACTTCACACCTTTAGAACACTTTTCACCAATATAATAAAGAATCAACAAAAACGGTTGTACTTTAAGCCGATGTGCTTTTTTGTGCAGGTAAGTAAGATAGGATGCATATAGCTTCTACCTTTTCGAAATGGAGTATGGAAATGCAATTTTACGGAATGGTTAACATAATTATGCATTTGAAGGAACCGAATTTTTCAAGCGACGTAAATTCTTTAGAGAATCCCGAATATCATTCAGGTGTTTCTGCTTTTCTTTGGTATCTTCCTCACCTGTCATAATTCGTTGAAATTCACGTTCCAAGCGTGCAATTTCTTGTTCTATAAATTCTTTATGATTCATCTCATTTCCTTTATGTTATTCATTAGCGCGTTGCTATCGGTTAAACTTCCCTAGTTTCCAACGTCTCTATTAATGGAAACACCGATATATACTCGTCTGTTTCCTTTAATGAGTATAACGAAGAAAGCCATGAAAACAGGAAAAAAATATTCAAATAGCCCAAATTTAACCATTTCTTAACATTTGGATTACGTATTCATTCCTGTATCGACCCGAAGTACACTACAAGTTGAAATCGAAATTGCGAGTATTATAATTAACATATGGAAACCAAAACGGATTGCATCTGTATATTTGTTGCGTTGAGTTTAAGTTTCAAGTATTTCTATGCAATTAGTCAGTGGGTGACCATTCAGGTACTCGGGCAGTAAGGCGAAATGTTTTATTGGCTTCGAGATTAAATGTAAGAACAGTCGTAGATTCCTGTTCTGGCACACCGGGGTAGAATTGATTGTTATAACTTAGATTATAATAGTATGGGGATCCCGCTTTTAGAGAAAAGCGTACCTTGCCTAAATCATCGGTAACTTCCGATACGCAGGGTGGAACAACCGAACCCCCTCCTCCTCCAGGAGGAACAACTTTCATTAGGACGCCTTCCAGCGGAATGTTATCCGCACCCAACACTGTCGCTTCAATAGTACCCAAATCACCATATAATTCTGTAATTTCTATTACATCCCCATTTTTAATGGTATACATATATCCAGGACCATTCGACCCTCCATCAATTCGAGCAGTTTTTGTCGTATCAAAGGACACCCATCGGCTCCCATTGTAAAATTCATTCCACGCATGATCCCCACAAGTATTGATAACAGAACGAACGGGTAACAACATTGCTCTACCAGCGGTGGTTCCTAAAGTTGAATATTGTCCACATGCTCCAATCTGCGCTTGCAAAAACGAACAGATTCGGTTCTTATCTGCTGAACCCAAATCATATACCATATGAGCACGAATCCACGCAAATAATTCCCCGATAGCTCCATTCCCCTCTAAGGTATCCACCAATCCGTTCCATAACACCTCATGTTGGCTTAAGGACCCTTTCAGTTCTGGACATGGGGTATCATCAGAGGTATCCGAGGTAGCATTGGGACAACTACTTGGAGCGTAGGTAGGGAAATACGTACGCCAAAATATACCTGTTTCTGCTGTTCCAGCAGAATCGGTTGTTGTATCACTATAGGACATGAGTACCGTACTCACAAAAGGTGATACCACCCAATCATAATAGGCATTTCGATCCAAGGCTTCATCCAGATAAAAATCCGTTTCACCTGACTCACCGGTGCTGTACAAAACCGTCGTATAGTAATCCCCCCCCGCTTTTACGTTTCCTCGCTCAATAAGGGTAGCAAACGGAGTGGGATCATCTGATAGGGAATCCATTGCATAAACGGCTTCTGCATTTTCAATGATCCATTCTGGAAAAAATTCTGAAAACTGGGTGTCATCGGTTATAAATCGATTGGGCATACACATTAAGGTGTAGGCGATCTCATCCAGATATTTTGCATCACAACCACGGGTTAATGGTTCTAACCAGGCTTCTACTCGTTGCTGGGTTGTAGATTCTAATAAAGTAATGGCTTTACTTTCTAAATCAGTTTGAAGCCAACTGGGAGCATTTTGTATTGCCGCATCATAGAATTCTGGCTCTACGTCATCGGAGCACGCTATCTGAAGTACTACAAAGGGGAATAACAGAAGTAAAAAAAGTGGGTTTCTTAGAATATTCGTATTCATACCCATAAATATGACTACAAAATAGTATTTTGGCAAGCATTGCCAGCGTTTTTCAACTCCACTTTAACGTTAGTACCATCCTAAATCTATTAGCACCTAAATTGTCTCTAGGCTAGAGTATAGTTATATAGAATGAAAAATTTGATACTCAATGCGAGTTACACTTCTATGGTAACACGAATCATCATACAACAAATATTTAACCATTATGCAACGTGAGGACGCTGTGATGAAGTTCTCACATCCTTACGAAAAAGAATACGTGTATCAACAGTACCCGAATGATTTATTTCAAAACCGATGGTTAATCCTATAAAAAAATAACGAATCGATTGGATATATTTCTAAAACCAAAAATCACACCTCCATCACATACTCATATTGACAATCCAGCATAATCTTATCATATTCTGAATGGGATTTACATTGGGAGGAAAACCACCATGAATCTAAGCAATCGGCATGTAGTACTTGTGGATGACGAGCAACATATTTTGGATCCACTCGAATATGCCCTTCAAAAAGAAGGATACCGTGTGACTTGTTTTAACGATGGGGAACAAGCCGTTGAATACCTTTCCCAACATAAAATAGATGTGGTTGTATTAGACATTAAGATGCCGCAGATGGACGGATTAGAAGCACTCAAGTTGATTCGCAAAGATTCTAATGTCCCCATTTTATTTCTCACATCAAAAACAGAAGAGATTGATCGAATACTTGGATTAGAGCTTGGCGCTGATGATTATATCTGCAAACCTTTTAGTGTTCGAGAAATGGTAGCACGAATTAAAGCGATCATTCGACGCTCAACCATCGCTTCCAAACCCAAAGACGATCCAACTCCGTCAGCTGACTTGATTGAGCGTGGACCAATCGAATTATATCCGCTGAAACATCAGGTGTTTTTTTCCAACCA
>CAYPZJ010000493.1:0-3762 GCA_964414635.1 uncultured Spirochaetia bacterium
TGTGGCGTGAAGCGCCACAGACACCCATGTCAAAACTGAAACTTTCAAGTATACCTTGTTTGCATCTTCTTTATGATGCTTCCCGCTTAATCAGTTCCCACATGTGTTGTACATAAAACCGATAATGCTCTAACGGCGTTCCATTAGGAATACGATGATCTAAACCAAAAATACAGCCTCCCGTTTGAATAAGCGGGGGTACTTTATATTCCAATTCTTGCACAATAGCCTCTTTGGATTGTCGCAAAACATGCTTATTTATACCACCCATGAATGCAAGTTGAGTCCCGTATTGTTCCCGCATTTTCACAATATCCATCGCAGCTTGGGGTTCACAGGGAGAAAAAATCGTAATTCCTGCATCAATCAAATTCTGCAAAATAGCATTGCAATCACCATCACTATCAATGAAAAACGTACGTGCTCCCCGCTCTTGAACCAAATCCCAAATTTTTCGGTAATATGGTTTCATAAATTGATCAACCTGTGTGGGACCCCATAGCGGTCCACTTTTACCAGCCATATCCTCGTGTACACATAGCTCATCTATAGGAAAACGAGCGGTTATATATTCAATCACTTTATATGCAGTAGTTCCAATTGTTTCTAAGATATCATGGATAAGATCAGGTTGGGTATACGCACACATAGCTACCTGCTCTTCACCCAGAAGCTGACGAGGTTCATCAAACCCACCAGGAATCCCTATTGTGATTACATCCCCATCATCTTTGTGCTTCTGCGCTTCGTTTAGCCAATCCCCTTGTGGTAACCTTCCCTCATGGAATTCATACAAGGGTTTAATGCGCAACCAATCATCCATCGTTTTCACCGGATTATCCATCGGTAATGCAAGCGTTGCTTTCCCTTTTGGCATCCGCATACGACGACCAAGGTGATCAGTATAAATCAATACCTCATCCGTATTTTCAATAATAACCGGTTCCTGCCCACCAAAACAACCTGTATGTGCTGGGATTCCATAGGTTCCATGGTGCCGAAAGGTAAACGCTGAAAAATCCAATTCTGCCGCAGATGCCCCTTGCGCTTCCCATTCTTCCCGAAGTCCAACTAACGGTCCAAAAATCTCGATGAATAGCGGACGCTTGTTCGCTGTGAAAGTCATATAATCGAGATATTCTTCCCGTCGGATGGTTTTCCTTCGTTTTATTGCAAGCTTGTTGTGTTCTTCTGAAATGATTTGTCGAACGGATTTTTCACTCGAATTGGTTATAGCCACTTCCTATACTCCTAATTGAACGGATATTCTACTAAAGATGTTTATGGATATTGGATTAATGTGATAAAATTTTGGCGATTATTTGTAGCGCTTCGTCCTGATTAACCGGTTTCATAATAAACCCGTTTGCCCCTGCAGATTCCGCCCGTTTTATCGTACTGGGCTCGTTAAACGCGGTACAAAAAATAACAGGAATGGATAGCTTGGATTTGATTCGTTCTGTTGCCTCGATTCCATCCATTTCACCTGCTAATCGTACATCCATAATAATTAAATCCGGTTTATAAGATTCCGCCAGCTCAATAGCATGCTCACCTGTTTGTGCCACCTCAAGGACATCATACCCGGCATCTTTCAGTAAATACGTCATCAACATCCCCGCAACCACATCATCCTCGGTGACTAAAATACGGATGGGTTTAGTGTCTTGATTCATACGCCGTATGCCTCAATTAGGTGGATTAAGAAAACAATATACAAATATAACCCACCCTAAAGAAATATTCTAAACAAATTCCCTTCATAACTCAACAGATAATAATAAACCGTTTGAAAAAAAACAACAAAAGTGAGTATACTGTGGGCTGCAATTTTAGTCTCAACAAGTATTCGCTACAATGCTTTATCACAATTTGCCCCAAAGGACAAGATTGTTGTTTTGGGATTGAATTAACAGGAGCAGATGGGATTGCCAAGGGTTTGTTTTATTCTTGTTTCACTCAAAAGAAATACGATAGAAATTAGCGATATCGAAGGTGTGAGCGACCATATCGATATTGAAATAAAAGCACCCGATTGCGGTTCATATACCATTCTCTTGATTCAGCATCGGAGCCTTCTTGCATTCCTGCCGCATTCAAATCTGCAGTGGGATCGAGTGGTTGTAGGGTTTCATAAATATGTTGCGGAATATGATTTTGAAAAACACAATCCAAACACGTTTTATAACGTTCTGCTTTTTCGGGATATTCAGATGCAATTTGTTCCAACACGGGTATTGCGGTGGTACGAATGCGGTCATACTCGGAAGAAGCAAAGTGGTTAAGGGCTGTTAAAAAACAGGGATGTCCAATTCCTTCATACACTCGGATGAAACGAATCGCCTCACTGATGGATTTGCATTCAAACGCGGCAGAGGTGAGATTTCGCACAATAAATAAATTCGCCTGATCCGCCTTTCCCAATTCGTGCTGTTTGAATTTATCAGCTAGAAGAAGTCGTACAAAACTTTGTGAATCTTCATTCCAAAACCGCTCGAATAAAAAATGTAATTGCTCTTCTGAATTGAGATTTAGCAAAATATCAATTGCCATCTCAAAGGTATCGATATTTTCAGCGATTACATATTCTTTTACCTTATCCACAATAGCAGAAGGAAGCTCAGGAACTGATCCGGTAAAATCAACTAAATGTTCTAAAATGGGTTCAATCATTTCCTCTTCACTCATACGAGCAGCGATCGCTGCACATAATTGTTCGTTATGTTGTTTCTGTAAGTATACGCATGCTGCTTCCAAACCAGTTAAAAACCGATTCATATCCAAGGATACCAATTGCTGTAAGATTTCGTTTGGGTTGGAGTCAAAATCCTCTGGTGTAGAGATATCTTCGGGAGGTTCCATCGTTTGAGCAAAAGGTTGTGCAAAAATCATACTGAAAAGCAAAATGTAAATCAATTGAAAAACGAGTTGAACACGCATGGATCCTCCATTTTGGATCGGTTTGTTGTAATTCCCAAGTAAGCTAACTTATATGTTTAACAGGTCTTATCCTTACTAGAATGCTTCTATTTGAGTTTATCGAAGTTTTTACCTGCTAAGTATACAAAAAAGCTTCTGGTATAATCAGGATCACGTGTGTTGCACTATAAGCTTATATACAAGAAGAACCTATTTTACATTATAGATCAGGAATGGGGCAATAAATGCGTACTTCATCCTGTTGATCTCCACCCGTTACATAAATTTTATGATCGATTGGGGAAATCGCTATGCGCTGCATATTCCCCCATTGGAATTCCGCTAAATCCATGGTTGCAATGGGGTCATCAGTGGGGTCATTAGCTGGATCATAAACTTCCAATCGACGGGGGGCAATAACTGGAGCAACATAGATAAGACCTTGGGAATCGACGTTTAAACTATAGCTTTTTATAGAATCAACAGCCGTCTGTCGACCACCCGTTGGGATACCCGAGCCATCTAGATTATAATAGTCAATCGTTTCATTATTTACATTAGCAAAGTAAACCCGGGAATAATCTGGGGCAAACGCGATCTGATGAAGGTATTCATTGATATCACCGCTATTCCATACAAATGTGTTGTTTGGTTGGCGAATGACGAGCTGATCGTTTCCGCCTCGGTTAACCGTATAATATACATATCCATTCGACGGACCCAATCCAATCGCGGTAACCCACCCCATACTCGTTCCACCAGTTCCAATATTAACCATAGAACTAAGATATAGATTATTGGAATAGTAATCCGCTTTCCGAATTTCAGAAATTCTTTCACGGA
>CAYPZJ010000494.1:0-3736 GCA_964414635.1 uncultured Spirochaetia bacterium
GTTATCTATATTTGGATTATCTCAAACCACCCCAATACCTATTACAGAATGGTTATTCCATTCTTGGTTATTTTGATATTTTGTTGAACGCTATGGCATTCAACCAGCAAGCTGGATGAATCAAACTGTTGTAATAATAATCAATCCTACTAGCTTAATCCTGTATTTAGAGGGTGTTGTACGGGGAAGCCATATGATACCCAACATAAACTATTCATCAGGAATACGGCAATTGAAATACATCCCTGCTGGGTGATTCCAGTTGAAATCCCCATAGAAAATGATTACTTTTTGGATCAGATTTCGGTATCTGTTCTCTTTGAGGTTAGGAGATACTTAGTGATAACTATCCAAAACGTTTCTTTCAAAGGGATTATCTTTGATTTAGACGGAACTTTATATCCGCGAAAAGGTATTATGGGGACGATGATTCGAAAAGATCTCCGTCATGTGTTTTGGTTGAATGCCACTCAAAAAGCTCGTAAAGATCTTCGGGGAAAAGATTTAAAAACCCCAACCGAGTTTTACCTGGCTTATTTTAGTGCTATTGCCAAAAGTATTAATAAACCCACGGAAGTTATTCAATCTTGGTACTTTGATTTTTACTATCCTAATTTTATCCAGGCGTTAGAAGAATCCTTCCACTACCAAGACGGACTCATTACGGTATTGGACTATTTTCATCAGCAGCATATTCGGATGTGCATTTTATCTGATTTTGCATTTGTTCAAGAACGTGTTACAGCCTTAAAGATTCCGATACATTATTTTTCAGGTTTTTTCTCATCGGAGGAAATGGGCGCTTTAAAACCCAGCCCCCGCTGTTTCTATGAAGCAGCAACTTCTTTAGGTCTCCAACCATCAGATATCGCAGTCATTGGAGATCGATCTGATACCGATGAGGAAGGTGCTGTAGCCTCGGGGATGTCGTTTATTGGGATTGCGGAAAATGAAGCGAAAGTACCCCAATCATCTTCTCATCCATGGTACCTTTGGGACCAGTTCCATCAGATGGTTGTTGAACTAAAGGAGAATGAATAAACTATGGAAAAGTTCCTTCATTTAATGGCTTGGAGCTTACAAAAAATAACTTATGCTCTGTATATCAAAATTCGATACCGTGTAAAGACAACGTGGGAATCAGCAAAACCAAAAACGAATTATTTACTTATTGCAAATCATGCCTGTTTTTACGATCCATGGATGATTGGCTTTCCAAGCCCAAAGCCAGTTTGTTATATGACCAATGAGGAGGGAATAAAAAAAGGAGCGAGCAAGGTTATGGGATGGATGACCGGGTCCTTTCCTAAAAAGAAAGCTCAGTTTGATTTAGGTGCGGTAAAGGAAACGATTACCCGATTGAAAAGTGGACGTGTTGTTGGCATTTTTCCTGAAGGGGATCGTAGTTGGGATGGGGAAACAGCACCCATCTTTTTCAATATAGTAAAGTTAATCCGCAAGGGGAAGGTCCCTCTACTCATGGCTCGCATTTCAGGGAATTATTTGACTCGTGCTCGTTGGGTGGAGATACCACGGGTAGGACAGGTTAAGGTACATTTCAAATTAGTATCAACCGAGGCTATCGGACAATTATCGGATGAAGCACTTCATAATATGGTATCAGAATATTTATATAACAATGATATCAAATTCCAGCGGAAAAAAGAAATAGCATTTAAGGGGAAAAATCTAGCCCATCAGATTGAACAAGTATTATGGCTTTGTCCCCGATGCAAAGCGCATGATTGTATTTTTGGCAAAGGCGATCAGATCTTTTGCAAAGCATGCAATGCTACCTGGAACATCAATGGAAATATGGTTTTGGACCAAACCGAGCCATTCGGGGATGATTTGAAAGATTGGATGGATTGGCAAAAGCAACAGATTCATGAATTATGGGAGTTTGGGAAACCCAGTCAGATACTTACAAAATCCGAGAACTTTATACTTCGAGAATCTATGGGGGAAGACGAATATCGTGAAGTGGCAAAAGGCAGACTTGAATTAACAAAAGAAGAGATGCGTTTCATTCCCTATGACAAATCGGATCAGGTCCTATATTTTGATGTGTCTACAATCCAGCATATCATGATTGAATATTTTGGTACACTCGATTTTGTTCATGCTGAAAAACGATATCAATTTGAGTTTTCCAATCAGAATGCGATAAAATGGATTTACTGGGTAACAACCATCCAGGCTATAGAAGGATCTAAGGAACGTAAATAGAAGATAGGGGTTCCGCTTGAGTATAGTACCCAAGCGGATGATCCTTTACTATTTAAGCACCTCACGAATATGTTCTAATGCCCAATCGATATCTTCTTTTTTAATTACCAATGGTGGAGCGAAGCGGATTACTTGATGATGGGTTTCCTTTGCGAGGATTCCTTTTTCCATCAGTTTTTCGCAGAAGGGGCGTGCAGTACCTGATTCTTTTTTAATCTCCACTCCAATCATAAGCCCTTTCCCTCGGATTTCTTTTACATGAGGTGAATTAAGCTCACGGAGTTTGTCCATAAAGTACTCACCCATGTTGTATGAGTTCTCAACCATTTTTTCTTCGAGTAGAGCCGTAATCGCTGCATTTGCTACCGCACATCCCAACGGATTTCCTCCGAACGTACTTCCATGATCACCTGGAGTGAACACATCCATATAGTCCCATTTGGAAATAACTGCGGATACCGGATAGGCACCACCGGAAAGTGCTTTTCCCACAATGTATCCATCCGGTGTAACACGTTCATAATCACAGGCGAAAAGTTTTCCAGTTCGTCCTAATCCTGTTTGAATTTCATCCGCGATAAATAAAACGTTATTTTTCTTGCAAATATCGTAGGCTTTTTTCAAAAATCCTTCTGGGGGTATGATAATTCCTCCTTCCCCCTGAATGGGCTCTAAAATAAACGCAGCGGTATTAGGTGTAATCGCTTTCTCCAATGCATTTGTATCTCCATAAGGGATACTTACAAATCCAGGAGTAAAAGGACCAAAGCCCTGTTTATATTGTTCATCGGTGGAAAAGCCAACGATGGTGACCGTTCGACCGTGGAAATTCTGTTCACATGTAATAATTTCTGCTTTTCCTTCTGGAATACCCTTTTTCTTATATCCCCATTTGCGTACCATTTTGATAGCCGTTTCCACCGCCTCCGCTCCGGAATTCATAAGTAAGACGGTTTCTAAACTTGAGATTTCACATAGTTTCTTCACAAGAGGACCTAATTGGTCGTTATAAAATGCTCTCGAAGTAAGGGTTACTCGTTCTGCTTGTGATTTCAATGCATTCATAATTTTGGGGTGGCAATGTCCCTGGTTTAATGCTGAATAAGAAGAAAGCGTATCCATATATTTTTTGCCTTCCACATCCCACACCCATATTCCATCCGCTTTGTTAATTACCACGGGAAGCGGATGATAATTATGTGCTGCATACTTATCTTCCATTTCGATATACGTTTGTGATGTTGCCATTCTATTACTCCTTCATATAAATAGTGTCCAACGCGCAGTATAAACGTAATAAAATAGTTTTAGGTTTCCAAATCAAGGCTGACGGGTCAATTGGAACCGACTGGATGAATTATAAACCCGAAATTAAAAGCGCACCCATTTGGATAAATCAACTTGACAGCCCAGGAAGGCTTTTTTAGTTTAATAGTGCGTAATAAACGTTGTTTTTCTAACACAAAACTAAAAGCAGATATAATGTTACTGGTTTAGAAAAATCAAT
>CAYPZJ010000495.1:0-3662 GCA_964414635.1 uncultured Spirochaetia bacterium
TGGTTTTATCAATTAACGTTACAAACTGATTGGCATAGAACTCCCCTCCCAAAGGTAACTCCCCCTCATTCTCAAATTTTTCGATTTGCTTTGGCGAACATTCTATTTCCATGTATCCTGTATACAACTCGGAGATCTTGATTTTTTGTTTGTTGAAATCCTGGGTTTTTATGCCCAAGACCTTGGCTTTGATGCGAGCATTTAGATCCTTGGAGATAAAAATGACTTCTTCACCTTTATTTTTAAGTCCAAGCGCAGCCATCAGGATTTTATTATCAACCAATTCTGGATTCAAATTTTGGGGCATGGAAGTGTCATATTCCAAAAGGATTTTTAATAACCCATCTACTTTTCGTAGAGGAACCCCGGTATCAAACGGATTATTTTCAGTCAGGCTGTCGATATCACGGATAACCATCCGAGCATGACGCCCTTTTTCATCCGAATTCTTTTTAAACCGATCCAACTCCTCAATAACCTGAATGGGAATAATCACATGATTATCATCAAAGCCATACAGTGCTTCTGGATTATGAAGTAGAACATTGGTATCAAGTACAAATGATTTTGCCATAGAATATCCTCTTTAATAAAACTTACCCAAAATTCTCAAGACTATGCGTGAAAACAAATGGCGTTTGCATCTGAAGGCACCCTTGCATTGGTAATCAAAAAGTATGCATTAATTTGTAAAGCTACAACGATCCCATACACGTTGATAATGAAATCCAAACAATTCACCCGTGCCTGATCAGCCAAACCACGTATGGTGGGTATAGTATACTTAAAACAATACCATTTGACAAAGGCGGCTCAACCTTGCGGATGCGATTTCACTTCGGGTTTTTATGGTTTTTATTCCCCAGCTTAATCATGGCTTCCCTTCTAAATCCCATCGTATCGTAAAGTGAACTGACTACAAACCCATCGGCTATCATTTCAAAACCGACCTTCGTCGGTTTCCTTATCTTAATCGACGTAGGTCGACTTAAGGGTGATAGCCGATGAATTAATTTATCAGTATAGAAAAAATTAGCCGAAAGAACCATTTATACTTCCACAGGTTCCTTCCCCCCTTTGCTTTTTTCGCCAACCGTATTTATATTAAATTCAGTCAATTACAGGAGATAAACTCATGCGTTATATATCCATCGTCAGTATGCTTACAATCATCAGCGTAACCGCCTGCAACCAACCCACCGATTCACTCCAAATACACCCCCACAAGCTAACAAAATCCATCCCTCCCGACCCATAACCTTCTGGTCCCTTAAATATTTAATGCCACGATTTGAATGTAAGCAATCTTGTAAGGAAGACGGTTGTCAGTAAAATGTTATTTACTACTTTTGTAGAATCAAGTACTACGATAAATCACGAGTTATCTGGAGGTTCGTTTTGTATAAAAATATCCTGCTAAGTATTGGAATAGTGCTGCTGTTGCAAGCACATGTCTTTGGTCAAAGTTCGAACGGTTCCATAGTGTCCTTCGGTTATATTTTGGATAGCGCAAATGACCTGGAAGAAATTCAAGTACTCGAAGAAACATTAATCAGAATTTTAGATACTGTTTCGGATCTGGAATACCCTACAGAAGATGAGTTGGATCAGGCGAAACGGCAGAAGCGGTATCGAATTGGTGTGCTATTTAATCCTAATTTTGTAAAAGCGTACGGGGATGTATTGAATTTGGACTACTTCATTGGAGGCGCGTTGGAAAAGGAAAGCGGTGAATTGACACTAGTGCTGAAAATCTTCGATGCAAAAACGAAAGAAATCTTGTTTGATAGGTCTCAAACACAGAAAACAATCGAGGCTGTGCAGGAGAAATTTGAGGACGATTTAAGATATATACTTACAGAACTTTTGGGATTGGATGTACCCCAGCCGAATTCCACACAGAATATGCCCATTACTGCACCTGATGGGAATTCTCCTGTAGAGAGTGTTTCAGAATCTACAGAACCAGATGAAATATCGACGGATGAAACACCATCCTCGGCAGACTCCAACCGTGTGGAGCAACAAGAATCTACACAACAAGCAAATACCACACAACAAAATAAGCCCTCACCACACCAACAAAACGGAAAGAACAAAGTTTTGTTTGGGTATCGCTTCAATACAGGAAAGAAATTTGTGTTGGATGATGATACCATACAAGTTGAAAATTCGAGTGGTTTTGATTCAGAAGGGCGATTTGCTCCGATTCACGGAGTGGGTATCACCTTTGAACGCAGGTTGTTTACATTTCTAGATGGGAAATTATCTTTATTTGCAGGAGGTGATTTCTGGTTGGGCTTAGGCAACGATCAATTGGAAATCTATAGAACAAGCGATGTAGAAGATAATCCTACAACTGCGGAACCTATTGGGAATGCTGCTTTTGGATTGTCCTGGGAGGTACTGGCTGGTGGAGGAGTGGGCTATGGATTGAAAATCGGAACCCTCCCTTCAGAGTTAGGTGTTCGACTGCTATTTGGAATTAACCAGACCATTTTGAGCATTGCAGATTATGAAGCAACCGATACGTCCGCTCAAAAGCAGGGATTAGTAGGGTTCAGCGGGAGGATGGGAGCGTATTTCCAGATTGGGGTGCCGATAAAGGATAGATTACTGCTGCCTATACGTGTGGAACTGATGGGACAAGTGGGAGGCAACGGTCAGGTTTCCCAGGTGGGATTGAATATAGCACTAAATGCAGGATTGCAATTCTAAAGTGGTAACAGATATTTACGATTGTATAAACATACCATTTACTGATTGTGATGTAGATAAGCTCCTATCACGATAAAAAGAGGATGATCATGCAGGATATGAAAACCATTCAAAGCATACTTCGTCTGAATAAAGACTATCTAAAACAAAAATATGGCGTTTTGCGTTTGGGAATATTTGGGTCCTATGCAAGGGGAGAAGAAAATAACGCAAGTGACATCGATATTTTGGTTGAAACAGATCCCCCACTTGGACTCGAATTCATTGACCTTGCAGAGGAGCTGGAATTTATATTGGGGCACCGCGTGGATCTTGTATCAAGCGGAGCTCCAAAGGCTAATTATTTAGAGGTTATAGAAAAAGAGATCATTTATGTCTAGACGCGATGACACCTTGCTGCTGATTGATATCCTGGAAGCGTTGGAAGTAATACAAGATTACATTCAGGGATATACGTATGAAGAATTTATACAGGATAGGAAAACAAAAGATGCAGTTATCCGTAATTTAGAAATTGTTGGAGAGGCAAGTAATCATCTCTCGGATGCGTATAAAAACAAAAACGATCAGATTCCATGGCGACAGATGATTGGGATACGTAACCGTATAATCCATGAATATTTTGGGGTGGATTATGCGATCGTGTGGAATATCATCAGCAAGAATCTGGAATCGATACGGATAGATTTAGAGAAACTATCTTCGGAATAAACACTAAAGAACAATTGGAGGACGCCATGAAAAGTATGAACATGCTATTCAGCATAAGCATTATGATAGGTTTGGTGTTGATTCTCACCACCTGCGACCAACGGTACGACCTGCCCACCGGCAAGGATTCCGACACCATCGGCGGTCTGGACCCCAGCGAAAGCAGCTGGCTGGATTTCATCCCCATACAGGATATTACCCTGGGAGCCGCTGCATCGTGCCCGTTTGGACAG
>CAYPZJ010000496.1:0-3650 GCA_964414635.1 uncultured Spirochaetia bacterium
TTTCAAAGCCTTAAAAGCATAAGGAAAACCTTCCAGTCCATTTTCAATTATAGGAAGTTGAATTTCCTCAAAAGGTATTAATGAAAGGGGATTCCCAAAATCGTGGGATAAGATCACCCCTTTTGTTTTTTCGGAAACAAGCGAGCGGACTGAATCCACGCTTGGATGAAGTGTATCGGGATCTAAATCAACAAGCACAGGTTTAGCTCGCATCAATCGGAGGGCATGAAAAATATGGGGGGATTGATTTGCTGAAACGATCCATTCATCGTCAGGTTGGGTCTCAAAGGCGATTAACGCAAGATGAAACGCTGCCAGTTCTGAATTCACCGCCAATGCATGATTGACATGATTTTCCTTCGCGAGCTGATTTTCGAATGCCATTACTCCTTTTCCAGGAACAATCGAATCAGAAATCATACATTCCAAAACAGCCTGTAGGTCATTCTTTCGAATGGTTGGACAGGCATATACAATCTTTTTTTTATCCACAAATGCCTTTCTACCGGATGGGGTTTCCTTCTTTATCATAGGCTAAAATATATTGATTGCCTTCTTCATCGTACGTGAAATCAATGGCAGCAAACCCATATGTATCCGCTGTCGCGTTTCCGTTTGAGTCGTAATATGCTTCCCGGATTTTCCTCCCTTGGGAATCGTATTGGAAAACGACATAGGATATTCCTTGGTAATCGGGTGCTAGGCTTCCATCACGCCCGTAATATTCTTCCTTTGTCTTTTGCCCTTGCGAGTTGTATTCAAATTTATACATGCATACTTGGCGACTATCGGGTGTTAAACGATTGTTAACATTATATGTTCCAACTTGTATCATTCTTCCATGGCTATCATAGTCAAAACGGAAAAATGCAATCCCCCGTCGATCCCCTTGAAGTTGATTTCTAGTATTACGCGTTTCCACCTGAATGATCCGATTGTTTCGATCATATTGGAAGCGCCACATCGCGATTCCTTCCGCATTTTCCTTTAAGTTTCCAGATGGATTCAGAAACTCAATGGTATCCACACGATTATTGACCAAAATGAACTTAAAATAGTCGACTTGATTCGCTTGCGCATCCTGAGGTGTAATTCGTTCTACCCCAATTGGATAATTGTCCCGACTCACCTGAAAGGTTAAATAATACTGAAACGTTTCTGCAAAAACGGGTAGGCTAACGAGCACAAGTAACAGGGAAATCCCTCCAATCATAATCCAACTCTGCTTTTTCATAATACCTCCTGATGTAAATCTGATTCCCATTAAACCAACCTGGTTTACTCACTCACATAAATGCCATCTTTATCATATTTTAATATTTCTTTTAACCGTCCCTCTCCATTTTCTTCCGACCAATAAAAATAGCGTACGTACGCGATCCCATACGCATCTTCTATCAACGATCCACTGCAATTGTGAAAGGATATCTCTGTTAAACGTCCCCAATCATCGTACGAGAATCGAAGAATGGGAACACCCGTTGTTTCATCTGCATAACAGCTTCCATCTTTGTCAAAATACCGTTGTTCAATAAGATATCCTTCATCATTATATTCAAATCTTGTAATCGCTAATCCAGAACATAATTCTACATGCCGGTTATAGAAACGCTCCTCAATCTCTTTTCCTGCGTCATTATAAAAAAATTCTACAATTGCTACTCCAAATAACTCCGTTAGCCGATCTGTTGGTGAATGATACGTTTGTTTTACTTTCTGTGCGTGCTCGTTATATTCAAATTTAAATATCCCCACCCCCCAAATATTATCCATCGAGACCAATCCTTCTTCATCGATAAACTCTACCTTAATCGGTCTTATTTTTCCATTAATTGCATCATACGTAAATCGATAATGGGGTTCGTATTCAGCTGCTTCTTCGTACATCTCATAAATGCCTACCGGATCAGAATTCATGTTAAAATCCATATCCCTGAAATACCGGTGGACTTCAGCATAAACCGTACTATATAAAAACAGCTGCATAACCACTAAACAAAATAAACCAATCTTCTTCATAGTCTTGCCTCTTTGCCCCACGATATAACCAGACCTAAAGGTTAATACCAGAGCACCCCATTCTGATTTGAGCTACAGGTAAACCCATACAATTCTTCGACATACCAATATAACCGGCATACGCAGAATATTATGCGGCGCTTGAGCAATCAGATCAATGAAACATTCAATAATGCGGAGTTATTTACAACTCGCCACTCCGTTATTTGTAACACCAGCATAGTGGCTTTGTTTTTTTTTTCCTGTTTCTGCTGTTCTTATACATCGCTCCCCTAGCGTCCTTATAAGGGGAATCCAAACCAATCTTAACACTTGTCAACATCGTGATACCTCCGGCTACTCCAGCCGGTTTATATAAGAATCATGAGAGGGGATCGTTCTCTTATAGTCTTGTTTAATTAATGGGGATGAAATAATGTAATCCGCTGTTGCCCTATTACAGGCAATAGGAATATTCCATAATACCGCCAAACGCAGCAGACTTTTTACATCAACATCGTGGGGTTGTACCGCCAATGGGTCCCAAAAAAAAATAAGAAAATCGATCATCCCTTCCGCAATTTTAGCTCCTAACTGCTGATCACCTCCTAATGGACCGGATTGAAGTTTTAAAACCTGAATATCCAACTCTTTTTCTAATAGACTACCAGTTGTTCCCGTGGCTAGTAATTGATGCTCACTCAGGGTTCCTTTATTATAACGTACCCATTCAATTAAATCAATTTTTTTATTATCATGCGCCACAAGCGCTATGGTTTGTGGTGTTGCTTTCATTTTCGTTTGTTCGGTTCCATCGTTCGTTTGCATCGCATTACCTCGTTTGATCTAACACACAGGGAATTTGCATAGTAAAAATTGTTCCGCGTTCAGGCGACGATTTAAATTGGATGGTCCCTTTCAAATACTGTTCTGTTAGTAATTTCATACTGTAGGTTCCTAACCCACGATTATTCCCTTTTGTAGAAAAGGATCGGTGAAACAACTGCTCTTGAATATCCGGAGAAATAACCTGTGGGTTGATACAGTAAAACTCAATCCAATTCTTAGAAACAGGATTCGATCCCCATTGTATTTCATCCCCTTTATCCGAAGCTTCTATTGCATTTTTCACCATATTTATAATGACACGAAATAAAAGTGAGTAATCGGTCTGGAGTTCAATATGATGAGAGCGTACATCAAAGATAATCTGGTTTTCTTTTTTTAAGGGATCCACCTGGAAATAGTGTAACACATTATCAAGCAGTTCGTGATCCGTAAACGCATGGATATCCAATTGGAGTTCACGCTGTTCTGCTTTGATAAGTTGATGTTGCATTTGAATTTGCTCAATTAATCGTGAGCTTAAAGATGGAAGCAACGAAATCATCTCTTTATCATCTGGACTGCTGGTTATAACTGAACTTACTTGTTGGAGTAAATTCGCTGTATTTAACACATCATGGAAAAAAATGCGTTCCAATGCGTTTCTGCGTTTGGAATCACTAATATCTTGAATTGATGCTAATATATACGTGTTGTTATGAATTTGAACGTTCTGGGTTCTAATTTTCAAATCCAGAGCTTCTATATACCCCCTCTCATTCTGAACCATGAATCGACATTCTTCCTCGCCATCGAGATGCTGTTGG
>CAYPZJ010000497.1:0-3616 GCA_964414635.1 uncultured Spirochaetia bacterium
GATTCCACCGCCTCCAACAATGGATGCAATTCCGTATCTGTATTGGAATTCGTTTGTATTTGCTCAAGAATCGTATCTTTTAGTTCGAGATAGGATTCCCAAGGAACCGCTTTAAACACCCAACATTGTTTTCCAACTTGTGTACGATCTGTAGGTTTAATCTGTGCACAGAAACTGCTTAACGTAATATGATCCGAAAAAGATGCCTCGATACGAAGGGTTTGTATCTTAGTAGCGGTTGCTTCCACTGCCTCTTCCGATATCGTCTCGGTAAATTCCTTGTGCTGTTGGCGGCACAATAAGGATATATGGCTTAATACATGCTGGATGAAGGTTTCAATAGCATTCGCTTCGGCGGCACGTATCGCAAGTGTATCATCTTTTGAAAAAGCCGTGCCCTTATAGGTGAAATAAGGCGTCTTGTCCCAAACGACGATCGGATCTTCGGTACAAATCCAACCGGGCGGTTGGATATATTCTTTATGAACAACAATTCCATCTACCGGTAAAGCACAGGATTCAGGGAATTCTGTTGACTTAAGCAAACCATATTTCCCACAGGTAATCAGGCATATAAGCCCTACTCCCAAACAAAGAATTAGCGCAAGGTTTGTATAGTTACGCATCTCAAACTCCTTTAGAATAGCAATACAGAATATTCTAGCTTTTTATATCGATCCCGTTCCAATACAGATCGCGTTCGTTTCCTTCGGTGTCCATTCCTTACGAATTAGAAATCCAAAGGGTATACCCCGATCAATTATCATACAATCCTCGTTCAAACAAATCTTTAATCTCATCTCGATCAATGGATTTCCCCAACGCCAACATTAGTTTGATCCGAGCTTTATGACCGGGTAAATCTCCCCCAAGAATCGCACCCATCTCCCGTAGATTCCTTCCCGCACCTTCATATCCATACGTATCCAATACACGTCCAGTACTACATCGGGAACAAACAACCACAGGAATATCTTTTTCAATCGTTCGTTGTAAGGCTTTTGCTACACTAGGGGGGACATTCCCTCTGCCCAATGCTTCAATCACCAGTCCATCCACGGGTAGATTTGCGCAAAAATCAATCAATTCGTTATCCATATCAGCATAGGTTTTCAACACCCGAACATCAGGTAATACTTTGGATAACCCGATATATTGTTTTGAGGTAATATTGCGATAGTAGATCGCTTGATTATTATCGATGATTCCAAGGGGACCGAACGCAGGACTCTTAAACGTATGCAGGGATACTGTATCTGTTTTGGTTACTTCAGATGCTGCATTGATTTCATTGTTAAGAACAACCAGGACCCCTCGATTTCGAGATTCTTCAGCACCAGCCGTCACAATCCCAGCTGCGAGATTGCTAGGCCCATCAAAACCCAATTCGGAACTACTCCGCATCGCACCAACAACCACGACTGGTTTTTCAGAATTAATGGTTAATTCTAAAAAATAGGCTGTTTCTTCTAATGTATCCGTTCCATGTGTTACAACCACGGCTTTTACTTCGGGATGCTCCAGCTGTTTATTGATTTGACGAGATAGCCGATGCATCACATCACACGTCATCTGGGGACCTGCTAAATCGGAAAAATGGATAACCCGCAAATGTGCAAATTGCTCAATTCCTTGGATGGTACTAAGCATTTCATTGGGACTTAATCCTGGTTTTACAGAATTGGATTCCGGATCAATTTTCATGGTGATCGTTCCACCGGTGAAAAAAATAACGATTTGATTCGTCATGTGAAACCTCGTATGCGCTACCATGTAATGCGACGCCGCTTTTCTCAAGGGAACAAAACCGATCTATTTACTCGCATCTTTTGTTTATTTTGTTCCACATCTGGTACAGCAACGGGATACCAGCTGAGTCCCTCAGGAATCATGTTGGAACGAAGATAATAATTAATGGATGGAAAATCCATTCCAAACGCTACAGGTCAATCGCGTACGTGTTCGGGTTACAATTCGGTAATCCGACAAACACGTAATATAATAAGAGTAATTAGTCCAGGATTCATTTCGACGCCGCTTAGTGAACGCGCACTGAGCGGAGTCGAAGTGTAGAACAATTTTAGTTGTCCCAAGGTACTCGTTAGTTTTCAAAACGCGACAATGGTTCTAATTTTCAAGCATGTCTGTACTTGACAGAACGGTATTTTGGGCTATCTTGCAAACAGGTTGTTCGGTTTATAGAATATAACGTCTTCGATTGAAAGAGAATATGGCGTATGCAAAAACACCTATGGAATCTAATTCTGGTTACGATACTGATTGGTAGTAGTGTTATATGTGGAACACAAAGCGATTTGAATCATCCGTCTGAAACGAGTTCCCCGCAAGTTCAAGATCAAACGACTACCCATCAGAGTGTTAAAATTCAGGAGGATGATATGGAACAAAACACTGATTTCTATTTTCAAAATCCAGTTGTAGATCGAGGTGCTGATCCGTGGGTTATCCTCCATGAGGGTATCTATTATTATTGCCGGAGTTATCGGGGAGGGATCGGTTTGGTCGCGATAACCCAACTCCCCGAAATTGGGAAAACAGAACCGTTACAGGTTTGGAAACCACCAGAGAATACAATGTATTCGAAACAAATTTGGGCACCTGAGCTTCATTTTCTTGAAGGACGCTGGTATATCTATTTCGCAGCGGATGATGGAAATAATGCAAATCATCGTATGTATGTGTTGGAAAGTGAAAACGAAAATCCGATGGGAACCTATCGTTTTGTGGGCAAGCTATCCGATCCCACAAATAAATGGGCAATCGATGGTACGGTGCTCCAACTTAATAACGGGGGATTATACTTCATATGGTCAGGTTGGGAAGGGGATGAGAATATCCAACAGGATCTGTATATTGCCGCTATGAGTGATCCTAAAACGATCAGTGGAACAAGGTATCGTATTTCATCCCCAGAATATGCATGGGAGCGAAACGGTCAGCCCTATGTAAATGAAGGACCTCAATGTCTTTGGCATAATGAGATGCTGTTTATCATCTATTCGGCAAGTGGAAGTTGGACGGATGATTATTGTTTGGGGCAGCTCCGATGGACCGGAGAGGACCCGTTATCTTCTACTTCCTGGGAAAAAAAAGAATATCCTGTTTTCCAGAAAACAGAAGAAGTTTTTGGTGTGGGACATGCTTCATTTACCACAACATTGGATGGACATGAATATTGGATAGTATATCATGCAGCAATCCATCAAGGTTCAGGATGGCAACGAAACGTGCGTATTCAACCGTTTACGTGGCATTCCGACGGAAGCCCCAATTTCCGTATTCCATTGCCTTTGTCAACAAAATTACGGTGGAAGAACTAAGGTTGTACGTAGTTTCGGACTGGGGCAAAAAGGGAATGTTAAAATACAGGTTCTTTGAAGTAGGAGCAAGATCTACGCTTACAAGACTTATTTTATTAAGGAAGGTTTCACGTCTAGCTGGTACGTCAATGTACCGGTTTCATATGATTCAATCCACCCACATGGTTGCATACTTCTATTGAGATCGTGCTACAATAATGCTAAAAACTTATACCTTTACCAGGGATCCTGCTAGTTATGTAAAAAAGACAAGTCCGATCTAAGGTGCTCTAGCA
>CAYPZJ010000498.1:0-3603 GCA_964414635.1 uncultured Spirochaetia bacterium
TTATTACAGGACATATTGGACCTAAAGCGTTTGATGCATTGAGTCGGGCTAAGGTAGTCGTATATCTTGGTAGTGAATTGAGTGTACAAGAAGTACTTCGTTTGTATGAAGAAGGGAAGTTGGAACGTGCTTTAGATGCCGATAAAGAAGGGCGCTGGTGAAAATATAGTCTCCATGCAGCGGTATGATTGGGTTGAAAATCAATCCGAAAAGATGATCATGGATATGTTGTAAGTCTGATTTAATCTATTTAAGAACGAAACGGGTACATATTTTATACTAAGGAGGAAACTATGCCAGGTTTCAATAGACAAGGACCAAATAATGAAGGACCAAAAACAGGTCGAGGATTTGGGAAATGTAATCCCAAAATAGAGCCTCAGATAAATACCGATGAAGTCAATCTTTCTGAAGAAGAATCATGGTACGGAGTTGGAAGAGACGGGGTCCCTTTTGGAGGTGGACAAGGACGTTTATTTGGAGGGGGACGAGGAACCAACCGTCGTCTATTTGGGAAGAGACGGGGTTCTAATGTTAGAAATAGAGGTGGTGGGAGTCGAGGTGGGGAAGGATTTGGTAACCATGGGAGAAAGTGGAATAACAAATGAAGATAGCCATAGCAAGCGGGAAGGGTGGAACGGGAAAGACTCTGTTTTCGGTGAGTTTTGCCAAGCATCTGCTTTCCAAAGGGATTTCCCTGACTCTTGTAGATTGTGATGTAGAAGAACCAAATGCACACTTGTTTTTTCCAGAATTGAATTATCAACAAGAACCAGTGACCACTCCCATCCCCCAAGTTGATGAATCTCGATGTACCAATTGCGGCGTATGTTCTGAAGCATGTGCGTTTAACGCATTATTGGTTTTGAAAAAAGTAGCGGTGGTGTACAATCATCTATGTCATAGTTGTGGTGTGTGTAAGCGGGTTTGTCCAGAGGATGCGATTTCGTATGTACCGTATGAGGTTGGATGGTTAGAGCATAGTGTTGCGCCTCCCTTACATTTTACCCAGGGAAAATTAAAGATTGGTGAAGCCAGTGGTGTTCCAATCATCAAAAAGGCAAAACTCAACGCTGTACCTACCGATCTATTAATTTTCGATTCGCCACCAGGAATATCCTGTCCCGTGGTTACTACACTAGAGGGAATGGATTTTGTGATTCTGATAACAGAACCCACCCCCTTTGGATTGCATGATCTAAAACTTGCAGTAGAACTTGTGCGTACCTATTCTATTCCATTTGGAGTTGTCATTAACCAAGTAGGGATCGGTGATCAGCGCGTTCAAGAATATTGCCAAAAGGATGGGATTTCCATTTTAGCAGAGATACCTCATCACCGAGGGATTGCTACCGGTTATGCGGAGGGGAAAGATCTTTTGGAATCGTACCCTCAAATAAAGCATCAATTGGAAGCACTGTATGTTCATTTACGGGAGTATTTAAATCCATGAAAGAAATCGTTTTTATAAGTGGGAAAGGGGGTACAGGAAAAACCAGCATGGTGGCAAGTATAGCGGTTTTAGCTAAACATGCCGTAATAGTGGATTGCGATGTGGATGCTGCGAATCTTTATCTTCTAATGAACCCCCAATTGAAGCGTACAATTCCATATAGCGGTTCGCAAAAAGCAACGATTGATCCCCATTTATGTTCCCAATGCGGACAGTGCCAGGATGATTGTCACTTTGAGGCTATTGTTCCCAATCCCTATCGTGTGAATCCTTTTTTATGTGAGGGGTGTGGGATGTGTGTTCGGTATTGTCCAGAAAAGGCAATCACACTGCATGATCATCATTCGGGTGAATGGTATGAATCGGTTACGTCGTATGGACCATTTTATCATGCCCAATTGGGTATTGCTGAAGAAACGACTGGAAAACTGGTGAGTCTATTACGTCGAGAAGCCAAAGCAAAGGCGGAAACGGATCAGGTGGATTATATGCTTACTGATGGTAGCCCTGGAATTGGGTGCCCTGTAATTTCATCGATTACGCAAACCGATTTGGTTGTAATTGTTACAGAACCAACATTATCAGGTGTACATGATTTGAAGCGGGTTATTGAACTTGCAGAACATTTTTCCATTCCTATGCTGACGATTATTAATAAATATGACATTAGTCAACCCAATGCCAATGCAATTGAGAAGATACTGACCCACCATTCAATTCCGTTAATCGGTCGAATTCCTTATGCACCGGTGATTTCCCAAGCACAAATACAGGGAATCCCCTTTGTTGAAGCGAACGATCCTGTTCTGACACCCCTTATGCAGCGCATCTGGCAACACATAAAAAATGCCGTGAATAACGAAAAGGAGAATCAATCATGAAAATTACCATACCTATAGCCAATGAAAAACTGTGCAGTCATTTTGGACACTGTGAATTTTTCGCAGTGTATGAGGTAGATGAAGAGCAGAAAACAATTCTTAACCGCGCTCAAGTACCAGCTCCTACACATCAACCCGGTGTATTACCTGGATGGCTCCGTGAGCAAGGGATAAGCGTGGTGATTGCGGGTGGGATGGGATCACGAGCCATATCACTATTTGAAAGTTATGGAATTAAGACACTCGTCGGCATCGCTCCAAATGATCCCGACCAGATTATTCAGGACTACCTGAATAATAAACTAGAAATGGGTTCCAACCTGTGTGATCATTAAAATATTATCCCTTACAATAGAGCATTGCCTTTTTTGATCCTCTTATGTATACTCAAACATGGTTGGTTTGACTTATATTTGGATATCATGCGGATACGCGCTGTTAGAATTTACCAATGAAGCAAGCCGCCATGCATATTACCAAGTAATGTACATCATTGAAGTAATACGAGGCGAACAGACACCACGCATTATTTCTGATGCGAGTCTGATTTCTCTTTCAATCAAAAAGGTTAGATTATGGAGAATTATCCTGAGGATCACAAGGGAACGCACGCTTCCCGACGTTTAAAAATCGTTTTTACGGGTGGAGGTACCGGAGGGCATACCTATGCAGCGCTGGCAATCATATCGATTTGTCAACGATATGCTGAACAACGCAATCGATCCTTAGAGATCGTATACATTGGGGGCTATAAAGGATTGGAGCGTTCGGTTGCTGGCACGCGTCGGATTCGGTTTCATCCGATTGCATCGGGAAAACTCCGTCGGTATCTTTCCTGGAAGAATTTCACGGATCTGTTTAAAATTGCAGGGGGTGTATGCCAGGCATTTTTCCACTTACTACGAATCCGTCCTACTATGGTTTTTAGCACGGGTGGATACGTTAGTGTTCCGGTTGCAATTGCTTCGTTTATCCTCCGAATACCGTTAGTAATCCATGAGCAGACCGCTAATGTTGGACTGGCTAACCGGATTGCGTCTCGGTTTGCGCGACGTATTGGTATAACGTTCGAAGCATCGCAGGAGTATTTTCCACCCGAAAAAGTGCATGTAACAGGAAATCCCATTCGACAGGAATTGTTATTGGGGGATGCGACCCAGGGGAGAAATGAATTCGCGTTTACGGATCCCCAGCTTCCCGTACTTTACATTACGGGGGGGGCACAGGGAGCTCATGTCATAAACAAAGCAGTAGCGTCCATTATTTCCG
>CAYPZJ010000499.1:0-3497 GCA_964414635.1 uncultured Spirochaetia bacterium
AATTCTATATCATACCGCCATTTCACACCGGATCGCAATTGTTCCATCTGAAACTGCTCCCATGATACCATACGCCGTAACGACTCGATATAGCGAGGATTGTTCCAATAGATGCCGGTGGGTAAAATCAGCACACCACATCGAGCATTGAGACGAACCGTCGTATCCACAAACGCGAGGATTCGGGGTTTCCCTTGTATTGGAAACTGCGAGTAGATCGTCTCGGTTTTCGCAGTAGATAGTTCCGCTTCTAAAAAAATATTCGAGGGTTTTGTTGATTTATATTCCTCCACGATTAGCTTTACTTCACGGCAAGCACGATTATCCAAAGTCAGGGAAAATGGGGCTGAATCGGATTGTTCGGCAGGATCGGATTCGGGATTGGGTTCTAATTCCTGGGTACGTCCTAATGCGAGTCCCTCAATTGCCATTGCACGTTCTACTGAAAGCTGCCATTCCAACTGCTTTTGGCGCAACAGCTCAAATTCTTTAGGACTAAGGTTATCATCCGCATACGCCATCCGCACTAATTCGTAGTACATTTTTTCTTCGACGTTTAAATCCTCAACTCCTGCCATAGTACACTCCTTCTAGCTGGATTAAACCATTGGATCCAGAAGATAATAAGGATCACGGGAGATGAAAACTTGAATTAGTGTGGGATGTATCTCAAAGTGATGTAAATGCTTGTATTCCCAATAAGTGAATTTTTTTGGGTTGTAGGGTAGGAATAGGAGATCAGGGCACAGGTTCGTTTCGGTTATACTGCTAAAACCTGTACCCTATTCCACTTATTTACGTGTGAATGCACGGATCAAGCATATCTAAACAAGGTTAATTTGCGAATGCATGTTATTGTTTTGTTATGGTACTGGTACCAAAGGCAAAATAGGACGCTCGCTGATCCAGCATGAGCTCCGCATCTGCTATGGAATCGGGATGATCACATTGTTCGGTATCTGCATTCCACTTACATCCCTCCGAATAATCGATGGATGTAGCGGTTTCATTTTCCCAAATGACCATCGTATATTTTCCACTGTACGTTCCATCGGAATATTTGATAATAATATACTTCTCGATGTTGTTTATTTTTTCGATGGTTGCGGTCCAGCCCCATTCATATTCCGCTCCAGGCAAACTCGATACAGAATAGGTATCCCCGACTTTTCTTCCAAACGTAACTACTGAAGAATCGGATTCATAAACACCAGTAATCTCAAGGGTTGCGTTGGGATCCGGTTCCGTATCGTCCCCACAAAAACTTACAGTGACTGCCAACAAGATGACAGTTAAGAAAACAAAAATTCGTTTCATAAAATACTCCTAACATAAAGTAGTAGTATGGATGAGACTCATCCTTACTGAATAATTAGCTTTGGTATGCTGATATAAATACGTGATTTCGTGTGGATGCCACCTCAATCCAAGAAGGATCAGCATGCTCCAAAGGGTTGCGTATTATTAGGTCTGACTTTTACAGTTGCTGGACAGCCGAGAATTACACTCGCTTCCAATAATACGAAATGAAAGGTAATCTAAAAAAAAAAAGAAGTCAATCGGATGTATAATCCGCTTCAAGGATATAATCGGTTCGCCAATTTGTTGACGTCAGTCCAGGAAGGATTAGATCGATTTCTTGTTTACTCATAACCGGAATCCTGTAAACATTGTTTTGTTGCTTGGGGGGCTTCCCTTCTTCAAGGCGTTGATTGACAAATAGCCGGTGATTTGAAAGCCGGGTATTTGTTTTTTCAGCGTTTATAACCATCGCTTGAGTAAGGGATTGCTTTATTTCTGGGAATAACGCTTCTATTTGTTCATATCCTACACTATTACGAGCAGAAACAAGCGCCGCCAATGTAGTAGTTCCGGTTCCCAAAAACGGGTCTAAAACCGTATCCCCCATAATACTGTACATCTGAATTAACCGATAAACCAGCTCAAACGGATACGCTGCGCTTCGCGTTCGCTGGGATGTGTGGTTTAAACCTTGACGAATCCCCCTCAAATCCATCCATACATCAGAAAACCACCCATTCCGTTCCTCCCAAAAAAATGCACTTGCCCGACGTAATGGTTGTTCGGAGGGTTGAAAAATGCGTTTTGGTCCCTTTCTAAATATTAAAATATGCTCATGTTCTAGCGTTACGTAGGCTCCAACCGGCAGCATACCGGAACCCATAAATTTCGTGGGACTATTTGTTGGTTTTCGCCAGAGAATTCCCGGAAGACTTGTAAAACCGAGTTTTATAAACATCTGGATTATACGAGCATGATTCATATAAAGTTGAAAGTGGTCGTTGAGACTTCGGGTTGCATCACCAATATTGATACATGCGATCCCACCCGGTTTCAATACCTGATGCACCTGTTCCCAAATAACGTCTAACTGCTGATGCATCCGCTCGAACACGATATCGCCCTCCCCATCTTCTAGCAGCTGCATAATCGAGGGATCTTCCTGACTAAAATGATTATCCCACATTTGAATCATAGGGTAAGGCGGTGATGTCACCACAAGATCAATACTATTTGCAGAAACAGCTGTCATAGTTTGAGCAGATTGGAGATGGATAACATGTGTAGTAGATGGTATTTTCATAAAATTAATCCTAACACGAATTCGCATTTGACCTGAAAGGTGATAAACCTTAGACAGTATGAGTGATTCCGCTTAATACCGGTTGGCAATATGAATAACGATAAAAGGCTCATCCTGGGGAGCATATCTGATAGCCGCATTCGTCAACCCAAGGATAGATAGTATAGTAAGAGAATAAATTAAGTCCAAATTACTGCAAACGAGTACCGGGTTCTTAAATCTCTTCCCTTCCCTGAGTACAGAAAATGAATACACACACCCACACCCGTTCCGGTCTTGCCGATGGTCTAAAAAAATGTTATCCTAGACCTTAGAATTGACGTGCTAACGGGTAATTTGATAGGTGTATTACACCCCTGTCAATACTATGCGTGTAGGGAACAAGTGTGAATAACGAAACAAATACAATTAAACTTGCTATACAAAAAAGTGGACGCATTACCGACGATTCCGTAGCGCTATTAAAAGCGTCGGGTATGTCATTTGATTTCTCTTCTCGATCTTTACTGACGCCATGCCAAACCTTTCCCCTGGAAATTCTTTCATTACGTGATGATGATATCCCAGAATATGTACAAGATGGAGTGAGTGATTTGGGTATTGTTGGTGAAAACGTGTTAGAAGAGAAGAATGGCAAGGTGGAAGTCTTAGAACCTTTAGGGTTTGCTAAATGTAATTTAATGATTTGCGTTGATAAAGATGGAACGTACCATACCGTGCAAGATTTAGAGGGGAAGCGCATAGCAACAACATATCCCCGGATATTGAAAAAATTTTTAAATGCAAATCATCTTTCCTGTAATATTGTGGAAATCAGCGGGTCGGTGGAAATTACTCCCAGCCTTAAAATTGCCGATGCCATCTGCGATATTGTATCTACAGGTACAACCGC
>CAYPZJ010000500.1:0-3441 GCA_964414635.1 uncultured Spirochaetia bacterium
TCGGTTGACGGAGATCTCGGTGGGGATTCCGCCGGCGGATGGGATGACGTTTGATCTATTTTTTTCGACCGACGGGATTACTTGGGGAAACATAGGTGACAAACATTTTGGCGATTACACCTATTATACCATATATCAGAACAATAAGGGTAGTGGAGAAATTCGGTTTATTAAATTTCTATATCAATCGGATGAACAAAAAGCAGTGAAAATCGCAGATCTTGCGATATACTTTATAGATGATATAGGATGGGAAACCGTGATTGAACGTGAACCACGTTTTACTAAAATAGAAATCCCGGAGGCGTTAACGCTTGCCAATGAGTATTTTTTGGACGGTTTTGGATTAAAATTTCAGCATGAATTAGATATTCGACTAGATTATCTTGAACCGGGGCATATACCTTGTCTATATATTTAAGGGACCGGAAGGTTTCTGGTCAGGGGGGATGGATTTTTGTAGCGTGCGGGAGTGTATATGGAGGGAATCGGTGGGGAGTAATTTCCTAGGAGTTATGCAGATTATTAATAGGAGGTATCAATATGAACTATGTATTGATTCTACGTTTCTTTATCATAATAAGCGTGACATTATCTTTTTTGGGGTGTACGAATTCAGAGATTAATCCTTATGAAGGGTTAATAAAATTCAACGTTCAAACCGAACGAGACCTTGACCCAGATGCCGCCACTGAAGATGTACAGCAATTAGTTACGGATAATACAACATTTGCATTGGAGCTGTATCATCAACAGATGAAAAAACCATTAGACGACAACATCATTTTTTCACCTCTTCTACTTTCCTTATCCATGGCGATGATATCCTTAGGTGCTTCAGGAGAAGTTGAGTCGACCATACGGAGCGGGATTCGGAGTACATTATCGAGTGAGCGGTTTCATCATACAATGAATAAATTGGGTATAGAGTTAGGAAAACGTGTTCATATACCGAAGGTAGAACTTTCATTTGATGTGCTCCACTGTCTCGATCAGTCGCTGACAATCCAACCTGATTATGCACATGCACTATTTGAATTCTATGGAGCTCCACTTTATCAAGCCAATTTTAGATCGAATTCAAATCAAATTCGTGACGTTTTAAACCAATGGATAAGCGATCGAACAAAGGGGATGCTAAACCAGGTGATTCCAAATGATACAATATCTTCAGATACAAGATATGCCCTAGCGGCTGCGACATTTTTTAAAGGAGAGTGGCTCCATCTTTTCAATAAAGAGGACACGAAACCCCTAAATTTTTATTTGTTAGATGGTTCAATAAAGCGGGTTGACACGATGTACCGCCCTGAAAACGTTGGTTTTCGCTCCGCAACATATACCAACAGTTCCAATAAAACTGCAACGGTCGTTGACTTATCGTACAAATTTGAAGAAGTAAGTATGCTAGTAGTTATGCCTAACGAAACGTTTCAACCTTTTTGCGAAGATTTTTCCGTAGACGATTATCATTTGATATGCTCCCGTTTGCAGATAAACGATGGCGAGTTGTACTTACCTAAATGGTATTTTGATTTCACGATGGATAAGAATACAATTTTTGAGACGCTTGGAATTAATTTAGATTATATTGTATTTGATAACATTGTGAATAGTGGTTCTCTTACTCTGAATGAATTAATTCATAAGTCTATTATTAAAGTAGACGAAGAAGGAACGGTTTTCGCTTCTACTGTAAACTTTATTTTTGCAGTAAGTGCGCCTCCTGTTGTTAGAATAGACAAACCGTTTCTCTTTTTTATTCGCGATCGGATAACCAACACCATCCTTTTTATGGGTCATGTGATAGATCCTAGTAGAGGATTGACAAATTGATTTTTCGTGTTTTGGGTTTTTTACTTATTTCATTTTGCTTGCTCCCTGGGCTGTCAATGGGACAAGAGAATCCCTCCACATTGGAGTCCAAAGGAATGCTAATTGGTATTCAACCGGTGGTTGGAAAATCCATCTGTATTAATTCTTCTTTCCCCTATCCTCATGAACCGTACTGGACTTTTGGTGGTGAGCTAACTTATCAATGGATCTTACATCATTATTTTGGTCTCAGCGCAGCTATTCGTGTCCAACAGGAAACCATTTATGTAGAAGGTGGCAACAATTCGGGGTGGATTGCTTATAAAAACAATTATCTGCATAAAAGACAAATTTTAGCGTTGTTTTTTAATCCCCAACTGCGTTTAAAGGGATTTTTTGTCAATTTGGGAATTGGGTTTCATATTTATTTTAAAGGACATCGGCTCCAGGATGGCTCGGAGAAACAACCTTTCCAAGATATTTTAGCACAGCATCAGGTGAATCTTGTTGTAACTGCTTCCCTTGGGTATGAGTTTAATATCACTAAAAACCATGTGTGGTTTTTGGTTCCATCCGTTCATGTGGATTATCATCTATTCAATACTTTTCGAATAGATGAAACGTATACCCAATTAGAAATCCATGGGAATTTGTTAAATATTACAGCATCCCTCGGGATACGATATCGGTGGAAACGATGAAAACGAAGATACCACTGAGCAATTTGTATGCATACTCTTTCTTTTCACCATTGCTTTTGTTTTTCATACTTCTTGTTTTATCGTCTGCTTGCTTGGTTTCATCAATTGTTCACGATGTACAAGAACCGAATCCGCTTGTAGAAGAAACAAAGGTGACATATGCGTTCGGTGCGTCCTACGCTCCGATAAGTATGTTTATCTATTCGCAAGATTTATGGCAGCTTGCCCCAACACTTGAATCCCTTGTGCTGGTGCACAGACATTTGAGTAATGTTCAGGAGTTACAATTCCCCATAAATAGTTCTATAACCTATCGTACAACATCTAAAAATACGGGCTTGGATATCAAGATGAGTTCTGGCATTTTTTGGAAAAAGGCGAAGCCAATTCAGTTGGACATGCGGAAATTAAAATCATCAGAAAGCAAAGAACATCACGTAAGCGGTGTTCTAAATCAAACATACATAGGTCGCATTACCGGTATTTATTATGAATTATGGTTGAACGAGCAGCATTCACCCGACCGTAATCCTCGTTGGTTACTTCTCCCTTCCATTGGGTATTACTATAAAGTTATTCATCATCATCCTCGATTAGGTCATTCTGGTAAACTAGGTTTTCGGGGAAGGTTTTTCAGTGTTTCCTACCATCCAAATGTGAGTTTTGTATTAACAAAACCAAACAACTCTGTGTATTTTCCTGTTTCGATTACATTCGGTATTGTATATGGGTGGCGTGTTCAACAAGGTATTATTCAAATGACAGCGGCATTAATGTACCATCATCTTTTTGGTCCGAAGCTGGTTTTAGGATATCATTTCTGCTTTGAAAAGCGTCATGAATAGGATATTTTAGGATTTTCTATAATAGTTAAGGGACCGGAAGGTTTCTGGTCAGGGGGGATGGATTTTTGTAGCGTGCGGGA
>CAYPZJ010000501.1:0-3258 GCA_964414635.1 uncultured Spirochaetia bacterium
ACCCATTCGTACCGCCACGAATCAAATTTTATTCTCTAAATATGGTCCCGTTCTTTCAATCGATCCTATCGAAAATATGAATCCGAGCCGGCTGAATTATAGTGGGGTTCAATGCATTTTATCCAAACAGCAAATCACTTGGAAACTACAAAATTTTTTCCACTTACCTTATCAACGTACATCACAGGCTGAAAGCACCAATACGTTAAGCCACACAGCGATCCCCCCAGAATTAACCCTTTCTACCCATAATCCAATTCTGCCAGAACGATGGTATCATGTAGCCTTGGCATATAATCATCTTTCAAGTCAGTTGATTTTGTTTGTAAATGGGGAACCGGAAACCTGGGTCTGGGCTACAGACGATCAAACCTCCGATGGATTTCGTCTTATCCCTCATTTTATGCCAGGCGAGCATTCTTCCATTCTGATTGGACAAAATTTTTATGGCTATCTTGATGAAATTATTTTAACCAAACATTATAAAACCGATTTTCGACTAGCCGATTATTCTGAAAAACCAGGGATCATTACAAGCAAGGTATACGATTTGGAATCCCGAGCGTGTACCCTACTCCGCTTTGCTCTGAATTATACCCAACCTAACGATAGCACGGTAACGTTGCAATATCGCATTCGGCAGGATTATTTTGCGGAATCATTCTCCGAAGAATACTTACCTTGGATACAAGTGGATCTTAATCACCCGGAACGGCTTCCCAAAAGGGTGGGACAGTATTTTCAATGGCGTGTATTAATGGAAGCTGGAGTGCGTAGTGGGAGTACTCCTCGATTTAACGATATCCAAATCGAATACATGAATTATCCCATTCCAGAAATTCCGAGCGGCTTAACCGCTACCTCGCGTGATGAGAACGTCTTCTTACAGTGGTATCCCAATGTAGATGAAAACTTAAGTGGGTATAAAATCTACGTCGGTACGGAACCCGGGAATTACATCACCCAGGGAAGTCCTGTAATCATCTACAGCCATCAAATTGAAAATCTTCAATATCCCTATTATGTTCTGGAGAATTTGCAACCCAATAACGTGTATTACATTTCAATCAGCGCATTTGACTCCGAAAATCAAGAGAGTGGTCTTTCTGAAGAAATCACCATTCGAGTTAATCCCATGCACTAAGCTTTGTCTTTTCCTACGCGCATCAGGGAAGAATAACGTCCTTTCGTTTCAAATACGGTTACCTGGTTCCGTCCATTTTCCTTGGACGCAAAAAGGGCTACCGTAGCTTGTTTGATAAACATATTTCTATTTAATTGCTTGTTAGCGGGATCAAAACTTACCACACCAAAACTACACGTAAGCCGCATGGTTGTACCATTCTCCAACGAAAAGGAATGC
This sequence comes from uncultured Spirochaetia bacterium, assembly GCA_964414635.1. GTDB lineage: Bacteria > Spirochaetota > UBA6919 > CAYPZJ01 > CAYPZJ01 > CAYPZJ01. The sequence continues at coordinate 1,364 of CAYPZJ010000501.1, forward strand.
TTTTGTATTGTTTTTCTGAATTCCTCCGCCATAGTGCAGGCAGTAGACAGCGTTGCATGGGGGAGCAGGATAGAAAACACATCATCCTTATAATGGGCAGCGATATAATCCCCTTTGACTGTATGTTTAATCATATCCGCTAGTTCCCGTAAAACGTGTCGGGATCGGTCCGAACCGTATGTGTCTTTGATTTCCATGAATTGATCAACATCCATGAGGATCAATGCTAATGGTTTCTTTGACTTTCTATGCGCTTTAATCGCATCCCCCAATTGCAGAAGAAAATAATGACCAATAAATAAATCCGTTTCAGGATCCACTTCTGAATACATGGTAACTCGATTTCGCCCCGTTCGTTTAGACACATATAATGCTGTATCCGCTTTTTTTATAAAATCATCTTTTTCCACGGGATCGGTTGGATCAAATTCTGCAACCCCAAAACTTGCCGTGACGGCAATGGCGAAATCATCACCTGGAAACGAATGGTGTTCGATGGTGTGACGAATTGTCTCAGCAATTGTATGACACGTTTCGATTGGCGTATTCGGTAGAATAATTGTGAATTCTTCCCCACCATACCGAGCAACAATACCGATATTGTCAATTTGTTCGGATAACACCTGTGCAACAGCTTTAAGTACAATATCACCTTGCAAATGCCCATAGGTATCATTGAGATGCTTAAAATAATCAATATCCAACATAATAAGCGAAAGAGGCCGTTTATATTGTCTGCTGATCGCCATCTCCTCTTCTAAAACAGCTTGAAAGTAATGATGGTTGAATACTTTCGTCATACGATCCTGGGAACCGATTTCATATAATTGCGCATTCTCCACAACCACACCAGAAAAACTAGTTAGCGAATTTAGAAAATCCTTTTCGCTATTCGTATAGCGTTCTCCCGTCAACTTATCACCTAAAACCAATAACCCATTAAGGCGATCTTTGTGTAGAAACGCACCAATGATCTGGGGATTCAAGGGTTCCAGTTTCTTCACTATTCTGGATAGGCTTCGATCCTGCTGTAATTCCGAGAAAAACTTTACTTTTTGGATCAAAGGATTCAATACGCTATCTTTTTTTATGGTATCCAAATATCGGGCATTTTTAACAAAATGATTGTATAGTTTTACATTGTCGGGAAGTTCTAATCCTATAAAGTCATCGAATCCCTCATGATCTCGAAGAATTAGATCAGGATTATCCATCCCTTTTGATGTAAAAATCCCCGCGGTTGAACAGAGGAATTGCCCCAAACAGATATCGATTATCATTCGCAATAGCTTATCAACATGGAGGGTCGTTGTTAACGAATTTGCGATATTCAGAAGCGTTTCTAGATCAAATATGCGTTTATCTTTGTCGAAACTGCTATCGTTAGATGGAATCTTTTTACTACTTGTCATCGTAAATCATGCTCTGGTGCGACGTGCGTACAAGTGACAACTGTCATTTCTTTTAGTTGGTTTTCAAGGTAGGTTGCCACCCACCTTTCACGCAGAAGATAAGAAAAACAATCGGTCTATCCAAATGTAAACGAACCAAAGACAAATCTCAAACTGATGTAAAAATAAGTTAATTTACCTTTGAAGAATAAAGCGTCTTTGCACGATGCGAAGCGCCGAGGCAATCTTTTCAGAAGTGAGCTTGCTTCATTTCGTTTGCATTGGCTTGGCGTTTGTTTCCTCAGCATGGGATGCATCCGCATCGTGTTGCCATTTTTAAATAAACCATTATTTTACAATGCAGAGGTTTAACCTCTTAATGGAATACCTAAAAGCGGGTGATTAGGTTGATCAGTTGAGGTATATAGCCATTGTACCCAGCTCGGGAATATTCGGTCTTGGTCTATGACAACAAAATCGTCATAAGAATGTATGGAAATACGT
>CAYPZJ010000502.1:0-3195 GCA_964414635.1 uncultured Spirochaetia bacterium
GTATAATCTAAAACATAAAATCTATAAAAACCCAGAGATGAAATCGCACCCCCATTTGAGGAACTTGGTTTGTAGATTTTTTTTTATTATCATTCCCGGAGGGAAACCGGTGTAGGTCAATTGCACCTATCAAACTTGTACGAGGATAATATGAAACAAGTCGCATGTATTACCATTATAATGCTTATCATCTTGGGAACAATGCAAGCTACCAGCTTCGCCGGAGAGGGCAGCCCGTATATCGATCTAGCGTGGGAAAATATCAATCTGGGTATGAATAAATATCAGTTCGAGCGATGTATGGGTGATATCGAGGTTACGTATCAACCCATTTCACCAACGGATTTATATGACTTTTATTATATCAATGATGAAATGGATGGATTAATCAATGTCAATCTATATCGTATCCAATTGTTGGAATCTATGAAAAAGAAAGGATGTGAAGAGCGAGAGGCAATTCTGGAAACACGCCCACTAGAAATCGATGGCTGTTATGAAGTTCAATACAAACGATTAGAAAAAACAACCATTACTCCCTCGATTGATTTGATTCCCTATTTTGCCATTCCAGAAGGGGATTGGACGGAAGCAACGCTTTACTTTCTTGATAATAAAATTTTTCATATTAAGATCACGTTGCGTTCCAATCAATATTTGGAACAATTTCATCGAAACTATGCAAAATTTATTGATCCCGATTACGATCAGGAGCTAGGATTTTTGGGACTCAAAGATGATCAAAAGCTGATTATTGGAACCCTGACTTCCTGTTCAATTAGTAACGCAACCGTATCTTTTTATAATCGATCGGATATGGATTCCTTCCATGATTATCTGGTTGAATGCCGCAATACTTTATATGACTACCTCCGAATCTAATTGTTCTGTAACTAATCCATCCCATTCCGATCCTCCTAAACGTTCCTTGTCGATACCTTCTTTTAAGATTGGAATTTATATTGGTGTTTTATTTTTTTCGGTGGTTGCGGGGTTTTTTAGTTTTGTTACTGCAGAAAGCGTACGGCATGGGGACTATTTTGTTAATGAAACAGCGAATGCCCTTCGGTCATTGATTGGAGTGCAGGCAGTGATTGAAATAGAAAGTTATTGGATGCATGTCAAAGATCAATGTAACCAATGGCTGTACCAAGAGGACGTGACGCTAAATGCATCGGTTCAGCAGCAATTAGATACAGCTGATCGTATTGTTAAAGTTATCAAACGTGTCGAATCCTCTGTTCAAAACCTATCCGACGAATCGATCCATCAGGATCGTCCCATTGTTCATCCTCCGGATCCGTTGCCGATACTCATTGAAAAACCATTTTTGGATGGAGAAGGAACGTGGGAAGCACTACCAATTTCATCTTCTGCCGAACCTCGTTATGGTGCTCCGTTTTATCAAACCTTTATCCGACCGGATCGGCATCGATCCTACTCAAAGGTAGATTTGATAAGTATTGATCTTCAACAAGTGGATTTGCATCTGGTTTTTGGACAGGGTTATTTGGATATGCAAAATCAAGCAGGAACGGGTTGTATTCCAGAAGCTCATCTGGATCGTTTGATCGGTGCATTTAATGGAGGATTTCTCCAGGTACATGATAAAGGTGGGTTTACCATCGCGGGAGAAGAACGGATCCCGCTGATGTTCGATGAAGCTACTTTTTTTTTGTATGAGGATCAAACCGCCGAAATTTGTTCGTATAATGCTCAAAAAGCCAGTGCCATCCATCGTCAGGGGAAATCCATCGTCCTTGCGTTTCAAAACCAACCGCCTATTATGATTAACAACCAAATCAACGAACAAGTGAAAACATGGGGATTGGTTTATATGGGAAAAGATTGGTTTGGAGATGATGTGTTAAGCCGTACGGCGGTGTTTGGTCACCGGAGTGCTTTGGGGATTACCGAAGATCAACGGCTGGTGTATGCTATCGGGGATTCAGTGAGTGCACAGACGCTGGGGTATGCATTAAAATTAGCGGGTTGCACCGACGCGATGCATTTGGATTTAAATCCGACCCATATCTGCTTTGCTTATTTTACTCATGACGAAGCTACCTCGCGAGTTATTCCGCATAAAGTATCCCAACGCAGTTCCAGCCTGCTTGCCCAAAATTTTTTACGAAAACACCGACAAGGATATTTTTATATGCTTCGACCCAATGACGAAGCACACGGATCGGAACCGCGTGGTACTAAACCTGGGTGTGTTGAAAAACGCAAATGATAGGGGCTGGTCTTGCGCCTGCCCTTTCCAATATCCTGTTCCAAAATACGACCGCAAGAGTCACCCCTACAAAGATCGAATGATTTTTGATTTTTTCAACACCCCCCACCTATAAAACCCTAAATCATTAGACGTGTGGGTGTAATCATCCTTCCAAATTTCAGAACAACTTATCCTACCCGAGCTAACCTGCTTTTGTCTTGCCCGATCCCTCGAAATATCTTGCTTCTCGAAAGAAATTTGATTGTGGGGTGTTAAAACGGATGAGAACCATAACTGCAGTGGAAGTGATTTGATATGGAACAGCTCCGAAATTTTGCTCCTTATATTCTCGTACCCCTTACAATGCTCTTTTTAGCTTTGGTACTATACTTTCTGATGGTGGACTTGGTCTATCCGGATGATCCCTATCCCGATCCTCCCCCTCCTGAATTAGAAAACTATTTTACGAATGGTTACAATGCGCTTCTCGAAGCGGGTGGGATTATCAATCAGAATTTAAAAGGGACGCAGGATGATCCGTGTTTGCCTAAATCAGCGAATGAACAAGCCCAGGAAAAAGTAAAAACAGCACTGGAAAATTTCAAAGGGGTTCTTCGAATGAATCCCACCCATGAGGAAGGACAACACAATTTCCAGCTGGCACGGGGAATTTCTGTGTCCTTAAAACAGTTGCGGGAATGTGATGAGGATGATGAACAACAAAATGATCAGCAAAATCAGTGTGATCAAAATCAGTCCCAATCCCAACAAAAGAAACAACCGCAACCCGTTCAAGCACAACCAGCGGATAAAGATGAATTTGATTCCTATTTACAAGAACTGAAAGATCAGGAAGCGAAAGAACGCGAAAAAATGATGGCTGAGATGCAGGAGGCGGACAATGAGCAAGATTGGTAAGGGCGATTATTTACTAGGTGGAGCCAGATCGGAAGAGCACACGTCTGAACTCCAGTCAC
>CAYPZJ010000503.1:0-3126 GCA_964414635.1 uncultured Spirochaetia bacterium
GATAGTCTCTCGTGCCGCGAGCAAATCTGAAAGGGAAAATCCGTTTCCCGGATAATTCCAGGGGATACCGAAATCACAGAAATCTCGCAAGCGTTTAACAAAAGATGCAGAGGATTCCGCTATCTTTGCACTTTCTTTTTCGGGAACGCATCCCACCTTTCTTTAATGGCAACAAAAAAAAAGCTAAAGTTTTCAGTAAAAAATAAATATTTTGTTCAAACTACGGGTTCTGTTGCTTTTTTCGTTTTTTCTCGTGTCAAAATCGCAAAACTTACTATATTTTAATGAAGAAAGGTTTCCGATTGCTACGGAAGCGTGGTGGATTCGGGCATACTAACTTTGTACTTATCGTAGCCTGATTTGCTTCCACTCACCCGAGCAACATCATAGCAGGAGGTTCGTTATGAATTGTAGGATGATATGTCTTTTTGCCTTGTTTGTCATACTTACCATACCTTTTTGTACCCAATGGATCGAACTCGAAGAATATACACATATGCCGTTTTCGGATACATCGTTTACGATTGAGACACAGGATTCCCCTACTACACAAACCACCGCTTTTCAATCTAAACTAACCCTTATTTCCCAGATACCTGATGTAATTAGTACAACCACCCTGACCCTTTCTTTTCAGAGTGAATATTTTCAACAATACAGTTATTCTTTAAACGATGGAACGTGGTCAACCCCCGTTGCGATAGGTGAGTCAATTACTTTGGCGGGGATGACCGATGGAACCCAAACCTTACGTGTACGTGGAATTGATTCGGATGGCAATCCCCAACCCGAATCTGAAGCATTGGTTTTAAGTTGGAAGGTTGATACCACCCTTCTGATTGGACAGCTGGTTAATCCACCCCAGGTTATTACGAATCAAACCCAATATGAATTGCATGTCGTTTCAGAGGGTGTTGTTTCTTATAAATATTTGCTTGATGCAAGCGGAACAGGAGACTTTTCCCAAGAGGACGAACTTGATATAGCAACCCCCATTGCGATCTCGTTTGTGAAAGACGGGACGGACGATGGGCAACATGTGCTCCAGCTAATTGTTCAGGATAAACAAGGAAATTGGCAGACAGAGCCGACTGAATATTATTGGAATGTGGACACAGAAGCACCCGTCGCGAGCAATCCACTGCTCAATGTCAGCAGTCGTCCGGGTGATTCTACGATAAACTTAAGTTGGGCGGAAGCTTATGACAATTATAGTTCTCAAGATAAATTAACCTATTGTGTATATTATTCCACGGCTACGATGCTATCAAGTTTGGATTTGATTCAAGATTCGGGAACACGTCTCGAATGTGTTCAAGGAACCTCTACAGTTAGCTACACCGAGATGGATCCCCAATTAGATTATCATTTTAATATTACAGTAACGGATGAGGCAGGTAATCTATTGGCTTATAGTGGGCATTCTACCTATTCACCATATCAGGTAGATACGCTTTTATTATGGTTACGGAGCACGGTTGGAATTGAAAAGGACAATGCCAATGCGATAACCGCTTGGAATGATCAATCCCCCAGCGCATTTTCTGCAACACCGACTGAAGTAACGAAGATGCCGTTGTATGTTGCTGATGGATTGGGGACGTATCCGGTTGTTCGGTTTAATACCGCAGCGGATTCGATTGGTACCCGTCTGGATCTTGGGAGTGCACAGATCTTTTCAGAAAGCGAAAGCACCAATGGTTTAACTATTATGGTCGTATCACGAACTGCAACCATTTCCGACGCAACGAATAATCACTTTGTTTTTGATTACGGTTCGTTTTCGGAACAAGGATATGGTATGCATTATCTCGGCACTGAAGTATATATCTATACTCCAACAAATTATGGTGGAGTGTATCAAGGCGCTACGTTGTCATTGGATGTAAACGAGTTTAATATTTTCACAATTCGGCTACAAAACGAAACCTCGATGAAGCTTTTTATGGATGGCAAAGAGTTTGCACATGAAGCCATAACGGTTCCCGTATTTAATCAAACAACCATGATGGTCGCAGGCAATCCATCGATGGTCGCAGGTCCATTTACAATCGGAGGGAAGTCAAGCAATGACGCCTATTCGGATACATTTTTTCAGGGCGATATTGTCGAATTTATTGTCTTTAAACAACCCTTAAGTATTGATATCCAAGATAGAATGGAGCAATACTTATCGGAAAAATATAACATAAGCATTCAGTAAGAACACAGGGATACGAACTCATGACCACAAAGGTGTCATGCGGGTTTTAAGGGATAAATCATGAAACAGGTGGTGCATTTTTTCGGGAGCAGGTGCCTTACTGCGATACAACGGATACCGATTCTCCTTGTTGGTTTGCTTTTAGGTGTAATGGTTTTTTTTCCAACTATAGGATTCGGTGATGATGCAACCGCGGTAGAATCATCGGAGGATCCACCCGAAGAATCCACTCCTACCGACGATCCCCCACCAAAACAACCGTTAATGGTGTTTGGATTCAATACTAGCTATACTCAGACCGTAAATCTATTGGTCTTTAAAAAGCAGCAGCAGTTCGGTTTGCAGCTGGGTATATTTCTGGAATTGTATCTTCCTATACCCCATATTCATGCAGAAATCGGGATTCAGCTAGGATATACCCACTATCGGTTTGATGGGCTCCAATATCAGTTTGCTCATGAAAACACCAGGCTTCAATTTATCACAGCAAATCTTCCACTACTTATAAAGCCGTATTTTCATCTCAATCGATGGCGATTTTCGTTTCCAACAGGAATGAATTTTCGACTTCCTTTCTTATCAAAGTTATCGATTAACTTTGCGGAATGGAAATTCCAAAAACAGCTGCAACATATCTATTTTAGCCCTACAACAGGATTTGAAGTCCAACGCCCCCTCAACAAATCTATCGTAATCTACTTCGGAGCGAGATATGAGATGGATTTCAGATATTTCACTTCCGAGCAAATTTTCAAACTACGATTTAACCATCGAGTTCAAATCTTTTTTGGGATGGAATACGCTCGGATTACTAAAGACTAAGGGTGCGAATTTTGTACAGTTTTATTGTTTTTCCTTATAGGACAAGTTATAGACTCAATCAAACATAAGCATATATAATTAGACAACTTACCCTTACGAAT
>CAYPZJ010000504.1:0-3059 GCA_964414635.1 uncultured Spirochaetia bacterium
TACGAGATCGTTTCACGTGACTGGAGTTCAAACGTGTGCTCTTCCGATCTCGGAAGAAGAAAAGACTCCACTCAGATAAATTGCACCACCATTATCTATAGCCGCATTTTCTTTAAAGTAACAATGATGGAAATCGACATTTTGCCCTTGACTAAAATAGATGGCTCCCCCCGATCCGGTTGAGTTAAAATTTGCAGTATTCCTCACAAACGTATTTCCCGAACCGGTTAATCCCCCAAATTCCGCCACAATAGCCCCACCGGAAGAAGCTTGGTTTTCTTCAAACCAACAATTCGTTATTTCATTGTTCACTCGAGTAAGAACAGCACCTGCCCAAGATGCCTGGTTATTAACGAATGTATTTCGCAAACAAACATTGTTCATACTATTCATATCAAGAGCACCACCCTCATCCGCCTGGCTCAGCTCAAAATGATTATCTTGAATCTGATTGTTCTCCCCATCAAGATAGATTGCACCTCCATTGGTCGTGCTACGATTGGAAATAAACCGATTATTATTTACCGTGTTGGATCCCGCGGTATATAAGGCAATTGCCCCACCTTTTTCTGCTTCATTATCGTAAAACTCATTGTATGCAATGGTTTTGTTTGTACCTGTCTCTGAATAAATAGCGCCACCCGCAATGATGGCGGTATTTTCACGGAAGAGATTGTTTGTGATAGAAGCATCCGTGCCGTCCATGCGAATCGCCCCTCCCATCTGGTCAGTGGTATTCAGATAGAAATAATTCTCATCGATTCGTGTGGCGTTATGACTCGAATAAATAGCACCAGCACTATGCGTGCTGACTCCTGTTCCCTCATTTTTTAAGAAGGTACATCCTTGAATTAAGATATCACTTTGTTCCGTTCCTTCTGCGTTAATGGCACCAACTTCCGTTCCCATATTTTTTTCAAAATGACAATTTTGAATCACAAACTTTTCCGAGCTTGTATTGGTGTCGATATCAATCCCACCTGTAGTACTATCACCGTTGTTTCTGAAAATACATCCATCAATAAATAGCGAGGTATCTGTGAATCGGGCACCGAATTCTGCATATTCGATTACTGCATGTTGTAGTATGGAACCGGATTGATAGGTATCTCCATCAAAAATCGTATCTGGTGAGGGACTCAAATACTCGATCGTCCACCAATCTCCGGGTTCGGGAGACGACTTAGAGGAAGTAAAGATTACAGGTTCGTCGGCTGTACCCAGGATTTTTATCATCCCATCTGCTTGGAATGCAGCACTCGGTCCCAATAATATTACTACACCAGGTTCAATCTGCAATTCAAAACCAAATGGAACAAAAAATCCTAAATCAACACAATAGGGTCCCTCTTCTTTCGTCCAAACGGTATTGGATGAGATACTTGTCACATTATTACAAGTGGAATATGATACGGGGGCGCTCACTGCCTCGGTTAGTGTTCCGATATCTACATGGTTGGCTTCCAGTTTGTATATATAGATGGTATTTGCATCTGCTGTGTCATCAAAATAAAACGAACGCGTTGCAATAGCTGTATCCAATAATTGAAAATCCGAACCGGATCCGTCTTCTTTTCGGTATATTAAAAAATTCGTAGGTCCTTTGATGGGAGTCCAACTTAATCGGATCCCATTTACGTGAGGAAAAGGTAGTGCAAGTAAACTCAGCAAAAAATTCGACCCTACACCGTATCCTACTTTGATAGGCTCGGATACTCCTTGAATTAACGGATCGGTATCATCTGTTGCAAAGATGCGGAAGGATTGTCCTACATCATCCAGTACCAGTTGTATCGTAGCAATTCCATCAACAAATGAATCTACTTGATTAATGTTTAATTCTCCCGGTTGTTCCAATAAAGAAATGCTTTCCAGCTGGACGGTTCCTGAATACGAAGTGAATACGTTATTATCATCTCCTATTGCACGGATTTCTAAATCAAAATACCCTCCAGGAGGTGTACTGGATGGTGCCTGCAATTCAAAGTGATCCAATCTAATTCGCCCCATCACGGTAATATCGTTTAAACTACCGCTAATAAGCCCATTGGTATCCTGTTTAACAGAAATGGAAATAGATTCGGTTTCACCTCCAGCGATGTCTGTTTCATAAACAGCTTGTACGATACGTTCACCTTGTTCCCACTCCCCTTCATCCAAAATGGTGAAGGTTCCTTCCCCCACCCAATTCCAGGATAATGATTGATTATATTGAGGAAGAATACGTTGATCAGCTGAGTTTTTCACTTGAATGGTGAAAACAAACGGTGTGTGAGAAACAATAGTAGAAGATCCTATTAATTCAAAATATGGAATGTTCCCAGAACCCTGAAAGGTTGCGATCAAGCCGCCATCCGGGGTGATTTCTTTATTTTTTCCCACTAGGTTTTGTATGGTTAGCTGATAGCGTTGGGAAGGGGTTTGCATGCTTGTGCTAATGATTAGACGCGTATCGCTTGTTTGTTTTATGGTGAGTATAGGTAATAATTGATCGCTTTCATCGGAAATTATGATGCGAGCCTTATCTGCTTGAGATGCCCAATGAAAAGGCTGTTTGATATTCACTTCTAATGTATAAAGATCTGTAGGGATTACGGATTCAGTCGTTAAATAGATCGGTTCAATAAATCGACCATCAAGCAATGCTTCAATCGATTCCGAATTGCAGCTACTTATCATAACCCCCAAGTTTAGAATGAGAAGCAGGCTTAAAAGATGTGAAACAAATCCATACTTTGATAGATATTTATATGCAAAAAACATGGGGTTATCACCTTTGTCTTTCTGGAATCTGCATTCAGTAGTACCCTTTAGGGTATGATTGAATTTGAGGGTAAATCGGATAAGTTTGAATATAAAAAACATAAGTACCTCGTATTCGTCCTGTATTCTACAAAGAATAAGACGCCCATTTACATGTTATATAGAACGACGCAGACTAGATCCCTTCTTTCTATCAAAAATAAAATAACAAAGTTTTTTATAATTACAAGCCCATACTTCAGGATGAATCTCATACTGATGAAACAAGTACAAAGTCATCCTATGTTATTTGTCAA
>CAYPZJ010000505.1:0-3035 GCA_964414635.1 uncultured Spirochaetia bacterium
ATTCTCACACCCTTATCTGTCGACACCGGTAGGGGAACGAGCTAAAGGGACAAGAACGGAGAATTGGAAGGCTAAGAGCTAAACCTATTTTTGAATAGAAAAATGTCAGGACAGCGTGGTATCATCTGATATCCATCAGATTTTGAAGAGGAGGTGCTATGTTTCAAAAGCCGCTTGTTGCTACGGATTTTGGGAATCAAACGGATATTTTATACAATCTTGTCCTCCATCTTTTTTCTGAAAGTAAACCTACGCTGCATCTGGTTACGGTAATCGAACATGAAGAGTTCTTGCCCAATGCAATGCGCAATCAACCAGGTGTTGCAGCCTCGGTACCAGTCCAACCGGTAATGAATATTGAAACTGAGGATGTAGAACGAGAAATTGAAAGCTATTTAGATGAAGCACGTCAATTTTTTGAAAACGCAGGTTTTCATGTGAATCCCATTCTACAGTATGGCGTTGCAAGTGAATGTATTTTGGATGCTGCTCAGCAGCATGATTGTGATTGTATCTTGCTAGGGTCCCATGGATATCGAAAAATCATGGATGTGTTGATTGGTACAACTGCTGACAATGTATTGAAATTTTCTCGGGTACCGGTTCTCTTAGCCTATAAGGGAAATACCGAACCACGTAAGCGTCGTTTTTTTGAAATGTAAGTATGGGTAAGCGATTGAGCCATATACCTCCGTTAATAATCAAAATTGAATTCCTGTGCTACCTGTTCTTTTGAAGCAGTGGATGCAGAATCCAGGACCGCTACCACCTTTCCCGCTTGTTCGGGAGTTACCTCCAAGGGTTCGTCCAGTAATAAATGATCCGCTAAGTTATTATAGTATCCGCACTCCACTTGTTCCATAAATGGAATGATACCTTCATATCGAAGTCCTGAAGCGTAGCTGGTTATTTCCACGTGTGAAACAGCAGGATCTTGTGAAAGTAAAAGTCCCCCTTTATCCCCCAAAATTCGCCATCGGGGTTTTTGCACGGCAGCCAACGATGATATCTCTATCATAGCAACAATGTCTTTATCAAACCGTAGGATAATCTGTCCATGATCCTCATTACTAACATCATGCCACCGCAACTTTTGGAAAAACCCGCTGATACCACGGATTTGCTGGGGTATGAGTAATAATACCCAATCCAATACATGCGCTCCCCAGTCATACATAATTCCACCTGAAATATGTTTTTCTGAGCGCCATTCATGCGATTGTGCACCATAGTACGATGCACAGTATTCCACTTGGAATACCTGCCCTAACATCCCCTTCTGGATAATATTTTTAATAGTCAGAAAATCGACATCCCAACGACGGTTATGGAAAACGGAAAGGAGGCAGTCTTGCTTTTTAGCTGTATCAATCATTCGATAAACTTCATCTTTCGTAATACACATGGGCTTTTCAACGATGGTATGTTTTTCAGCTTCCATGCATTGGATCGCGAGTTTGGAATGGGAATCGTGGGGGGTAACGATAACCGCTAAATCCAACATGGGATCCGCAAGAAATTGATCCACCTTCGAATAGGGTTTAATGAATGGGAATTCTGTTTTTGCTGCATCCAACCGGTCTGGATTAATCTCACAGACGGAATGAAATTCCAATCCTTCGGTTCCACGGATCAAATTCCCATGATAGGTACCCATCCCATAGGATGCACCAAAACCAATTAATCCACACCGGACTTTTCCCCGTTCCTCTCGTCCACAAACCCAATCCAATCCTCTTAAAAGTAATCGTTGGAAATCAGTATGGTGAATTGTTTCAATACCATGTCCCAAACTATTATAAAAGATACGCCCATTCCCACAGTTTTTTATATAGATACACGGATGAAATTTGCCTCGCCAATAAGCATACGCAAGTGGTTCATAGTCACTACAAGGCTCCAGCACAAACAACTCATCAAAAATGGTGAAGGGGGCAATCCGTCGAATAATCGGGTGATCGGCATCTCGAAATGTAATGCGGAAGTCTATTTGAGGTCCCTGATCTAAAAATTTCGATCCCAGTAACTGATGATAGTCCGTATGATCTTTAAACGCAGCAGAAGCTGCATGCAAGCCTACAAACCCTTTCCCTGATTTAACAAATTCTGCTATTTGGGTGAAGGCTTCATCGGTTAGTTTCCCACCTTGGTTATACGCGATAAGGGCTTCCGCATCATTAAGAATACCTGTCGTTAGTTCCTGAGGATCCCTAATAATGGTAACGGAATACCGTCCAGAACGCTCTATAAACCGAGTGATTAGATCGCTATTTGTTTCAAAATCATGCCACTCTCCTCCGGTTAGCATAACAATCTTATTCGGTTCCATAAATCCTCCTCCGTTTATAGCGATCTGGCTGAAAAACGAACCTTCAAACCCATGTTTTTTTTCATACTAGCGTTGTATGATAAATGAAAAGGATTGCTCTATATTCTGACCCAGCACAAGCGTAGCATTCCACGTTCCCACTCGATTATGTAACATGCCCTGATCCAAAGGAAACCAATAAAAATAGCTACTTACTTGTTGAGGAATCGTAGATGTAATGAGGAACGGAATCGTCTTGATTTCAGCTCCATTATAATGAAGTTTCAATAACACTTTAGTGAAATGATGGGTGGTACGATCATCTGGCAGCATATCTTTAATCGAAAAGTAAATATACACATCTTTGTCCCGTTCTGCGTTAAAGGTATTTACTTCCGAAGGAATCCGCAATCCACCTGTTGCCTGTACTATTCTAAACGGGGGGATTTCCAAAAAATAATTGCGTAACCGGATTTTTTGCTGGGATCGGAAGGGGGTGAGCCGGGATACCGGTTGTCCTGTAAACAGATCTACGATAGAGAATGTGTCCGGTTCCTGTTCGATAAGAATCCAGGGGAACGTATCATTCTTGTTTGGGTCTTTAATCTGATAGCCAACAGGATAGGTTGACATAACTGGCTCGGATTCCTTGTCGAGCTCTTTGGATGGTGACTCACTGGATTTCGGAAACACGATCCGGCTAGAAGTACGCACGGTTTCGATTTCC